>DASXIW010000110.1:0-5873 GCA_036497785.1 Acetobacteraceae bacterium | reverse complement strand
ACGCTGCCGCCTCGCGTGCCGCGCTTGCCGGGGCCGGCGCGTTCCTCTGCGCCCAGGCCGCCACTCTCATCGTGCTGCTGAAGGCTGGCGCCCATCCCGCCGCCGCGGCCGCGCTGGCCTTCCTGACCGTTGCGGCCTTCGAGGCGGTATCCGGCCTGCCGCGCGCCGGCGCGCTGGCCGGCCACGCCGCCGCCGCCGCCGCCCGGGTGCTGGACGCGGCCGAGGGACCCATTCCGCTGCCTGATCCACCGAGCCCAGCCAAGCTGCCGGCCGGCAGTGCGCTGCGCTTCGATGGCGTGCATTTCCGCTGGCAGCCCGACCGGCCGGAGGTGTTCGACGGCCTCACCCTCGATATCCCGCATAATAGCCGCGTGGCCCTGCTCGGCCCGTCCGGTACCGGTAAATCAACCCTGGCGGCGCTGGCGCTGAAAGTGGTGGCGCCGCAGCAGGGAAGGGTGACACTGGGCGGTGTCGATCTTGCCACTTTGTCCGCCCAGGACGTGCGCAGCCGCATCGGCTGGCTGAGCCAGGCCACGCATCTGTTCGACGACAGCATTCGCGCCAACCTGCTGCTGGCCCGGCCCGATGCCGAGGAGCGCGAGCTATGGGCGGCCCTGGACGCCGCGCGCATTGGCGATCTGGTGCGTTCCCTGCCCGAGGGGCTCGACAGTTGGGTAGGCGAAAGCGGCACCCGCTTCTCCGGTGGCCAGGGCCGGAGGCTGGCACTCGCCCGCACCTTGCTATCGCGTGCGCTTGTGCTGATCCTGGACGAACCTTGTGCCGGACTCGACGCCGAGACGGAGCGCGACTTCTTCGAGACACTGAACACCACTGCCGATGACCGCACCATCATCCTGATCGCACATCGGCTGACCGGCGCCGAACGGCTGGACCGGATCTGGCGCCTGTCGGGCGGCCGTGCGGTCGCGGCGGCAGCCTAGCTTTTAACCGCTTGTCGAATTCGCCCGCTAAAACAAATATCTAGATCCCGGCCGGCGCTTCTATCCCCGAACACGATGCTCTAAAGTACGGCACTGAAGTTCGGGAGACTCGGTGATGCGTCGTTTCTTCGCGGTCGGTTTGATGCTCGCTCTCGGCGGTTGCGCGGCGGGCGAGGGGTCCACCAGCCGCTACGTGGTGTTCTACCAGCAATGGTCCGCCCAGCTCGACACTTCCGCCAAATCCGTGGTGGACGGGGCCGCCGCCTTCGCCATGCGCCATCCCACCCAGCCCGTCATCGTCGTCGGCTACGCCGATCCGGATGGCAGTTCGCAAGCCAATATCGACATTTCCCGCGCCCGCGCCCAGGTCGTCTCCGATGAGCTGGTCGCTAACGGCGTCGCGCCCGCGCGCATTCAGCGCAGCGCCCGTGGCACCACCGACTTCACCGGTACCTCGCAGGAAAGCCGCCGCGTCGAGATCGATGTCGGATATCAGTGATTGGCGGGTTTGACCCTGTAGATGACGGCACTCGCCGAAACGCTGGAGCTGCCGGACCATGCCCCGGACGCGGTGCTGAAGCGTGTCTTCGGTTACCCCGCCTTCCGTGGCCTCCAGGCGCAGGCCGTCGACCATCTCCTGGCCGGTGGCGACGCGCTGGTGCTGATGCCAACCGGCGGCGGCAAGAGCATCTGCTACCAGGTGCCCGCGCTTTGTCGCCCCGGCACCGCCATCGTCATCTCCCCACTCATCGCCCTGATGGACGACCAGGTGGCAGCTCTGCGCCAGCTTGGCATCGCCGCCGGCGCCCTGCATTCGGATCTCGACCCCGAGGAGCAGCGCCGCGTCGGGCGCGAGCTCGATGCGGGACGGCTTGACCTGCTGTATGTCTCGCCCGAACGGCTGCTTAGCCCCGGCACCATGGACCGTCTCCAGCGCCGCGACATCGCCCTGCTGGCCATCGACGAGGCGCATTGCGTCAGCCAATGGGGCCATGAGTTCCGCCCGGAATACCGCGAACTCGCCTGCCTGCCCCAGCGTTTCCCCGGCGTGCCGCGGGTCGCCCTGACCGCGACGGCCGATCCGCGCACCCGCGTGGACATACTGGCCTCACTGGGCATGAGCGACGCCCGCGTCTTCACCGCCAGCTTCCACCGCCCGAACCTGCACATCGCCGCCGAGGCGAAAGTCAGCGAGACCGCCCAGCTGCTCGATCTGCTGCGCCGGCACGCGGGCGAGGCCGGCATCGTCTATTGCGGCAGCCGCGCCAAGACCGAGCGTATCGCGGCTTGGCTCGCCGGCAAGGGCATCGCCTCCGTCGCCTTCCATGCTGGCCTGCCCGCCGACCAGAAGCGCGAAGCCGCGGCGCGTTTCCGCTCCGGCGAGGCGGTGGTGGTGGTGGCGACCATTGCCTTCGGCATGGGTATCGACCGGCCCGATGTGCGCTTCGTCGTGCATCTCGACATGGCCGATAGTCCGGAAGCCTATTACCAGCAGATTGGCCGCGCCGGCCGCGACGGCGATGCCTCCGACACGCTGCTGCTCTATGGCGGCGAGGACATCGCCCGCGCCCGCTATTTCCTGCAGAATTCCGCCGCCGCCGAGGAACAGAAGCGCAGCATGCGCGCCCGGCTGGAGGCGATGATCTCGCTGACCGAAACGGTGGAATGCCGCACCCGCGCCCTGCTGCACTGCTTTGGCGAGGAGCTGCCCGGCCCTTGCGGCCATTGCGACAATTGCCTCTCCCCGGTCGCCCTGTTCGACGGCACCACGGACGCGCAGAAAGTACTCTCCGCGGTCTATCGCACCGGCCAGCGCTTCGGCGGCCAGCACGTCATCGCCGTGTTGCGCGGTGAATCGAACCCGAAAATCGTCCAGTTCGGCCACGACGCGCTGCCCACCTACGGCGTCGGCGCCGACCGGCCGGCGCTGTACTGGCGCGGCGTCATCCGCCAGCTCATCGCCAAGGGCGCACTGACCGTCGAGACCGGCGAGTTCGCCACTATTGCCCTGGTGATGGACAAGGCCCGCCCGATCCTGCGCGGCGAGGAGAAAGTGATGCTCCGCGCCGACATCGCGGCCGGCTCCTCCGGGGACCGCGACCGCCGGCGCGGCAGTCCGGATCGCAACAGCCGCACCCGCCCAGCCGCCACTGAAGGTCTGTCGGCTGAAGGCAACACGCTGTTCGACGCCATGCGCCTCTGGCGCTCGTCCGAAGCGAAAGCCCAATCCGTGCCGCCCTACGTCATCTTCCACGACAGCACGCTGCGCGAAATCGCCGCTGTCCATCCGCGCAGCCTGGACGAACTCGCCCAGATCAAAGGCGTCGGCGCCTCCAAACTCGCCCGCTACGGCGCCGGTGTGCTCGCGGCGCTCCATGGGGCGGGCTGAGGGCGGTTGCGGCATAGGAAAAAAAGGAAGGCTGGGCGCTGCTCAGACCCGCCAGGGGCCAAGCACCTGGACCTTAGAAATTTAAGGGGTGCTTTGGGAGGGGGGCGTAGGTTGTGGCTGCTACCCGTCGCTAAGCACCACTTATGTCTTGGAATCATAGGGGCTTCTGCCCCTTTGCGGGTCTGGGCAGCGCCCAGCCTTGCTTTCTTCAAGGCCGACCACGCCGGCCAACCAGCACCGCTACTCCGCCTCGTCCTCGCGCCGGAAGGGTGAGTATTCGCTCAGTGTCGCCATCTGTTCCAGCTTCTCCAGCTTTTCGGCTTCCAGGAACTCGGCGATCGCGCGGCGCAGGCCGGAATGGGCGATGTAATGCGCGGAATAGGTGGGCTTCGGTAGATACCCGCGCTGGATCTTGTGCTCGCCTTGCGCGCCGGCCTCGACGCGCTTCAGCCTGTTGGCGATGGCGAAATCGATGGCGCGGTAATAGCACAGCTCGAAATGCAGGAACGGCCAGTCGCCGCGGCAACCCCAGTTTCGGCCGTACAGCGCGTCCGCGCCCAGCAGGTTCAGCGCGCCCGCCACCGGTGTGCCACGTCGCATCGCCATCATCAGTACCACGGCGTCACCGAGCCGCTCTGACAGCATGGAGAAGAAGTCGCGCGTCAAATAGGCGCTGCCCCATTTCCGGTCGACGGTCGATTCGTAGAATTCGAAGAACGCGGCCCAATGTTTGCGGCTGATATCGCCGCCGCGCAGGGTGACGAATTCCAGCCCGGCCGCGTTGGCATCCCGCCGCTCACGCCGCAAGGTCTTGCGCTTGCGCGAGGACAAGGCGCCGAGGAAATCGTCGAACGAGCCGTACCCGGCGTTCTCCCAATGGAACTGCGTGCCGAGACGCTGCAGCCAGCCGGCTTCGCCGAGCATGTTCCAGTCCTGCTGCGTGCAGAAGGTGACATGCACGGAGGACAGGTTCAGCTGCCGGCCGGCCTGCGCCAGGGCACCGGCGAGTTCCGTGGGCCCAACATCGGCATCCGGCCGCACCAGCAGGCGGGGGCCGGGCACCGGGCTGAACGGCACGGCGACCTGCAGTTTCGGATAATACTTCCCACCGGCCCGCTCAAAGGCATGCGCCCAGCCATGGTCGAAGACATATTCGCCGTAGCTGTGCGATTTCGCGTACATCGGCGCCGCCGCCACAACCCGGCCGGCGCCGTCACGCAGCACGGCGTGCTGCGGCAGCCAGCCGGTGCGCGCACTCGCCGAGCCGCTATCCTCGACCGCGCTGAGGAAGGCATGGCTGACGAACGGATTGTCGGTCCCGGCGCACGCATCCCAGTCGTTCGCCGCAATGTCGGCGATCGTGGGATGCAGTGTCAGCGTCAGTTGGCCGGATCCGTCGGGCATGGCTGATGACGTAGGGTGCGCAAGGCATACCGCAATGCGGTATGACGTTCACGCAATGCGGAACATGCCTTCCACCTCGACCGACGCATCGACCGGCAGGGAAGGCACGCCGATGGTGCTGCGCGCATGCCGCCCGGCGTCGCCGAAGACGGCCACGGCCAGGTCGCTGGCGCCGTTCATCACCGCGGCATGCTGGGTGAACTCGGGGGCGCAGGCGATGAAGCCGCCGAGGCGAACCACTTGCCGCACCCGGTCGAGATCGCCCGAACAGGCTGCCCTCAGATGGACGAGCACGTTGATGAAGCATTGCCGCGCCGCCGCCTGGCCCTGCTCGACACTGACGCCGGCGCCGACCTTGCCTGCGCAAGCCAGCTTGCCGTCCAGCATCGGGATCTGGCCGGAGATCACGACGAGGTCGCCGGCGACGACATAGGGCACGTAATTCGCGATCGGGGCGGTGGGCGTGGGCAGGGTGATGCCGAGTTCGGCCAGCTTCGCGTCAATCTTTCCAGTCACGTCGTCGTCCTTCTATTTCGCGATCAGCCGGAAGGCCCGGCGGCGCGGCCGGGGGCCATCTTCACGCGGCAGGTCCAGCGGCAACAAGGGGGCCCGATCGCCGCTTCCCCCCCCGATTGTGCCGGCATCCTCCTCCTCGGCTTCCGGCAGGTCGGTGCGGCCGAGATAATTCACCGCGAGATGACGGAAGACGTAGTCAAGCAGGGAGGTGGCACGCGCGACGGCGGGATCGCCCTCGACGCTGCCGGACGGCCCGAACCGGGTGAAGGTGAAAGCTTCCACGAAGGCATCGAGCGGTACGCCGTGTTGGAGGCCAAGGCTGACGGCGACAGCGAAGCTGTCCATCAGGCCACGGAAGGCCGGGCCTTCCTTGTGCAGGCCGATGACGATCTCGCCCAGCTTGCCGTCGGCATATTCGCCGGTGCTGAGGAACATCTTGTGGCCGCCCACGGCCGCCTTCTGGGTGTAGCCGGCGCGGCGGGCGGGCAGGTCGCGATGGCCGCCGACCTGGACCGGCGCGGGCAGGGCAGGGCGCGGCGGCATGGCATGGAGATGCGGCGCCAACGCGTCGTGCATGGCGCCATGCGCGGCGGCGCTGGCCTGCGAGAAGGGCGTCTGGCCGG
>DASXIW010000109.1:0-9197 GCA_036497785.1 Acetobacteraceae bacterium | reverse complement strand
TTCGAGAAGAAGATCGCCCAGCAGATCAAGGAGCAGGCTGCCCAGAAGGGCCTGGCTGACCAGTTCGACGAGGTGCTGGTCCCCTCCGAGGAGGTGGTCGAGCTTCGCCGTGGCCAGAAGGTCAACGCCGAACGCAAATTCTTCCCCGGCTACGTGCTGGTGAAGATGGAACTGACCGACGACGCCTGGCATCTGGTGAAGGACACCCCGAAAGTGACGGGGTTCCTGGGCACCAAGATCCGCCCCACCCCGATCAGCGATGCCGAGGCCGACCGGATCATGAAGCAGGCCCAGGAAGGCGTCGAACGCCCCCGCCCGGCCGTGCTGTTCGAAGTCGGCGAACAGGTCCGCGTCGCCGATGGCCCGTTCACCAGCTTCAACGGTGTGGTCGAGGAAGTGGACGAGGAAAAAGGCCGCGTGAAAGTCAGCGTGTCCATCTTCGGCCGCTCCACGCCAGTCGAACTGGAATACGGCCAGGTCGAGAAGGTCTGACCCCGCGGTCGATGGCCAGGGCAAAGCCCCGGCCATCGCCCGGCGTCAGCGATCGTCCCTCAAGCGGCGGCGGTTACAAGCACCGGCAACGCCGCCAGCCCCACATCAAGCGGCACCGAGGCTTCCACGCCGAGCAGCGCCGTCGCGGCACTCGGGTCGCCCACGGAGCGGCGGACATCGCCCGCCCGTTCCGGCCCATGCAGCACGGACCGCGTCGTGTCGTGCAGGTGTTGCAGCAGGTCGAGCAGGGACGTGCTGCGGCCGGTGCAGACATTCACCACTTCCGCGCGCGGTGAATGGGCGAGGTGGTCCATGCCGGCGATCAGGTGGCGCACCACATCCACCACATTGATGAAATCGCGGACCTGCCGCCCATCCCCGTGCACCTGGATGGGCGCGCCGGCGGCAATACGGTGGCTGAAGATGGAAATCACGCCGGTATAGGGCGAAGCGGGGTTCTGCCGCGGCCCGTACACGTTGAAAAACCGCATGCCGATGGTGGGCAGGTCATGCACCTTCCTCGCGGCGCGCGCATGCAGCTCCGATCCCAGCTTGTCCGCGCCATAGGCGGTTTGTGGCATCGGCCGAACGGCTTCATGCGCCACCTGACCTCAGACATCGCCGTACACGGCGGCGGAGGAGGCATAGACCACGGGAACCCGGCCGTGACGGCGCGCGGCATCCAGCACGGTGACGGTGCCGGTTTGCGATGAGAGCCCAGCCAATCCTCGCTGGTGCGCGCCACGGAGGCGATCGCGGCCAGATGGAAGCAGCCCGCCACGCCACGCATGGCGCGGTTCACTGCAATCTGGTCGGTCACGTCGGCGCGGGTGATCTGGCAGCACGGATCGACGTTCTCCATGCGGCCGGTGGAGAAATCGTCCAGTCCCCGAACCTCGCGCCCGGCCGCGAGCAGGGCGTCGACCCGATGGGATCCGATGAAGCCGGCGGCGCCAGTCACGAGATATGCAGCCAATTCATCCTCCGACAAAGGCGGGGCGTTTCGCGTCCGCGCCCGCGGCGCCGCGATATTAGCGCGAAATCGAAATGAATGAAACGGTACGATTGGTCAAGGAAGCGTCAATAAACCCGCGTCCTGGCGAACCCGCGTCCCGGCGGCGATTGTCGAACCGTTACGTTCGCGTCTAGGATCGTGGCCGGCATATCGGGGGCTGGTCGTGGGGCGTGACGCGCGGTTTGTCGTCGGGGCGATGCTGGCGGGCGGCATCTACGCCTGGTTGGTCTTTGCCTCGACCTTTCATCACCCCGGCGCCATCGGCTTCAACTACAACGCGCGCGGCACGGCCTGGATGGTTTTTCACGCCGCGGCGCGGGCCTGGTTCGACGGCGATCTCGGGCTGATCTTCGATGCCGGTCGGCTGACCGCGCGGCTGAACGCGGTGTTCGCGGACCGGCTGTCCAGTCCGCTGCCGTTCCATCCCTGGCTGTATCCGCCGAGTTATCTGCTGCTGCTGCTCCCGTTCGGCCTGCTGCCCTTCGGCTGATCCTATGCCAGCTTCGTGCTGGTCACCCTGGCCGCCGCCGTCGCGGCACTGGCGGCAGGCGCCCGTGGCGCGCGGGACCGCGCCTTCCAGATCGGCGCCATGATCCTCTGTCCGGCCGCCGCGGTCACGGCAACCCAGGGCCAGAATGCGTTGCTGACGGCGGCATTGCTGATCGGCGGGTTTCGTCTTTTGCCCGGTCGCCCGATTCTGGCGGGGGCGCTGCTGGGGCTGCTGACGATCAAGCCCCAGTTCTGGCTGCTGGCGCCGGTTGCCCTTATCGCGGCACGGCATTGGCGCGCGCTGGGCGCGGCGGTGGCGACCTCGCTGCTGCTGGCCGGCGCCAGCGCCGCGGTATTCGGCCTGGACGTGTGGTGCATCTGGATCGAAACCGCGGCGAACCCGCCGCCGGATTTCCGCGCCAGTGGATGGCATGGAGCCTGCTATGGGGCCAGAGCGTCACCACCTGCGCCCTGCTGCTCGGGGCTTCCGTGAAGCTGGCCGCCGTCGTTCAGCTCGGCGCCGTCCTGCTTGCGGCCGGCTTCGTCTACGGGGCATTCAGCGTCCCGCTCTCGCCGGACATGCGGCTGGCCGTCCTGCTGACCGCCACCATGCTCGCCGGGCCGCATGTCTCGCCCTACGACACGCTGCTGCCGGCGGTCGCGGCCACGCTGTTCCTGCTGCGCATGGATTGGGCGATCGCGCCGCCCGGTGCCGTCACCGTCGCCCTGGCGGTCTGGCTGGCGCCGCTGTTCAACCCGCCGCGCGCGGTGCCGGTGGGCTTCGCCACGCCGTTCGTCTTCATCCTGTTCATGGTCTATGCGGCCCGCCTACGGCAGCCGGGCGGGGCAGGGCGGCCCACGCACGCTATCAAGCAGCCAGCCGCCATCCTATAACGGCGCTCCCTGTTGACGAGCGGACGAGACGATTTTGACCCTGACGCCCAGCAACCTCCCGCCCGTATCCACGGACGGCGTGCCGGAACACGACCTGGCCCATCATCTGTCCCTGTTCGCCGGTGTCACCGTGCTGGTGCTGGGCGACGTGATGCTGGATCGCTACGTGCTGGGCGATGTGCGGCGCATCTCGCCGGAAGCGCCGATTCCCGTGCTGCGGGCGCGGCAGCGCCGCCGCGTGCTGGGCGGCGCCGGCAATGTGGCCGCCAACGTGTCGGCGCTGGGCGCGCGCACCATCCTGATCGGCGTGCTGGGCGACGATGCCGGCGGGACCGAAATCGCCGCGGCGCTGCGCGAAACGCCCAGGCTCGTCGATCGGTCGATCCGCGTGCCCGGCCGTCTCAGCACGGTAAAGACACGCTTCATGTCCGGCGCCCACCAGTTGCTGCGGCTGGATGAGGAGGTTGACACCCCGATCGATGCCGCCGCCGAGGCCGAGATCCTCGTCGCCTTCCAGGCCGCGCTCGCGCAAGCCAGCATCGTGGTGCTGTCCGACTACGCCAAGGGCGTGCTGACCGATGCGGTGCTGCGCGAGGCGATCGCCATGGCCCGTGCCGCCGGCGTGCTGGTGGTGATCGATCCCAAACGTCACGATTTTGCTGCCTATGCCGGCGTTGGCGTGCTGACGCCGAACGCGCTGGAGGTAACCCGCGCCACCGGCATTCCCTGCGCCGACGATGCCGGCGCCGCTGCCGCTGGCATGGCGGCGCTGGAGCAGTCCCGGGCGGATGCGGTGCTGGTCAAGCGGTCCGAGAAGGGGCTGACTCTGGTCCGCCGCGACCGCGCCCCGTTGCATATTCCCACCCGCGCCCAGGAAGTGGCCGACGTCTCCGGCGCCGGCGACACGCTGGTGACCGGCTTCGCCGTCGCCCTCGGCGCCGGCGCCCCGATGGCCGACGCCGCCATGCTGGCCAACCTTGCCGCCGGCATCGCCGTGGGCAAGCCCGGCACCGCCACCGTTGCCCATACCGAGCTGTACGAGGCGATGCACCGCCACGAGTTGCTGGCGATCGACGCCAAGGTGGCCGATCTGGACACCGCACTCGCCCGCATCGCCCAGTGGCGCACTACCGGCCTGCGCGTCGGCTTCACCAATGGCTGCTTCGACCTGATCCATCCCGGCCATGTCCGCCTGCTGGCCCGCGCGCGCGCCGCCTGCGACCGGCTGGTGGTGGCGCTGAACAGCGACGATTCCGTCCGCCGCCTGAAGGGCGCCGAACGCCCGGTGCAAAGCGAGACGGCGCGCGCCACGGTGATGGCCTCGATGGCGTCCGCCGATCTGGTGGTGTTGTTCGAGGAAGACACGCCCGAACGCCTGATCGCCGCGATAAAGCCGGATCTGCTGTTCAAGGGTGCGGACTACACGCTCGACCAGGTGGTGGGCGCGGGGATCGTGCTCACCAATGGCGGCCGCGTGGAGCTGATCCCGCTCGAGGAGGGTTTCAGCACCACCAACACCATCCGCCGCATCAATGCCGGCAAATAGCATGCTCCCAGTCCAGCACGCGCAGGATCTGCGCCAACTCGAAGCCGAAAGCATCCACATCCTGCGCGAGGTGGTGGCGGAATGCCGCGCGCCGGTGATGCTGTATTCAATCGGCAAGGATTCGTCGGTGATGCTGCATCTGGCGATGAAGGCGTTCTATCCGGCCCGGCCGCCCTTTCCGCTGCTGCATATCGATACCGGCTGGAAGTTCCGCGACATGATCTCCTTCCGCGACGCGACCGCCGCCCGGCTGGGCATGAACCTGATCGTGCACGGCAACGAGACCGCGCGCGCCGAGGGCGTGAACCCGTTCGACCATGGCAGCGCCTACTACACCCATGCCATGAAGACCGCCGCCCTCCGCCAGGCGCTCGATCTGCATGGCTTCGACGCGGCCTTCGGCGGCGCCAGGCGCGACGAGGAGAAATCCCGCGCCAAGGAACGCATCGTCTCGCCGCGCACCGCGAGCCATGAATGGGACCCGAAAAGCCAGCGCCCGGAATTCTGGCGCCTGTACAATTGCCGCACCAATCCCGGCGAATCCGTCCGTGTCTTCCCGCTCTCCAACTGGACCGAACTGGATGTGTGGCGCTACATCGCGCAGGAAGGGCTGGACGTGGTGCCGCTCTATTTCGCTGCCCCCCGCCCGACCGTGGAGCGCGATGGCACCCTCATCGTGGTGGATGACGACCGCATGCGCTTCGCCCCGGGCGAGCAGCCCACCCCCCGCATGGTCCGCTTCCGCTCCCTTGGCTGCTGGCCGCTCACCGGCGCGATCGATTCCACCGCCGCGACTTTGCCCGACATCATCGCCGAGATGGGAGGCCTGCGCGTCTCCGAACGCGGCGGAAGGCTGATCGACCGCGACGAGACCGATTCCATGGAACGCAAGAAGCGCGAGGGCTATTTCTGATGGACATCGGCCCCGGAGATGCCGGCCTGCTCCGCTTCCTCACCTGCGGCAGCGTGGATGACGGCAAATCCACCCTGATCGGCCGCCTGCTGCACGATGCAGGCATGATTCCGGACGACCAACTCGCCCTGCTCGCAGAGGATTCCCGCCGTCGCGGCGAATCCGGCCTCGATTTCTCCCTGCTGGTGGACGGGCTGGAGGCCGAGCGCAGCCAGGGCATCACCATCGACGTCGCCTACCGCCATTTTGCCACATCCGCCCGCCGCTTCCTCGTCGCCGACACGCCGGGCCACGAGCAATACACCCGCAACATGGCCACCGGCGCGGCCAACGCCGATCTGGCCGTGCTGCTGGTCGATGCCCGCCACGGGCTGCTCCGCCAGACCCGCCGCCACCTCTTCGTCGCCGCCCTGATGGGCATTCGCCATGCCGTGCTGGTGGTCAACAAGATGGATCTGGTGGCGTTCGACGAAGCCCGCTTCGCCACCATCGCACCCCAATTCCGCGACCTCGCCGCCCCGCTCGGCGTCGCCGACACCATCGCCATCCCGCTTTGCGCCCGTGACGGCGACAACATCCTCGCCCCCAGTCCGCGCATGCCCTGGTATCGCGGCCCCTCCTTGCTCACCCATCTCGAAACAATCCGCATCGAACCTCCGGCCGACGCCGATTTCCGCATGCAGGTGCAATCCGTCACCCGGCCCGCCGCCGAAACCCGGCTTTATGCCGGCACCATCGCCAGCGGCATCATCCGCAAAGGCGAGGCCGTGACCATCTATGCCGGCGCCACTCCCGCCGGCCGCCCCGCTGCGATCGCCGGCATCGTCACCATGGACGGCAACTTGCCCGAAGCACGCGCCGGCGACGCCGTGATGCTGGCCCTGGCCGAGCAGAACGACATCTCCCGCGGCGACGTGATCGCATCCGGCGCCCCGGTGCCGGTCAGCGACCGCTTCGAGGCCGACCTGATCTGGCTGGCCGATGCCCCGCTATTCCCCGGCCGTTTCCACCTGGTCAAGCTCGGCACCGCCACGGTCCCCGGCAGCATCACCCGGATCGACCACCGCATCGACATGGACAGCCTCCAACCTGCCGCCGCCGACACGCTGGGCGCGAACGACATTGCCCGCGTCACCGTCGTCCTCGGCGCCCCGCTGCCCGTCACTCCCTTCGCGTCCTGCCGCGACCTCGGCGGCTTCATCATGATCGACCGGCTGACCAACGCCACCGTGGCCGTGGGCATGGTCACGAGCGTGGCCGCCAGCGGCGGCAACGTGGTGTGGCAGCGCATGGTGGTGGACAAGCAGGCCCGCGCCCGGGCCATGGGCCAACGCCCCGCCGTGCTGTGGTTCACCGGCCTGTCCGGCGCCGGCAAATCCACCATCGCCAATCTGGTCGAACAGAAGCTGCACGCCATGGGCCGCCACACCGCCATGCTGGACGGCGACAATCTGCGCCACGGCCTGTGCCGCGACCTCGGCTTTTCCGAGACCGACCGCATCGAGAACATCCGCCGCGCCGCCGAGGCCGCCCGCCTGCTGGTGGATGCCGGCCTGATCGTCCTGGCCAGCTTCATCTCCCCCTATCGCGACGACCGCGAGGCCGCGCGCGCCTTGTTCGATCCCGGGGAATTCATCGAAGTCTTCGTCGATACCCCTGTCGCCGAATGCCGCAAGCGCGATCCGAAGGGTCTGTACCGCCGCGCCGACGCGGGCAAGATCCGCAATTTCACCGGCGTGGACGCGCCTTACGAGGCACCGCTCGCCGCCGATTTGCGCCTGGAAACGGCAACGGACCCGGCGGGCGTGCTGGCGGATCGAGTGGTGGCGTATCTGACGGGGGGCGGCTGAGCACGTCTCGTCATCTTGATCGGCGCAAGGACTGCCAAGCTGGCGCGATTGGCGATAACCTATAGACTGGAATGCAATCGACGGTTGCGGCTGTCAGATCAATGCCTTGAGGGTTTTTTGTCAGACATTATCGTACTGCGCACGCACTACTACGATCAGTTCGTCGATCAGATGGTCCGCCGCCTTCAAAGGCAAACCTCCAGGTCCGTTGTTGCTGTGGTTGACGAGCGCAACGGGATCGTTGCGATCCCCGGCGACATCCGTAAGATCGCCGTAGATCCTGTCGCGCTCGGTGTTCTCGCCCATCCCGATTATGGGTGGCGCTGCGGCGATTACGGTCTGTATGCCGCGATGCTGGCGGTTCCGCATGCTTTGAACTTTTGGCTCATTGAGCCGGATGTCCGCATCCACTCGAATGATCCTGAGGCGTTTTTTAATGGTCGGGATGCATCGAGGAACGCAGATTTCGTTACGGCTTGGTCCGTGGAGGCATCGCCTAGCTGGGTCTGGTATAAATCGATGGCGCCGTTCGCTGAACGGTCATTCCATTGCATGCTTCAACTCTGCCGCGTCTCCCGCGTCGCGTCAGAGTATCTTCTTGCGGAACGACGCTCGCTGAGCAATCGCTTTGCGCGTGCCCAGCTGGCAATGGAAGACTGGCCCAACGATGAGGCGTTCGTGGCTACGACCCTCGTTAATGGAGGCTACCGAATAGCCACATTCCACGAACATGCCCCCGATTTCCATACCAAAGACATTTTCACATTCACGAAACCGACATCAGCTCGATGGCTCGACGGCCTGCCGCCGGACAACGGGATTTACCATCCGGTTGAACGCGGCGCGAAGTTTCTGGACCGCGCCAAGAAGTATCTGAGCATGAGCGAACGCGATCAAGGCGGTTCGAGCAGCTTTCACAAGTCAGATATTACGATAGAAGAGCAAATTCGCATGGAAAGTCAGTCCGACCAGATCGCGCCGTCCCAGGATGCTCTCGGGAGCAATGGATCGGTTCCCGCGAGCGTGGCGCACGCCGAAGCGTCGCTGGCAAGATCAGCAGATTTACCGAGGGAGGCCACAACATTGACTCGCGCTGAGGTTTCATTCGAGGGCGTCGCCACGACATTCAACGTCGTCAACCCAACAGACGTGATTCAGAGCTTCCATGTAGCGGGAGGCTTCTACGAACTCTCGCAACTTTTGGGGCACAGAAACCTGATTCCGCATGGCTGCACCGTGGTGGACTGTGGGGCCAATGTCGGAAACCACACGCTGTTCTACGCGCGCCATACTGTGGCCGGGCGTGTCTATCCCCTTGAGGCTAATCCGCTAACCTGTGAAATCCTGCGCAAAAACATCGGTGCAAACACGGGTGGCCGAGCGAAGATCGACGCGGCGCATTTGGGCATCGCAGTCGGCGCGGAGCGTGGGAGGGTGCGTATCGAGATGGATGTCCCCAACAATCTTGGTGCAACACGCTTCCGATCTGGTGGCGACGTGGAGTGCCTCCCGCTGGATGAAATGCAGTTTGAGGGTCGCGTCGCTTTCATCAAGATCGACGTGTAAGGAATGGAAATGTTGGCCCTAGCGGGGGCCTCACAGCTACTCCACGACCATCGGCCGGCGCTGGCAGTCGAGGTTGACCAATTGAACGAAACCGCGTTTTGGAAGTGGGCGGCACTTCACGGCTACCGGCCGATCGGCGCGTTTTTTGACTACATTCAAGTCCGCAACTATCTGCTGATCCCCACCTAGCTAGTGGATCGAATCTAACGCTTGGTGCCCACGTCTGACGGCGGCGATGATTTTGTCGGGGTCCTTGGTCCAGCGGAAGGGTCGCGGGTGTTGGTTTGCCTCGGCGAGAAAGCGGTTGATGGCGGCCTACAAGGCGACGAGGGAATGGAATACGCCACGCTTCAATCGCCGCTTGGTCAGTTTGGCGAAGAAGCCCTCGACGGCGTTGATCCACGAGGCCGAGGTCGGCGTGAAATGGAAGAT
>DASXIW010000108.1:0-20355 GCA_036497785.1 Acetobacteraceae bacterium | reverse complement strand
CAGCTGGCCTGGTCCCCATCCCGAATAACCCAGTGCAAGCAGGCTCTGGCGCGGGCCGCCACCGGTGGCGATGGCCTTCAATATGTCCAGGCTGGCGGTCAGTGCCAGCGTATCATCCACCTTCAGGCTGGCCGAATCGGTCCAGTCGCTGGTGTGCAGCACGAAGCCACGGGCATTGTCGATCGGTCCGCCCTTGCACAGACGGATCTCCCGCGCCGGCGGCACCGGATCAACCTTCAACTGGCGCAGCAATTCTTCGAAGCTCGGATTGGTCAAAGGGCGGTTGATCACGATGCCCATCGCGCCGTCATGCGTATGGGCACACATGTAGACGACGCTCTGTGAAAAACGGGGATCCGTCAGGGACGGCATGGCGATCAGCACCTGGCCGGCCAGCGACATTTCCGCCGTCAGGCTGACCGGCATGCGCGGCGACGCCGCCAATGGCGGTGGCTTAGAAGGGGGCGTCTCGCCAGGAGGTTGGGGGGCTGTGGGGGATTTACGTACCATAGGCCGATAAATTGGACATGTTCTTCGCCAGTGCAAGCTCCGTATGTGGCCGTGCGCCAGCCGCCATCGTGACTCCTGCCGCGTAGGGCGCTAGGAGTGCGGATAGCCCGGGCCGGCATCCTCCGCCCGAAACGACAGGAACCCGACCCCGATGACCCAGACGATCAAAGTTGGCGACACCATCCCCTCGCTGAAGCTGATGACGCCAACGGCCGACGGCCCCAAGGAAATCTCCACGGACGAGATCTTCAAGGGCAAGAAAGTGGTCCTGTTTGCCGTTCCCGGCGCCTTCACCCCCACCTGCAGCGCCAAGCATCTGCCCGGCTACGTACAGAACGCCGCAGCCCTGAAGGCCAAAGGCGTGGACAGCATCGTCTGCATGGCGGTGAACGACGTTTTCGTGATGAATGCCTGGGGTGCCGACCAGGGCGTGGGCGAGCAAATCATCATGCTGGCCGACGGCTCCGCCGCGCTCACCAAGGCGCTTGGCCTGGAGTTGGACCTGGTCGGTCGTGGCCTGGGCATTCGCAGCCAGCGCTTCGCGCTGATCGTGGATGACGGAAAGGTGACGCATGTCGCCATCGAGGCGCCCGGCGGTTTCGACGTGAGCCGCGCCGAGGCCATCCTCGCCGCCTTGTAGGCCGGGGCGGCTGCAGATAATCGTTCATTGCCGCAATCCTACCGTGCGATGTCTCAAAAACAACAAAATGTCGGATGATTAAGCGATCCTGGGTTCCCATCTAAATGGTCCAGCAGGGCGTTCGGTGGGGGGAAAACGGTCGGGGATCACGATCAGCCGAGGATTTGGAAGTTGTTTGATCAAGAGACACGACAGACCGCCATGTCGATAACCTCCTCCGTCACGCCAGCCTGGTGGCGAGGGGCCGTGATCTACCAGATCTACCCCCGCAGCTTTTTCGATAGCGACGGCGACGGTGTCGGCGACCTGCCTGGCGTCATCGCCCGGCTCGACTATGTGGCAGCGCTCGGGGTGGACGCCATCTGGCTGTGCCCCTTCTTCACCTCGCCCCAGCGCGATTTCGGCTACGACGTGTCCGACCATATGGCGGTCGATCCACTGTTCGGCACGCTCGATGATTTCGACCGGCTGCTGGCCGACGCCCATGCCCGTGGATTGAAGGTGTTGATCGACCAGGTCTGGAGCCATACCTCCAACCGCCATGCCTGGTTCACCCAGAGCCGCGCGAGCCGTACCGGCCCGAAGTCAGACTGGTATGTGTGGGCCGACCCGCGCCCGGACGGCACCCCGCCCAATAACTGGCTCTCGGTGTTCGGCGGCTCCGCCTGGACGTGGGAGCCCCGGCGGCGGCAATATTATCTGCACCATTTCCTGAGCGACCAGCCGGCGCTGAACTTCCACAACCCCGAGGTGGTGGACGCGCTGCTGGATATTGGCCGCTTCTGGCTGGAACGGGGGGTGGACGGGTTCCGGCTGGATGCGGTGGACTGGATGATGCATGATTCGCGGCTGCGCGATAATCCGCCCGCGCCCCCAGCGCCCGATCAGTCAGTGCCCGCCAAGCTGTTCGGCATGCAGCAACACATACACGATCTGCTGCAACCCGAAATGATGGGCGTGCTGGCGCGGATTCGCGGCTTGATGGATGAATTCCCCGGCACCGCCACCCTGGCCGAGGTCTCGAGCCAGCCCGGCGCGTTCGAGCGTGTGCGCGACTACACCTCGGGCGATGAGGCCCTGCACATGGCCTACACGCTGCGCCCACTGCGCGGCGGTTTCGACTGGTCCACGCTGCACCAGCTTGTGAGCGACGTCGCCGCCTGCGGCGAGGGCGGCTGGTTCTGCTGGTCGTTCAGCAACCACGATACCGAGCGCGCGATCAGCCGCTGGAACCCGAAAAAGACCGAGCCCGGATCGCCGCCGGACCCCCGTTTCACCCGGCTGCTGATGAGCCTGCTGCTGAGCCTGTGTGGCAGCGTGTGCCTGTATCAGGGCGAGGAGCTGGGCCTGACCGAGGCCGATTTGTCGCTGGAGCAGATGCAGGATCCGTTCGGCATCGCCTATTGGCCGGAATTTCGCGGCCGCGACGGCAGCCGCACGCCGATGCCCTGGGACGGTACCCAACCGCATGCCGGATTCACCCAGGGCGGCATACCCTGGCTGCCGGTTCCCCCCGAACATCGCCCGCTTTCGGTTGCCGGCCAGGAAGCCGACGAGAATTCGCTGTTGCAGGATTGGCGGCGCTTTCTGCGATTCCGCCGTGCGCACCTCGAATTGATCATGGGCCGGCTGGCGACGGTGGATTTTCCCGAGCCCTGCTTCGGCTTCCTGCGCAGCCATGGCGACGAGCGGATGCTGTGCCTGTTTAACCTGTCGGACACCGAAATCACACTCGATTTGCGGCCGGCCGGGTTGAACCGTCAGCAGGTTCTGGGCCCGTACGGGGCAGCGTTCCATTCCATCGGTGCGCGGATCCCCGCGCCCGAGTACGGCTTCGCCCCCACCGAGTAATTCCGTCCGCAGGCGCGGTCAGGGAACGCCCATGGCCGAGGTCTGCCGCGTCTGCATGGCCAAGCGTCTGTTCTGCAGGTTCGTCAACACGATGTCGTTGCCCTCGTCGATGGCGCGGTCGATCGCCGCGCGAACGCCGGTGCCGTCGCGCCGTTCGAGCGCCGCCAGCAGCCGGTCGTAATTATGCTGCCTTTCGCTCACCGCCACGGGCTGGGGATAGAGATAGTTCAAGGCGGGGCCGATCTGCAGCCATAGCCGCTCGATCACGTCCAGCAGCGCGGGCATGCCGGCGATCTCATACAGGCCGAACCGGAACGCATAGTTATGGGCGAGCGCCTGGGCCACATCGAACTGGCCCTTGGCGGTGAGGAAGCGATCCTTGATGGTCCGCAACGCCTCGATCTGCTGCGGCTCGATCCGTGCAGTCGCCCGCTCCGCCGCCAGCCCCTCGACGGCGC
The DNA here is from genome assembly GCA_036497785.1 of Acetobacteraceae bacterium. Taxonomy (GTDB): domain Bacteria; phylum Pseudomonadota; class Alphaproteobacteria; order Acetobacterales; family Acetobacteraceae; genus DASXIW01. Next base: position 16,896 of record DASXIW010000108.1, on the reverse strand, counting down.
GCCGTATGTCGGAGATTTCCAGGTAGCGCGCGACCGTCACCAGCGGCACACGGAATGACTGGGAGGGGCCGATTTCCAGCGCCCCCGCCGCGACCAGCTTCAGCAGCGCCTCGCGCACCGGCGTCAGGCTGGTGCCGAGCTGTTCGGCCAATTCGCGAGTCACCAGCCTTTCGCCGGGGCGCAGATGTCCTTCCAGCAAGGCCTGGTGCAGGGACCGCTCGACGAAGCCGGCCAGGCCGCCTTTCGGCGCGGGGGACATGCGTATCGAAATGGCGGATTTCCTTGACTTGAACGTGAAGGGGGCGGTCGCGAACAGCGCGCTGATAACTATAGACAATCTTTGGCGTGCCTGCACAGGATGCATAATATATTTTGGCTCGGTCAATCCACGAAGATGGATCGCAATATGTGCGCGCATCCTGCGGGGCTGCCCGAAGGACGCCCCAACACCCGAAGGAGTGAGACCATGCGACACCTCCGCGCGGTTGCCCTGGTCATAGGCAGCCTCGGCGTCGGCATGGCGCTCCCGGCCGTCGCCTCGGAACTGGTGATTGCCCGCGCCGCCTCGCCCAGCGGCATGGATCCCGCTTTCCTGCGCGAGCCGGCCACGCTGGTCGACAACGTCTTCGACACGCTGGTCGGCCGCGATGCGAAACTGAAACTGGTCCCGGATCTTGCACTCTCCTGGACCGCCCTGGACCCGCAGACCTGGGAGTTCAAACTGCGCCCCGACGTGACCTTCACCAACGGCGAAAATTTCGACGCCACGGCGGTGAAATTCTCCATCGAGCGCGTGCTCGATCCCGCCGCCCACGCCCCCACCATTTCCTACATCACCACCCTGGCCGGCGTGGACGTGGTGGACGGCACCACCGTGCGCATACGCACCAAAGCGCCCGATCCGCTGCTGCCCACCCGCATGAGCCGCTACCCCACCTATATCGTTCCGCCCGGCTACGTAAAATCGGTCGGCAACGAAGAATTCGCCCGCAAGCCCATCGGCACCGGCGCCTATCGCGTCACCGAGTTCATCCCCGACGATCACGTGACCATGCAGGCCAATGCCGCCTACTGGCGCGGCAAGCCGTCCATCGACACGGTGATTTGGCGCGCCTTGCCCGAGCCCACCGCCCGCGTCGCGGCGCTGCTCGCCGGCGAGGTGCAACTGGTCGAAAGCCTGCCCGTCGATCTCACCCCGAACGTCGCCGCCGATCCCAAGCTGGACGTGGTCAAGGTGCCGCATGGCGGCCTGATCATCTATCTCGGCCTGAAGACGGCCGAGAAGCCGCTCGACGATGTGCGCGTCCGCCACGCCCTGTCCATGGCGATCGACCGCAAGACCATCATCACCAAGATCCTGAAAGGCTATGCCGACGCCACCGGCACCCAGGTCGGCCCATTCGATTTCGGCTACAAGGACGAGCCGATCCCGCCTTACGACCCGAAACAGGCCAAGGCGCTGCTGGCCGAGGCCGGCTACCCCACGGGCTTCGCCATTCGCATGCAGATGCCACGGCACTACATCAACAGCGCCGAGATCGGCCAGGTCATCGCCCAGGAATTCGCCGCGATCGGTGTGACCGCCCAGCTGGAGGTGCCGGAATGGTCGGTCTACGCCCAGCAGGTGCCGGCCGGAAAACAGGCGCCGATCTACAATCTGGGCTGGGGATCGACACAGACGCTGGATGCCGACGCGGCGCTCTACCCCATCTTCCGGACGGGGGAGCCGTATTCCACGGTCTCATTCCCTGCAATGGATGCGCTGCTGGATGAGAGCCGCCACACCATCGATCCCACCGCCCGCGCGGAAATACTTGGCAAGGTCCAGGACATGGCCATCGAGCTGGTGCCGGCGTTGACGCTGTACCAGGAGGATTCGCTCTACGCCAGGCGCAAGACCGTCACCTTCGCCGGCCGCGCCGACGCGCGCATTCCGCTGTTCGACATGACGGTCGCGGATTGAGGCCACGCCTCGCGGCACACCACATCGCCGCCGCGGATCTGGTCTGCGGCGGCGTGCTGCTGGGCGCCATTATCCTGCTCGCCCTGCTCGGCCCGCCGCTCTGGCCTGCCGACCCGATCGCCGCTTCGATGCTGTCCATGTTCCAGCCGCCCGGCCGGGACGCAGTGGGGCTGTTGCATCCGCTCGGCACGGACCAGATCGGGCGCGACCTGCTGGCGCGAATCATCTACGGCACGCGCCTGTCGCTCGCCATCGTGCTGATGGCCGGCTTCGTCGGCGCCACGCTCGGTACCGCGCTGGGGCTGGTGGCCGGCTATTTCGGCGGTGCTGTGGACGCCGTGATCATGCGGCTGGTGGATATCCAGCTCGCCGTGCCGTTCATCCTGCTCATCCTGCTCGTCATGGCCGTGCTGGGCCCCGGCATCGGCAATCTGGTGATCGTGCTGGGCGTGACCGGCTGGGCCATCTATGCCCGCACCGCCCGCGCCCGCGCGCTGGAACTGCGCGACCTGGAATTCGTCGAGGCGGCGCGGTCCATCGGCGCCTCCGTGCCGCGCATCCTGCGCCGACACATGCTGCCCAACCTGATGGCGCCGCAACTCGTGCTGCTCACGTTGGACCTGCCGCGTCTGGTGGTGCTGGAAGCATCCGTCGGCTTCCTCGGCCTGGGCGTGCCGCCGCCCACGCCCACCCTGGGCAATCTGATCGGCGACGGCCAATCCTATCTGCTGAACGCGGACTGGCTTGTGATCTATCCCGGGCTGGTGATCTCCGCGATGGTGGTGGGCTTCAATCTGCTGGGCGATTGGCTCGCCCGCCGCACCGAACGGCGGGCGGCATGACCGCCTATCTGCTCCACCGCCTCGGCCAGTCCGTCATCGTGCTGCTCGGCGTCTCGATCATCGTGTTCTGCAGCCTCTATCTGACGGGCGATCCGGCGGCCCTGATGCTGCCGCCCACCGCCAGCCGTGCGGAGATCGACGCCTTCCGCCATGCCATGGGGTTCGATGACCCGATGGCCGCGCAATATCTCCGCTATCTCGGTCATGCGCTCACCGGCGATTTCGGCACCTCCCTCCGCTTCGGCCGCCCCGTCACCGGTCTGATCGCCGAACGCGTGCCGGCCACCGCCTTACTCGCCGTGACTGCCCTGGTCTGGAGCACCTTGCTGGGCTTCGTGTTCGGCATCGTCGCCGCTATCCGCAAGGGCGGCCTGACCGATTTCCTCGTGCGCCTTGTCGCCCTCTCCGGCCAGGCCGTGCCGGTCTTCTGGCTCGGTCTGTTGCTCATCCTAGGCTTCGCGGTGCACTGGCATCTGTTCCCCAGCAGTGGCTACGGCCACGCCGCCAACCTGGTCCTCCCCGCACTCAGCCTCGGCGCCTATTACATGAGCGCGGTCACCCGCCTCGTCCGCATCAGCCTGATCGAGGCGCTGCAGCAGGACTATGTGCGCACCGCCCGCGCCAAAGGCCTGCCGGAGATTCGCGTGGTGCTGCGTCACGGCCTGCGCAACGCGCTGGTACCGGTACTCACCGTCCAGGCCCTGCAATTCGCCTCCCTGCTCGGCGGCGCACTGATCACCGAGACGATCTTCGGCTGGCCCGGCATCGGCCGGCTCGCCGTGCAAGCCATCCAGAATCGCGACTTCCCGCTCGTTCAGGCCGTGGTGCTGCTCGCCGCGGCGATCTTCGTGGTCGTCAACCTGCTGGTCGATCTCGCCTATGCCGCCCTCAATCCAAGGGTCCGCCTATGATCGCTGAACTCCGCGCCCGTACCCTGGACTTGCTGGCGGAATGGATCGCAATTCCCTCGGTGGCCGGCGACTCCCAGGCGCTCAACCGTATGGCGGCCGCGGTCACCGACTGGCTGCGCGACCGCGTGCAGGCCGAAATCATCGAATCCGGCCAGCAAGCAACGCCGCCGATCGTGCATGCCCGTATCGATCGCGGCCACGCCAGGACAATCCTGCTCTACAACATGTACGACGTCATGCCCGCCACATCGGCCGGCTGGTCCGTCCCACCCTTCGCCGGCGGCGTCGTCGATTTGCCCGTGCTGGGGCCCAGCTTCGTCGGGCGTGGTGCGGAGAACAACAAGGGCCCGCTTGCCGGCATGCTCGTCGCCCTGGAAGCGCTGCTGGCGCGGGATTCCCTTCCCGCCAACATCGAAATCCTGATCGAAGGCGAGGAGGAAACCGGCAGTTCCGCTCTGCGGCGCTATCTTCGCGATCCGGCCTCGCCGGTCCGCCGCTGCGACACCGCCCTGTTTCCCTCGTTCTGCGAATATGGCGGCGGCCCGCCACGGGTCTATCTCGGCACCAAGGGCATCGCCCATGGCGTGATCCGGCTTGCCAACGGCCCCGTCTGGCCGGTCCATTCCAGCAACATACCCTGGCTCGCCAACCCAGCCTGGAGCCTGATTGCGGCCCTCGATGCCGCCGCCGGCCCGAATGGAACCCTCGGCCGCATCCCGCTTCCGCCGGATGCCGCGCCCATCCTGTCCGCCTTGGCGGCAATTTTCGATCCGGACGCCGAACTGCGCTTCCGCCATGCCGAAAATTTCACCATCCCAGGCAGCACGCGGACCAAGCTCGAGGCGGTCCTCACCACCACCAGCCTCAACCTGTCGAGCCTGTCCACCGACCCGCCCGATGGCCGCGCGATGATCCCCTCCACCGCCCAGGCGCGCTTCGACCTGCGCCTGCCGCCCGGCGTCGATCCCGCCCAGACGCTCGCCGATCTGCACATCGCCCTCGGCCCCACGGAACTGACCATCGAGGACGCCTATCCGGGCCACCGCTTTCCCGCCGACGATCCCGCCGCCATCGCCCTGTGCGACAGCTACCGCGCCGCCGGCGTCGCGCCGCAAATCTGGCCCTGGGCGATCGGCGCCATGCCCAGCTACGCCTTCGCCGCCATTGCCGACAGCTTCCTCATCGGCGGCCTCGGCCATGGCGGCAATGCCCACGGACCCGACGAATTCGTCACCCTCGCGGGCCTGGACCGCTTCCTCGCCTTCACCCTGACCTGGCTGCCCGCCACCGCCCGATCTCTCGAATCGCAGGAGCCAAAACGTGAATTCTGATTCCTTCCCCCGCATCGATCTCGGCTTCTTCCCCACCCCGATCGAGGCGATGCCGCGCATCAGCGCAGCCCTGGGCATTGAACTTCACATCAAGCGCGACGACTACACGGGCTTCGGCGGCGGCGGCAACAAGGTGCGTAAGCTGGAATATCTGATGGCCGACGCACTGGCCCAGCGCGCCGGCGTGCTGATCACCACTGGCGGCCACCAATCCAACCACGCCCGCATGGTCGCCGCCGCCGCCCGCAAATTCGGCATGGAGGCGGTGCTGGTCCTGCGTGGCAACGCCCCTGGCGAATACCAGGGCAATCTGCTGCTCGACAAACTTTTCGGCGCCACCCTCGAATTCCTCAACCCAGACGAGTACTTCCAGCTCATCGACCGCCGCATGGAAGCACACGCCCAGGCCGCGCGCGGAGCCGGCAAAATGCCCTATATCATCCCCCTCGGCGGCGCTAACCCGCTCGGCGCCATGGGCTATGTCCGCGCCGTCGAGGAACTCGCCCGCCAGCTCGCCACCGCCGGCCGCACCCCACCCGACTTCATCGTCGCCCCCGTCGGTTCCGGCGGCACGCTTGCCGGCCTGCATGTCGGCGTGAAGCAGCATTGGCCCGCCACCGGCGTCATCGGCATCAGCGTCAGCCGCAACGCCGCTTGGTTCCAGGAACGCATCGCCGGCATGGCCGCCGAATGCGCCGCCCTGCTGGACTGGAATCTCAGCTTCGCACCCGCGGATATCTGGATCGAGGACAAGCATGTTGGCCCCGGCTACGGCAAGCCCAGCGAAGGCGGCAACGCCGCCATCAAGCGCCTGGCCCGCGAGGAAGGCGTGCTGCTCGATCCCGTCTATACCGGCAAGGCGATGGACGGCCTGTTTTCCCTAGTCTCCAGCAACGCAATTCCGCAACGCGCTCGCGTCCTGTTCCTCCATTGCGGCGGCAGCCCCGCGCTCTACCCCTTCGCGCGCCAACTCACCGAAGCATGACCACAGCGCTGCCCCTGCTATTCCTGAACCACGCCGACGTCATCGCCGCCGGCGGCAACGACATCGCCGCCGCCTGCCGCGACGTGCGGATGGCGCTGGCCCAGCTAAGGGCAGGGGAGGCGGAAATGCCGCCCGAGGTCTCCGTCCGCCTCGGCCTACCGGGAACCGATCAAGCGCGCGCCTACGCCCTTCCGGCCCGAACCGGCGCCGTGGCCGCCGTGAAATGGACCGCCCACCAACCCCCCGCCGCCCCCTCGATCACCCTGCTCAACGACGCAATCTCTGGCCTCCCGACCGGCATCGTCGAAAGCGCCACACTCACATCAACCCGAACCGCCGCCGTCTCCGCTCTCGTGCTGCAACATGCCGCCAGCGCGCCACTCCGCAAAATTGCCCTCCTCGGCGCGGGCGCGCAGGCGCGCGCCCATCTGCACATGCTCGCAACCCTGTTCCCCTCCCTGACCGCCGTCACGCTGTGGAACCGCACCGCCGCCCGGGCCGACACCCTCGCCACCCAGCTCGGCCCCACCGCCCCCTGGCCCCTGACCACAACCCAAGATCTGCCAGCTTCCCTGAAAGATGCAGATGCCATCGTCACCTGCACCAACGCACCGACCCCCTTCCTCGGCCCCGACGCCATCCGCCCCGGCCGCCTGCTCCTGCAAATCGGCTACCACGAAGTCACCTTCGACGCGATCGACCGCGCCGATATCATCCTGGTCGATCTCTGGGGCGAGTTTCGCCTGACCAGCGCCAAAAGCCTGTTCCAAATGCACCGCGCCGGCCGTTTCCCGGAAACCCGCGTCAGCGCCAACCTCGCCCAACTCGCGCTCGATGGCTACACGCCACCGCCAAACGCCAGCGTGTATTTCTCATCCTTCGGCCTCAACATCTTCGATATAGCCATCGCCGCGCGCGTCCTGCGCGACGCCGCGCATTTGGGCATTGGGACGCGGCTGGCGTTGTAAAGGCGAAGGTAAGGCCAGGGCTCTGCCATGGACCCGCGCAAGGCGGAGCCTTGAGAATCCATTACTCTCTTGGTTGCGCCGGCAGGCTTCGGTTGATATCATCTTCCTTGCTTGCGCGGCAGGCATCAACAACACGCGAGACATCCGGCACGCGGTGCTAGCAAGAAATATCAGGCTTCGCCACTTCCGCCCGCAAAGCCCGTTGTCTTCAATCGAAGAAAGCAGCCCGAACCAAGAAAGTATCGAATTCTCAAGGCTCCGCCTTGAGCGAGTCCTGGGCAGAGCCCTGGCCTTCACTTACTTCCTTGACCCACCCCAACCCGCGCCTCAACAATATCCCGCCGCACCAGCGCAGGATCGCGCCTTTCCGGCGGTCCATATCCCCCAGCGCCCGGCGTGATGATTTCCACGATCTGGCCTTTGCGCAACGCTCCGTTGCCATGGTCGAACGGCGTCACGCCCTCGCTGAAATGGAATGCGCCTTTGCCCCCCGCGTGTCCGCCCTGCAACCCCCATGGGGCGGAGCGCAGGCGCGAGCCGTCGAGGCGCAGCCGGCAGTCGGCTTCGGCGCGATAGACGCGTCGCAGTCCCATGCCGCCGCGGAACGTGCCGGCGCCGCCGGAGCCATCGACGAGTTCGTAGCGCAGCAGCGTCAGTGGATATTCAAGTTCCAGCGCCTCGACGGGAAGGTTGGAGGTGTTGGTCATATGCACATGCACGCCGTCCAGCCCGTCCTTGGTGGCGCGTGCGCCGGAACCGCCGCCGATGGTTTCAAGATACACCCATAGGCTGCCATCCCGGGGGTTGGTGCCGAGAAATGTGGCCGAGGCGCAGGAGCCGTTGGCCGCCGCCATCACCCGCTCCGGCACCGCTTGGGCGAGCGCGCCGTGGATCAGGTCCACCACGCGCTGGCAGGTGGCAACACGCCCGTTCACCGCGGCGGGATGCACGCAGTTCAGCACCGTCCCTGGTTTCGCCGTCACAGTCAGCGGCCGCGCCAGCCCGGCATTGGGCAGGATCGTCGGATCCACCACCGTCTTCACCGCATAATACACCGTGGAGAGAAGCGCGGTGTACACCATGTTCATCCCGGCGCGGGCCTGCGGCGGGCTATCGAAATGCAGCCGCATTTTATCGCCGGCCACCGTGATCTCGCAGGAGAATTCCATATCGGAATCCATCTCCGGATTGTCGAACCGGTCACTAAAGCGATAAATGCCGTCCGGAATCCCCGAGATACCGAGCCGCATCTTGCGCTCGGCGTAGTCTTGCAGCGCGCGTCCCGCCGCCAGCACCGTCGCCACGCCGTATTTCGCGCACAGCGCCTGCATCCGCTCTACGCCCATCCGATTGGCCGCCATCTGCGCGCGCAAATCAGACAGGCGTTCGCGCGGCACCTGGCAGTTGAGCAGGATCAGCTCCTGCACGTCGGTTTGCAGCACCCCCGCGCGATACAGCCGGATCGGCGGAATGCGCAGCCCCTCCTGGTAGATATGGGCGTGGCCCCGGTCGGCGAAATCGGCATGGTGGGCCGTGTTGATCGCCCAGCCGATCACGGCGTCAGCAACGAAGATCGGTTCGGCCAGCACCAGATCGGGCAGATGCGTGCCCCCGCCCTCATAGGCGTCATTGCCGACGAACACGTCGCCCGGCCGCATATCCTCGACGCGATGGCGCTTGAGGATATGCGGCAGGATGCCGATGAAGCTGCCGAGATGCATCGGAATATGCTCGGCCTGGCACAGCGTGTTGCCCTCGGTATCGAACAACGCCGTCGAACAGTCCCGCCGTTCCTTGATGTTGGTCGAATAGCTGGCCCGCACCAGCGCCTCGCCCATCTCCTCGGCGATGGAGGCAAAGGCGCTGCCGATCACCTCGACGGTGATCGGATCGATGCCCGCTGCGTTCTTCAGCAAGACCTCGCTCATGTCGCCTCCAACACCAGGTTCAGATAGGGTTCCACCACGCCGACCATCCCCGGCAGAATAACCGTGGTGGCATCCATCTGCTCGACGATGGCCGGGCCGACGATAATGTTGCCGGCATCTAGGCGCTCGCGGTCATAAATCGTGCAGGTCACGAATCCGCACGCTTCCGGCAGCCACACCTCGCGCGAACCGATGATGGCGCCCAAGGCATCGGGTCCCGCATCCCGCCGCGGCGCGAACGCCGCCTTGCGTACCACTCCGGCCGCCTCCAGCCGGAATGTCACCAATTGCACCGCCTCGCCCTCTGCCACGAAGCCGTACATTCGCTGGTGCGCGGCCGCGAATCCCGCGGCCAGTTCTTCCAGCGTCGCCGACGTCACTTTCCCGTCCGGCAGCGCCACCGGCAACTCGTAATTCTGCCCGGCATAGCGCATGTCCACGGTTCGCGTCAGCACCCGCGCCGGCGGCGCGATCGCCTCGTCGGCGAACCATTGCTCGGCCCGCGCCGAAAGCTCCTCGAAGGCGCGGGCAATTTCCGCGATCGCCGCCGGTCCCAGCAGCGTCAGCCGCGTCGTCGCGAAATCCGCGCGCAGATCCGTCAGCAACAGCCCCATCGCGCATAATATGCCGGGATTGCGCGGCACCAGAACCCGCTTGATATCCAGCTCCCGCGCCAGCCGCGCCGCATGCAGCGGCCCGGCGCCGCCAAACGCCATCAACGTATAGTCGCGCGGATCATGCCCGCGCTGCACGCTGATCACGCGGATCGCCTTCGCCATGTTCGCAGTCACCACCGACAGAATTCCCTGCGCGGTCGCCATCGTATCCATGCCAAGCTGCGCTGCCAGCCGCCCGATCGCCGCCTGCGACAAATCCTGGCGTACCCGCATCCGCCCGCCCAGCAGGCTGACCGGATTCAGCGTCTGCAGCATCACATTGGCATCCGTCACGGTCGGCTCGGTATTGCCGCGATCGTAGCATACCGGCCCGGGATCGGCCCCCGCGCTGCGCGGCCCCACCTTCAACAGTCCGCCCGCATCGACATAGGCGATCGAGCCGCCCCCGGCACCCACGGTATGGATGTCCAGCATGGGCGCCTTGATGGGATAGCCATGCACCACCGCCTCGCTCGCCAGCCGGCATTCCCCGTTGGACAGCAGCGCCACATCCGAACTGGTGCCGCCCATATCGAAGGTGATGATGTCGGGAAATCCCGCCAGCCTGCCGATGGCCTGCGCGCCCACCACGCCGGTACTCGGTCCGGACAGCACCGTCCGCACCGGCAGCCGCGCCGCCGCATCGAAGCCAGTCACCCCTCCATTGGACTGCGTCAGATGCGGCGCGGCGGCGATGCCCAGCGCCGCCAGCCGCTCTGCCAGCCGCGCGATATAGCGCTGCATCACCGGCCCCAGATAGGCGTTCACCACCGCCGTCGACAGCCGCTCATATTCGCGAAACTCCGGCGCCACCGCATGGCCGGCGCAGATGAAGATGCCGGGGCATTCCTCCGCCAGGATGCGCATCGCCGCCGCCTCATGCTCGCTCCGCACGAACCCGTACAGAAACGAGACCGCGATCGCCTTCACCCCGGCCTCGCGCAGCACCATTGCTGCGCGCCGCACCGCATCTTCGTCCAGCGCAATCTCCACGCTACCGTCATGGCGGATTCGTTCCGGCACTTGCAGCCGCAGATCGCGACTGACCAGAATCTCCGGCTTGTCCGCCTGCAAGTCGTACAGCTCCGGTCGCTTCTGCCGCCCGATTTCCAGCAGGTCGCGAAACCCGTCAGTGGTGATCAACCCGGTCTTCACGCCGCGATGCTGGATCAGCGCATTCGTGCCCACCGTCGTGCCATGGCCGAAATACCCCACATCGCCCGCCCCGGCGCCGATCCGCGCCAGCCCCTCCTGCACGCTTTGGGCGATGCCGCGCGACGGATCATCCGGCGTGGACGGCACTTTCCAAACATCCACCGTGCCGGATGCATCGTCGAACAGACAGACATCGGTGAAGGTGCCTCCGGAATCCACGCCGATACGCCACGCCATGGAACATCTCCAAACTGCCCGTCCCACTACACCGCGAAACGGCCCGCCCGCCCATGCCCGATTTGCCAATATCACCTATACACTGGACAATGTTTCGCAAGCGCGGCCCGCTGGCAGTCATGGCTGGCCGGATGCGCCATCCCACGTGCAGGAGAGTTCCCAATGGCGCCGCAACCCGATCCCGTCCCCGCCAGCACCAATCGTGTGGACGCCACATCGGTCGTGGTCATCGGCGGCGGTATCGTCGGCGCCTGCACCGCGATGTTTCTCGCGGAAAAGGACATTCCTGTCGTGCTCTGCGAAAAAGGCGTCATCGGCGGCGAACAATCCAGCCGCAACTGGGGCTGGACGCGCGTCATGGGCCGCGACCCGCGCGAAATTCCCCTGGGCCTGGAAAGCCTGAAACTCTGGCGCGGCATGAACCAGCGCATCGGGGCGGAAACCGGATTCCGCCAATCCGGTATCGTCTACCTCTGCGACACCAGGCGTGAAGTCGAGCAATACGAGGAATGGCTGGACAAGGCCCGCGGGTTCCAGCTCGATTCCCGCCTGCTCGCGCCGGGTGAAATCGATCGCGTCCTGCCCGGCGCCGCCCGCCCCTTTGCCGGCGCGCTCCACACCCCCAGCGACGGCCGTGCCGAGCCCACCAAGGCCGCACCCGCCATCGCCCGCGCCGCCCAGGCAAGCGGCGCCGTCATCCTCACGGGTTGCGCCGTGCGCGGCGTGGAAACCAAGGCCGGCCGCATCTGCGGCGTGGTCACCGAACAGGGCCGCATCGCCTGCGACAGCGTGGTGCTCGCCGGCGGCGCCTGGTCGCGCCTCTTCACCGGCAACATGGGTGCGGGCATCGACCTGCCGCAGCTGAAAATCCTCGGCAGCGCCCTTCGCACCCAGCCGCTCGAAGGCCCGCCGGAGGCCGCCGCCGGCAGCGACAACTTCGCCTTCCGCAAACGTGTCGATGGCGGCTACACAATCGCCCGCCGCAACGCCTCCATCAGCGAGATCACGCCGGACAGCTTCCGCCTGTTCTTCGATTTCCTGCCCGCCATGCGCAAATCCTGGCACGAGCTGCGCCTGCGCGTCGGCGGCCGCTTCCTCACCGAATGGCGCACCCCGAAACGCTGGGCACTCGACGCCGCCTCACCATTCGAGACGGTCCGGGTGCTGGATCCTACCCCGTCCAACGGCCTGCTGGATGAAGCCCGCGCCAATCTCGCCCGCGCCTTTCCCGCCTTCGCCACCATGCAAGAAGCCGAACGCTGGGGCGGCCTCATCGACGTCACGCCGGACGCCGTCCCGGTCATTTCCGTCGTGGACGGTCTGCCCGGCTTCCACCTCGCCACCGGCTTTTCCGGCCATGGCTTCGGCATCGGCCCAGGCGCCGGCAAGCTCATGGCCGATCTCGTCACCGGCGACACGCCGGCCATCGACCCCGAACCCTATCGCTTCAGCCGCTTCAAGGACGGCTCCTACCGCCGTTATATCTAGCGTTCGGATCGCTGGTAGTGCTTGACTGCCGCCTCGCCCTTCCATGCCGACGATCGCGTCGCAAGCAAAGGGGATATGGAATGCACCGTCTTACCCGCCGCAGCGTTCTGGGCGCCGGCCTTGCCCTGCCATTCCTCCGCAATTCCGCGAGCGCCCGCGAGCCGGGCACGCTCATCTTCGGCCTGTCCAGCTACCCGCCCAGCCTGTTGCCCTGGAACAACACCGGCACCGCCTCGGTCTCCGTCAAGCTGCAAATCTATCGCGGCCTGATCTCCTACGACACAAGCGGCAATCTGCGCGGCGAACTCGCCGAAAGCTGGAAGCCGGATGGCGAGACCGGCTGGCTGTTCACCCTGCGTGACGCGGTCTTTCAGAACGGCGCCCCCGTCACCCCGGAAGATGTGAAATGGACCATCGAGCAGGTCGCCGCCGAAAAATCCACAGCCTATCTTCGCACGGAATTCCAGCGGGTCGATCGGATCGAAACGCCGAACGCCAGAACCGTCCGCATCATTCTCAAGAGCCCCAGCGCCGTCCTGCCGGAACTGCTCGCCAGCCCGCATATGCCCATCATCGCCCGCGGCACGACAGACCCCGGCCAAACCCCCGTCGGCGCCGGCCCCTACGTGTTGAAGGCGCAGGAACGCGGCGTCTCGCTGGATCTCGTCGCCTTCGACAAATATTACCGCCCCGGCCTGCCCAAAACCAAATCCCTCCGCTTCGTCGCCTATGCGGACGAAGATCTGCGCGTGGCCGCCCTGCGCTCCGGCGATATCGATCTGATCGAATATGTCCCTTGGCAGGCCATGAAAGCGATCGAGGCCGACCCCAAGCTCGCCCTGCAAACCGTGCGCGGCCCCTTCATGGCCCTCAGCTTCAACGGCGCACGCGGGCCGTTCAAAGATCCGCTGATCCGGTCAGCCGTCGCCTTCGCCATCAAGCGCGAGGACATCGTGCAGGCCGCATTTTACGGTCGCGGCGTGCCGCTGGAAGGCTTGCCCATCTCAACATCCTCGCCGTTCTACGACGACACGCGCGCCCATTACTGGCGCTACGATCCCGCCCACGCCAAGGCATTGCTCGCCCAGGCCGGCCTGCCCAACGGCTTCACCACCACGCTGCTCTCCACTGCACAGTACGGCATGCACAAATCCACCGCCGAAATCGTCCAGCAGCACCTCGCCGCCATCGGCATCCAGGTGACGCTCAACCTGCCGGATTGGGCCACCCGCATCAGCCTCGGCAATCGCGGCCAGTATGAATTCTGCGTCCAAGGCACCACGGCGGATAGCAACGACCCCGATGGCCTCGCACCTTTGCTCGATGGCGAACTGCCCCCGAACAATGCCCGCAGCGTCGGCATTCCCACACCCGAACTCCACGCTTTGTTCGCCGCCGGCCGCGCGGAATTCGACCTCGCGAAACGCAAGGCGATCTATGCCCAGCTGGAAACCCTGGCTCTGCAGCAATGCTCGATGGTCGGGCTCGCCTGGCGCGACCAGGGCTACGCCATGGCCAAACAGGTGCAAGGCTTCACCGACCTGCCAGGCGCGCTGAATTTCTTCTCGTGTCTGACGCTGGAGGATACGGCGATCGTCTGATACCGGCGCGCGGGGGCGGCGGGACGGCCGCGCGCTAGACAAAGACTCTACCGGCGGTCAGGCCGGGATCTGATGCCGGACGACACTGGCGAATCGCGGTGGAACTGCAACCGCAAGCGCGGGCGTTCCAGCGAGCAACGCATTGTCGCGCACGACATTCTTGATCAAGCGCGCCACAGCGTTCAGCCCTTGCGTGATCGGCCGGTTGGTCGGCGTCGCCAGCACCATGCTCCGCTGCGGCGTCGGATTGACGATCTGCGCGCAGGCCAACTCGCCGCGCTCCAGTTCCGCGCGGATCGCGCCTTCGGGCAGGATCGTGCAGCCCAGACCGCCAGCGACAAGTTGCAGGGTAGCGGACAGCCCATCGCACTCCGTCCCTACATTCAGTCCAATCCCATGCCGGGTCGCCCATGATTCGATCTGTCGCCGCAGCCCATGCTGCCGCCCCGGCAGGATCAGCCTCGCATCGCGCAGGCTGGCGGCCTGGAGCTGCGGCGGCATCGCGCCGGCACCCACCAGGCACAAATTCTCCTCGAACAGCTTCTCCGCATGCAGTCTGGGGGCCGTGTCGTTGGCATAGAGAATGGCAATATCCATCCGCCCCGCCGCCAGCCATTCCAGCAAATGCCCGTTCAGCGCCTCCGTGATGGTCAGCCTCACCTCGGGATAGGCCGCATATAATGCCCGCGCCAGCTTCAGGCTGAGCAGCCGCGCCACCGTCGGCGGAAGCCCGATCGTCACATGTTCAGGCCCGCGCCCGGATTGGCCCAGCGCCTCGGCGCGCGCCGCGCTGATCTGTTCCAGTATGGCGTTCGCCCGCTCATATAGCCGTCGCCCGGCCTCGGTCGTCACCACCCCACGCCCGTTGCGATACAACAGCTTCACCCGCAACTCGCTCTCTAGATCCCGCACATGCCGGCTCAATGCCGGCTGCGGCTTGCGCATCAGCAGCGCAGCCTGGGAGAAGCTGCCGGCTTCGACCACTTTAACGAACGATTCCAGATCCTTCTGGTTCATGTATCCTCTTGCGACGAACAGGGCAGGGGGATCGGCACGGACCCGCGGAACGGGCAGCATTCCCGGAACTCAAGGGTCCTTTCGATTGCACGTCAATGAAATTCCGTCTATTGAATCAAATATGCCATCAAATTCTGATAATAAGAACAAAACGGCGCAATCCTCCTCCAGCAATGCCGAACGCGGCGCGCTGGTCCTGCTTGCTTTGGGTGAGGCCGGCATCGCCGGCCTGGCGCTGAAAGACATCGCGGCCCGCACCGGCAACGCCAAACCCGCCTTGCACCGCACCCTGGTGGCGCTCGGCCGCCACGGCTTCGTCGAGCGCGCCCAGGGGCGTGGCCGCTACCGCCTCGGTCCGGCCATCTATGCCCTGTCCCGCCGCCAGAACTCGGCTCGGGAAAAGGTGGAGCTCTGGCGCCCCGCTTTGCGCGAAATCTCGGATCGCCTCGGCTTCACCACCTTCTTCACCGAACGTGCCGGCCTCGATTCCATCGTGCTGGATCTGCAAATGGGCTCCGAGCCGGTGCAGATGCTGGTGGACGGGGTCGGCGGCCGCCTCCCCCTCGGCACCGGCCCCGGCAGCGCTGCCATTCTCGCGCGCCTCGATCCGCCGACGCGGGAATCCATCCTGGCAAGCAACGCCCAGCACTATCACCGCAACGGCATGGATCCGGCCAGCGTGCGCGCCATGGTCACCCACGCCGCCGCCACCGGCTTCGCGCTATCCTCGGGCGAGATCTTCGCGGCCTTCGGCGGCATTGGCGTCGCCATTTGCGATCGCGACGGCAGCACCACCAGCGCCATCACCGCATCGACGCTGCTGGTCAATCTGACACCGGAGGTCGTCGCGCGATCCGTCGCGCTGATCCAGGACGTCATCCGCAAAACCCAGCAGACGGGATGAGAGGGACGCATGATTGATCCGAAAGGCCGGGTGGCGATGGTGTCCGGCGCATCGCGCGGAATCGGACGCCAGGTGGTCGAGCGTCTGCTGGCCAGCGGCTTTCACGTCTCCGCCGGCGTGCGGGACGCGCGCGGCCTCGCCGAGACCGCCCAACTTCACGTGCAGCGTTACGACGCCGAAAGCCCCTCCAGCCCCAAGGACTGGGTGGCCGCCTGCATCGCCCGGTTCGGCCGGATCGACGCCCTGGTCAACGTCGCCGGCATCAACGCCAGCTTCCAGGTGGAAGACGAAGACGAAACCGCGCTCGACCAGCTCTGGGCCGTCAACGTAAAAGCCCCGCTGCGCCTGATCCGCCACGCCATGCAGCATCTGCGCCGCGCCGGCGAGGGCAGGGTGGTGAACCTTGCCTCACTCTCCGGCAAGCGCGTCCGCAACGCCAATGCCGGCTACGCCATGAGCAAATTCGCCCTGATCGGCCTGACCCACGCCGTCCGCCATGCCGGCTGGGATGACGGCGTGCGGGCGACGGCTTTGTGCCCCGGTTTCGTGATGAGCGACATGACCAGAAATGTCACGAAAATGCCGCGCGAACAGATGACCGATCCCGCCGATCTTGCTGTCCTGGTCGAAACCCTATTGCTGCTCCCGCGGACAGCAAGCGTGGCGGAGCTTCTCGTGAACTGCCAGCACGAGGACGCGCTTTAGAGCAATATGGCTTTAGGCGGAATCGCCGAGCCATAAAATTGCTCGTCAAAACAAAGAGCTAGAGCTAGAGCACGATCTGACCGCTCGGATTCGAAGCCTCTTCCCCCGACACGGCGCGGTGTGATTCACCATGCATGCTGGAGAGGAGGCCAGCCTGCATGACACGAGCCATGTCGCAGGATCTGCGCTCTCGCGTGATCGCGGC
>DASXIW010000107.1:0-9866 GCA_036497785.1 Acetobacteraceae bacterium | reverse complement strand
CATAAGAAGCAGCTTCCGCTATCCCGGCGCTTCGGCAAAGCCCCTGATGACCGGTCCCACATCCGCCTCGCCTTGACCCTTCTTCCGGCGCGCCGATATGTTGCAACGCACGCCGCGAGGGGTGCGCTCCGTCTGATCGCGCTCTGGGAGAGAGATTTGGGCGTCCTCGCCAGCCTGCCTGCGGCCTCCACCGTCACGCCCCTCGACCCCGCAATGGCCGATGGGCGAGAGGATGCGCTTGGCGTCCTGCTATCCCTGCTGCGCGAGGACATGGAAGCGTGCAACCGCTCCATCGTCGCCCGCATGACCAGCCCGGTGGCGCTCATTCCGCAACTCGCCGCCCATATCGTGGCTGCCGGCGGCAAGCGGCTGCGGCCGCTGCTGACTATGGCGGCCGCCCGCATGTGCGGCTATCCGGGCGAAGCCCGCACCGGCATGCGCCATGTGCACCTGGCCGCCTGCGTGGAGTTCATCCACACCGCCACCCTGCTGCATGATGATGTGGTCGATGAAAGCCTGCTGCGCCGGGGCCTCGCCAGCGCCAACGCGGTGTTCGGCAACAAGGCCTCAGTGCTGGTCGGCGATTTCCTGTTCGCCCGCGCCTTCCAGCTTATGGTGCAGGACGGCTCGCTGAAGGTGTTGGAGATCCTGTCCCGTGCCTCGGCCACCATCGCCGAAGGCGAGGTGCTGCAACTGGCCACGCAAAACGACCTGTCCACCACCGAGGACCAGTATCTCGACGTCATTCGCGGCAAGACCGCCTCGCTCTTCGCCGCCGCCTGCCAGGTGGGTGCCGTCGTCGCCGAACGGTCGGAGGCACAGGAGGCGGCGCTATGGCAATACGGCATGAATCTGGGCATCGCCTTCCAGCTGGTCGATGACGCGCTGGATTATGCCGCCGATCAGGCGGTGCTGGGCAAAACCGTGGGCGACGATTTCCGCGAGGGCAAGATCACGCTTCCGGTGCTGGCCGCCTTCGCCGCAGGCGATGCCGGTGAACGCGATTTCTGGCGCCGCACCATCGAGGCGAGCGAGCAGACCGACGCCGATCTGGATCACGCCATGCATCTGATCGGCCGCCGCGACGCGATCCGCGCCACGCTCGCCCGGGCGGCCGGCTTCGCCGCCGCGGCACAGGCCGATCTGGCAATATTTCCGGATTCGCCCTATCGCCGCAGCCTAATGGCGGTGGCCGACTACACGATCAGCCGGGCGCGCTGACCAGCCAGCTGCGGCGGTTTGGAGCAATATGGCTTTAGGTGGAATCGCCGGGCCATAAAATTGCTCGCTGAAACAAGGAGTTAGAGCATGCGCCTGTCAACGCCGGTCATGTTCTAGCGGTGACCCCCGCCCATGCCACCCCCGCCAAAGCCACCCCCGCCGCCGTGAAAGCCACCGCCGCCAAAGCCGCCAGAGCCCCTGTGGCCGAACCCGCCATGGCCGAACCCGCCATGGCCGAACCCGCCATGGCCGAACTCGCCATGCCCGAACTCGCCATGCCCGAACCTGTGGAATCCTGACCTGTTAAACGCGAACCTGTTAAAGCCGAACCCCACCGCGAAACCCGGGCCGAAATAGCCGGGATAGTAATCGGGATAGTAATCGGGATAGTAATCGGGATAGTAATAAGGGGAGGCATAGGGGTACGGGTACCCTGCATAGCTGAGATCGAAGCCCGGATCATACGGCAGGGTGCCATAAGCGTAGCCCTGCGGGTTGGGTGTCAGGGGCGTCGCCGTGCCACTCTGCGGCTGCGTTGCCGGCGCCGATGCGGTCCCGTCGGATTGGGCGACGACATGCCAGCTGCCATCAGCCATCTGGCATTGCGTGGTGTAGCGGGTCTGCTGCCTGCCGTTGTCAGTGACCAATTCCTGGAACGGACGGCAATCCGGCGCGGCATAGCTGGCATAGGGGACGGGCGCGCAAGCGCCAACGCCCACGGCCAACCCGGCCAACGCCAGTCCGGCGCGCGCCCATGGAAGGATCTGCGGGGTGGTTGACATTGCTTCCTCGGCGATTTCACCGGGACGGTGTCCTCACCATGCGAAGAACGTCCCGGGCACCACACTTGGTCGCGGCGGTCTCATCCCGCAAGCACCATCCCGGGTCATCTCATGCGCAATCAGACCGCCGCTGCGGGCGGGCAGAGCATTGAACAATTGGGCGATTGGCGCCGCATGTGGGATCGGCGCGCGGCCGCGCCGATCCCGTTCCAGCTCAGACGGCGGCGATCCTCTCGCGGCGCAGCTCGACCGTCAGCTCATCCAAAGCGCGGCCGATGCCATCCAGCATTTCGTCCAGCTCCGCCTTGGTAATGATCAGCGGCGGGCTGAAGGCCATGCTGTCATTGGCCAGCGCGCGGGCGATCACTCCGTTCGCCTCCGCCAGCTTCGACCAACGCAAGCCGATCTTCCGCGCCGGATCGAAGTTCCGGTGCGTCGCCTTGTCCTCCACCAGCTCCACGGCGGCGATCAGCCCCATCCCCCGGATTTCGCCCACCAGCTCGTGATCGGCGAAACGACGACGCAGCTCGGATTGCATATAAGGGCCGATCTCGCGCACATGTGACCCGATATCCATCTCGTCGTAGATCTTCAGCGTCTCCACGGCGACCGCCGCCGGCACGGGATGGCCGGAATAGGTGTAGCCATGGCCGAACGTGCCGATCACATGGCTCTCATCGGCCAGGCCCTGGAACACGCGCTCATTCACCATCACCGCCGAAATCGGCAGGAAGGCCGCCGATAGCGCCTTGGCGCAAACCAGGATATCCGGCTGGATGGCCAGGGTCTGGCTGCCCCAGTAATTGCCGGTGCGCCAGAACCCACAAATCACCTCATCGGCGACGAACAGGATATCGTATTTGCGCAGCACCGCCTGGATCTTCTGAAAATAGGTCGCCGGCGGCACCAGCACGCCACCCGCCCCCATGATCGGCTCGGCCCACATCGCGGCGATCGTGTCCGGGCCCTCGGCCAGAATCAGCTTTTCCAGCTCATCGGCGCAGCGCGTGGCGAACGCCTCCTCGGACTCGCCGGGATTGGCGCCGTGATAATGGTGCGGCGTCATCGTGTGCAGGAAACCGGGCAGCGGCACGTCGAAGCTGCGGTGGTTGGCCGCCAGGCCGGTCAGGCTCGCCGAGGCCAGGGTGATGCCGTGATAGCCCTTCACCCGGCCGATCAGCTTCTTCTTCTTGGGCCGACCGACCGCATTGTTGAAATACCAGACCATCTTGACGGCCGTGTCGTTGGCTTCGCTGCCGGAATTGGCGAAGAACGCCTTGCTCATTGGCACGGGCGCACGCTGCAACAGCATCTCCGCCAGATCGATCATCGGCTCGTGCGACTTGGCCGTGAAGGCGTGGTAGAATGGCAACTTGCGCATCTGGTTGGCCGCGGCCTGCACCAGCCGCTCATTCGAAAAGCCGAGCGACGCGCACCACAGCCCGGCGACGCTTTCGATATAGCCCTTGCCGGTTTCGTCCCACACCCGCACCCCTTCGCCGCGGCTGATCACTATCGGGCCGACCTCCTGATGCGCTTTCAGGTCGGTATAGGGGTGCAGAACATTGGCGATATCACGAGCGGCGGCGGAGTTCGGCCGAAAGGCCGGGGACGACGGGGTCATGATTGCTGTGCCTCTCAGTGTCACGGGGACGGTAAGACGAGTGTAGAGCGATGACGCGCCGGTTTGAAACCGCTTCGCATCAAAATCCGCGACGGCGGGCCTTTCGCGTCGCGGCGTAGCTTAGAGCGTCGGAAAAATTTATAAGCTCGCGCATAACGGCGAACTGTACGCTGGGATGCCAAGCGCTTCGCCTGTGGTATGACCGTTGCATTGCAACCATTGCATTTGTGCAGCGGATCGTCGCACGCCGCGGCTCCGCGCAAGCGGGATATGTCGTCACACCACGCCGCTGCGATACCAACAAAAAATGGCGCCCGAGGGCGCCATTTTTTGTTGAAGCGGCCCGATCAGCTTTCCAGCTCGCTGTCCCAGTACAGATAGTCGCGCCAGCTCTCATGCAAATAGTTCGGCGGGAAGGCCCGGCCGTTTTCCTGCAATTCCCAGGTCGATGGCTGCCGCGGCTCCACGCGCGGGAACATCCGGCATTCACGCGGCATCCGGCTGCCCTTGCGCAGATTACACACGCCACAGGCGGCCACCACGTTTTCCCATGTCGTGCGGCCGCCGCGGCAGCGCGGGATCACATGATCGAAGGTCAGGTCCGGCGCCGGCATCCGCTCATTGCAGTACTGGCAGCTGAAGGCATCGCGCAGGAACACGTTGAACCGGGTGAAGGCCGGCTTGCGCGCCGCCGGGATATAGTCCTTCAGCGCGATGACGCTGGGCAGGCGCATGGTGAGGCTGGGCGAGCGAACTTCGGCGTCGTATTCGTTGAGCACGGAGACACGATCCAGAAACACCGCCTTCACCGCATCCTGCCATGCCCAGACGGACAACGGAAAATAGGAGAGCGGCCGAAAATCGGCGTTCAAAACAAGCGCCGGATAATGTTGCCCGCCGTCTGGCAATCCCCGCTCCTCGTCGGGCGGAGCGCAAATCTGGTGGTCCGCAAAGTCAACGACCCGCCAGATATAGTGCGCCTCCGAGAACCTAAGGATTTATCGCACTGCGTAAGGCGTGTCGCAAGCATGCCACGCACGCTTTCATGCGCCCGTCATCTTTCGTGCTTGGGTTTTGGGCCGGTCAGGCGAAGGCGCGCTGCAGGAACAAAGCGCCCATGGAAAGGCCCGACTCGTCGATGCCATGGCCCAAACCCGGGCAGTACAACGCCTCCACCGGCAGGCCCGCGGCGCGCAGCGTCTGTTCCGCCTGGTGGGATCGCTCCACCGGCACCACGGCATCGTCCTGCCCATGCACGAGCAATACCGGCGGCCGACCCGCCAGGGATGCCACCGACTCGGGCGCCAGCAGCGCGCCGGAAAATGCCAATATGGTGCGCGGCGGCACGGCGCGGCGCAGCCCGGCATACAACGCCATCATCGCCCCCTGGCTGAAGCCCATCAGTGCATAGGCATCGGCAGGCAAATCCAGCCGGGCCAGCTCCGTGTCGATGAAGCGGTCCAGAGATGGCGCCGCGACCGCGATGCCGGCTTCCAGCCGCGCCGGCGTACGATCGGTCAGGCTGAACCATTGCCGCCCCATCGGTGCCATATCGTATGGCTCGGGTCCGTCCGGCGCCGCGAAGACGGCATGGGGTAGGGCCGTGGCCCAGCTTGGCGCCAGATCGATCAGGTCATGCCCATCCGCGCCGACGCCGTGGCACAGCACCACCAATTGGCGCACAGGCGCGTCCTTCGGGCCCCAGCGCGGTCCGTCGAGTTCTGGCATGAAGCACTCTCCTGATACGGCGGGCTTTCCTATACTGCGCCGCCATGCCCTGCACCACGCGCTTCGCCCCCAGCCCGACCGGCTATCTGCATCTCGGCCACGCCCATTCCGCCCTTGCCGGATGGCGGCGGGCGCGGGACTCGGGCGGCCGATTTCTGCTGCGGCTGGAGGATATCGATCCTGGCCGGTGCCGGGCGGAATTCGCCGATGCGATCATCGAGGATCTGCGCTGGCTCGGCATTGACTGGGATGGTCCGGTGCGCGTGCAGTCGCGGCATATGGCGGAATACCGCGCGGTTCTGGACGATCTTTCGGCGCGCGGGCTGCTGTATCCCTGTTTCTGCACGCGCGCGGATATCGCCCAGTCCGTCGCGGCGCCGCATGGGCCGGATGGGGCGCCGATCTATCCCGGCACTTGCCGGCATCTGCCCGCGCAGGTGCGCGGGGCCCGCATCGCGGCTTGCGTGCCGCATGCGCTGCGCCTGGATGTGGCAAAAGCCTTTGAAATGACTGTGGATTTATGGTTTAGCGAAGAAGGTGAGGGGGAGATTCGCTGCGATCCCCTGGCCTTCGGGGATGTGGTGCTAGCGCGCAAGGATGCGCCGGCCAGCTATCATCTTTGTGTGGCGCATGACGATGCGCTGCAAGGTGTCACGCTGGTCACGCGGGGCGTGGATCTGAAACCGGCGACGGCGATCCAGCGGCTTTTGCAGGCGCTGATGGGGTGGCCCGCCCCGGTCTATGCGCATCATTTGCTGCTCACGGACCCCGCCGGAAAGCGATTTTCAAAGCGCGATTCGGCGATTTCGCTGCGCGATTTGCGACTTAAGGGCTGCGCGCCGGAGCAGGTTCTGGCGATGGCCGAAGACGGGCGACTCGCAAATTGCGAGAGGAGGTGAGGCGGGCGATCAGACCGCCGGAGTCCATTTGCCCTCGACCAGCTCCGCCTCATCCGTCCCCGGCCATGGCGGCATCGTGATCGCGATCGCGGCCAGCTTGCCGTGGGCGGCGGCACGGAACTGGAACGCGGTGCCGACGGGGATGGTCACGCAGATGCCGGCCGATACCGGTGTCGTGCTCTCACTTGTGCCGTCGGACCGCCACATCTCGCCTTGGCCCGAGAGGAAATACCAGATTTCCTCGACGGTCCGGTGCCGGACCGCGCGGGCGACCTGGCCGGCCTGGAGCTGAAAATGCGCCATGCTGCCACCGGCCAGCGAAAGCAGCAGGCGAACTTCCGAACCATCCGGCGCGGCGACATCGGCGGCGGATGGCAGTTTTTTGGTGTCGAACGGAGTCACGGGACGCTTCCGGCCCGAATCACTTGGGGAATAACTCCTGCTGGTCGGCGCCAGTACGATCCTTGCGTTCCGGCGGCGCGTCGGCGGCTGAGCGGCGCTTGCGGCGAATGCGTGGCGTGAGTTCGGCCAGCGTGATTTGGGGCGAAGGCGGGCCTTGGGTGGCTGTTGCAAGGGCTTGCATGATGGCTGTCAGCAGTGGCGCGACGTCACTTGCTGCAAGCAGGTGCCGCTTCAGATATGCGGTCATGATATCGGCCGCTGCCTTGTCGTATTGTGTCATCCATCCTCCGAATCGTCACCGGAACGCCGCCCATGCGATATCTCATTATTGCAATCTTGCTAATCGCGTCGCCGGCCATGGCGCAGGACAGGGTTGTGAATTTCTACAACTGGACCGACTACATCGACCCGACTGTGATTACGCGCTTTACCAAGGCCACGGGAATTACGGTGCATTCCGACACATATGACAGCCTTGAGACGCTGGAAGGCAAGCTGCTGGCCGGCAGTTCGGGGTATGACGTGGTGGTGCCGACCAGCGAGCCGACTTTTTCGCGGCTGGTGAGATCGGGCGCGCTGCTGCCGCTGGACAAGGCGAAGCTGCCGCATCTGGCGGGGGAGGATCCCGCGCTGATGAAGCAGGTGGAGAGTTCCGATCCCGGCAACCGGTTCGGGGCGATTTATCTGTGGGGCACGATCGGGATGGGGGAGAACGTGGCGAAGATCCACGCGCTGTTCCCGGATGCGCCGCTGGATAGCTGGGATTTGCTGTTCAAGCCCGAGAACGCGGCCCGCATCGCAAGCTGCGGCATCACCATGATGGACAGCGCGATCGATGTGATCCCGACCGTGCTGCACGTGCTGGGGCGCAATCCGGACAGCACCGATCCGGCCGATCTGGCGGCGGTGGCGAAGGCGCTGGGCGCCATTCGGCCGTACATTCGCAGCTTCGCCAGCGGCGGTGCGGTGGAGGAGATGGCGTCCGGCGAGACCTGCCTGGTGATGTCTTATTCTGGCGATATGATCCAGGCGGCTGCGCGGGCCGAGGAGGCCGGGCATGGCGGGCAGATCCGCTATGTGGCGCCGCGTGAGGGCGCGCAATTATGGTTCGATATGCTGGCGATCCCGAAGGATGCGCCGCATCCGGCCGACGCGCTGGCCTTCATCGATTTCCTGCTGCAGCCGGAGATGATGGCCGGCATCACCAACCATGTGCGCTACCCCAATGCCGTGCCGGCCAGCCGGCCGGGTGTGGAGCCGGCGATTGCCGGCGATCCCGGCATCTATCCGCCGCCCGAGGCGGTGAAGAATTTCTTCACCATCGGGGCCGTGCCGGAGGATGCCGCGCGGGCGCGCAGCCGGATGTGGGCGCGCTTCAAGGCTGGGAATTGATTGAGCGACGTCGTTATTAGCGGACTGACCCTCCGCTACGGATCGGTGACCGCCTTGGACGGGCTGAATCTGGAGATCGGGGCCGGCGAGATTTTTGTGCTCGTCGGGGGTTCGGGCTCGGGCAAGACGACGCTGTTGCGGTGCGCGGGCGGATTTCTGACGCCGGAGGCGGGGCGGATTGCCGTGGGTGGGCGGGACATCACCGGCCTGCCGCCGCATTTGCGGCCGGTGAACACGATGTTTCAGTCCTATGCGCTGTTTCCGCATATGGACGTGGCCGGCAACATCGCCTTCGGGCTGCAGCGCGGGGGGCTGGGCCGTGCCGAGATTGGCCGCCGTGTCGAGGAGTTGCTTGAGCTTGTGCGGCTGCCCGGTTTCGGGCGACGGCGCGTCGCCTCATTATCCGGCGGGCAGCAGCAGCGCGTGGCGCTGGCCCGCAGCGTGGCGCCCAGGCCGCAATTGCTGCTGCTGGACGAGCCGCTTTCGGCGTTGGATCGTGGGTTGCGCGAGGAGACGCGGGCGGATCTGGTGGCGCTGCTGCGCCGGCTGGCGATAACGGCGATTTTGGTGACGCATGACCAGGAGGAGGCGCTGGCGACGGCGGACCGGATCGGCGTGCTGCACCAGGGGCGGCTGATGCAGCTTGGCGCGCCCGCGACATTGTACGAGCGCCCGGTCAACCGGTTTGTGGCGGGGTTTCTGGGGGCGGCGAGCATTCTGCCCGCCATGGTGCGGGCCAGCGATGGACAGGGGGTGCATCTGGATCTGCCCGGCGGGGCGATTGCGCTGGCGCCGCCGGGGCCGCAGCGGGAAGGCGAGGCGATGTTTCTGGCGCTGCGGCCGGAGCGGTTGCGGATCATGGCGGCGGACGCAAGCGGAGATGGGGTGAACCGGCTGGCGGGGGTGGTGGAGCATTGCGCCTATGTGGGCGCGGCGCTGTCGGTTGTGCTGCGGCTGGGAGATGGGAGCGTGCTGCGGGTGAGCCACGCGCTGAATGACGGGCTGGACGCGATGCCGGCACCCGGCGCGCCCTGTGCGGTGGGGTGGGCGCCGGAAGCCTGCATCCTGCTGCGCGAGTGATGGCGCCTGCGGCGCAGTGCCGGCGCCGCGACCGTTCGTTGCAGCGAGCATGGTACCTGCGGTGATTTTGGAAAAGATGATGCGAATTCATGGCTGGATCAACGATGGCCGGATCGGCAACCGCCGCGGCTGACACGTTTGGCGCGAGCGCCATGTCCACACGCCGGGCGATTGCCGCGGCCGGCATTGGCAATGTCCTCGAATATTACGATTTCGGCGTTTATGGCTTCGTCGCCACCGTGGTTGCCCGTAATTCTTTCCCGGCACCGATCAGGTGGCCTCCCTGCTCGCTACCTTCGCCGCCTTTGGCGTGGGTTTTCTGGCGCGGCCACTGGGCGGCATCGTGCTGGGGCGGATGGGCGACGTAAGCGGCCGCAAATCGGCGCTGGCGCTGACCATCGTACTGATGGCGCTGGGTACCGCCGGGATCAGCCTGATTCCCGACCATGACAGCATCGGCGTGCTCGCCCCATTCTGCTGGTGTTGTGCCGCGTGTTGCAGGGGCTTTCCGCCGGCGGAGAATGGGGCAACGCCACCGCCTTCATCGTGGAATGGTTACCGGATGGGCGGCGCGGCTATTACGGCAGCTATGGCCAGGCCTCGGTCGTCGGCGGGCTGCTGGTGAGTTCCGCCGTGGCCGCGCTGCTGAACACGCTGTTCAGCGCGGCGCAGATCGATGCCTGGGCCTGGCGCGTGCCGTTTTTGCTGGGCTCGGCCAGTCGACCCGCTCTTGTACCC
>DASXIW010000106.1:0-2682 GCA_036497785.1 Acetobacteraceae bacterium | reverse complement strand
GTTGCCCATCCGGACCGTAGCTGTCCCACTGCGCCTCGGTCGCCGCATTGGTGCGGATGAAGCCCGGTGCCACCGAGTTCACCGTGATGTTGAACTTTCCCAGTTCGTGCGCCAACTGCCTGGTCAGCCCGACCACCGCGTGCTTGGCGCTGCAATAGGCCTGGATGCCGGTCAACGAGGGCTGCAGGCCAGCGCCCGAACTGATGTTCACGATCCGGCCGAAACCGGCGCGCTTCATTCCCGGCGCCGCCGCGCGGCACAGTGCGAATGCCGCGTTGACGTTGATGTCGAAGATCATGTTCCAGTCCTGGTCGGACACATGCTCAAGCGGCACCGGACCCTGCCCGGCCACACCACCGGCATTGTTCACCAGGATATCGATCGCCCGCCCGGTCTCGGTCTCGATCTGGCTGATCCAGCCGGCACCGGCAGCGCGGTCGCGCAAATCCAGCGCCCGAACCGTGATCCCGCCGGGCAACGCGGTCTCGACCAGTTCATCGGCGCCGACGTCGGTGGCAAACACATGCGCGCCCAGGCGGGCGAAGCTCCGGGCAATCTCGCGGCCGAACCCATGGCCGGCGCCGGTAACCACGACGATCTTGCCGTCGAAGCGGATGAGCACGCGCTGGCCTCCCACGTCGTTATTTGTCAGCAGCGTGCCGGCCTGGCCTCAGTGCTGCGCCGCCAGCAGGAGATCGCAATTCTGCCGCCCCGACATAATACAGTCCTCGATGAGCGTTTCGGTCCGCAGTTGCTTGACCAGGAACAGCCCACCGATCAGTAGCACCAAGACAACGACGATACCCGCGAGGCTTGCAGTCTGCCGCCCGGCAACCTGTTCGTCCACCTCATCCTCGCGCCAATGGTCCCGTGTATACAACGAACCCTCCCACCGGAACACAGCTGCCTTCGCACTCTGCCGCCGAACGTCGCCCTAAGACCCGGCGGACGGAGGAACCGGCAGGCAACCGCGGACGAACGGCTTGATGCGGCACATTAGTTCAAAACCCGGCGTGGGAAAAGCATCGTGACATGGCATTACGCCCCGGCGGGATCAGTGCCCGGGATTGGCCTGGGCGAATGCCTGCTTTTGCTCCGCCGTCGCCTCTTTCTGGTACTTCGCCTGCCACTCCTTGTAGGGCATGCCATAGACGATCTCCCGCGCATCCGGATCGGCGACGGTGATCCCCTTGCTCGCGGCTTCCTCGCGATACCAGCGGCTGAGGCAGTTTCGGCAGAACCCGGCCAGGTTCATCATATCGATATTCTGCACGTCGGTGCGTTCGCGCAGATGCGCGACCAGCCGGCGGAACGCCGCGGCTTCCAGTTCGGTGCGGGTGGCCTGGTCGAATTCGGGTGCGGACATTGGCGTCTCCTTCTCCACCGCAGACAATGATGGTGTTGCCACAGATGGCGCGGCGCATGCGGCTTCGCCATACTCCCATTGCGGGAAAATTTTGCCGCAGGATGGGAGGAAACCGTTCGATGCCCCAGGATGTCGCCTGGAATGATAAATCGGCCCGCGCCGCGCTGCGCAGCCTGTTCGACACCGCCATTGCCGCGGCGGACCCGCGCACCGTGCTGGCGCGGCATCTGCCGCCGCAGCCCACGACGGGACGCTGCATCGTGGTGGGCGGCGGCAAGTCCGCCGCGGTGATGGCCGCTGCCTTGGAGGACGCCTGGCCCGAGGTCGCGCTGGAAGGCACCGTCGTCACGCGCTACGGCCATGCCGTTCCGACGCGGCGGATCGAGGTGATCGAGGCCTCCCACCCGGTGCCGGACGACAACAGTGAGCGCGGCGCGCGGCGGCTGCTGGAGCGGGTCCGGGGTCTGACAAGCGACGAACTGGTGATCGCGCTGATGTCCGGCGGTGCCTCCGCGCTCCTGGCCGCCCCCGCGCCGGGCCTGACGCTGGCCGACAAGCAGGCGATCAACCGCGCGCTGCTGGCCTGTGGAGCGAACATCACCGAGATGAACGCGGTGCGCAAACATCTATCGGCGATCAAGGGGGGACGCCTCGCCGCCGCCGCCGCCCCGGCCCGGGTGGTGACGCTGGCGATCAGCGACGTGCCGGGCGACGATCCGGCGGTGATCGGCTCCGGTCCCACGGTGGCCGACGCCACCACCTTTGCCGACGCCCGGGCGCTGATCGAGCGCTACGGCATCAACCCGCCGCCAGCCGTCGCCGCGCGCCTGGCGCAGGACGACGACGAAACCCCCAAGCCGGGAACGCTTTCCAACGTCGCCTTCCGCATGATCGCCACGCCGATGATGGCGCTGGACGCGATGGCGGCGAAGGCGCGCACGCTTGGGCTGCATCCGATGATCCTCGGCGACGCGCTGGAGGGCGAGGCCAGCCAAATGGGCACCGTCATGGCCGGCATGGCGCGCGCCGTGCGCGCCCACGGACAGCCGTTGCAAGCCCCTGCCCTGCTGTTGTCCGGCGGCGAGACCACGGTCACCTTGTCCGCCAACACCACCGGCAAGGGCGGGCGCAACACCACCTTCCTGCTTGGCCTGGCAATCGCGCTTGACGGAGTGCCCGGCATCTGGGCGATCGCCGGCGATACCGATGGGATCGACGGCATGGACGAAATTGCCGGCGCCTTCGTCACCCCCAACACCTTGGCCCGCGCGCGTGCCAAGGTGTTGGACGCGCGGGCCATGTTGGCCGGCCATGAC
>DASXIW010000105.1:0-24172 GCA_036497785.1 Acetobacteraceae bacterium | reverse complement strand
TGCCATGGGCCGGGCGGGCGGGTTGACTGCCCGGCGGTTTGAGAATGGATCGTTGCATGATGGCGTCTGCCCGGCTGGCTGTGGATATCGGCGGCACGTTCACCGACCTTGCGTTGGAGCATGAGTGGCGGCGCGTCACCGCGAAGGTGCTGACCACGCCAGCCGCGCCCGAGCAGGGCGTGATGCACGGGTTGCGCGCGATCCTGCGCGATGCCGGGCTGGCGCCAGGCGATATCGCGATCCTGATCCATGGCACCACGCTGGCGACCAATGCCGTGATCGAGCGCAAGGGCGCGAAGACGGCGCTGATCACGACGGAGGGGTTCCGCGATGTGCTGGCGCTGGGCAATGAAAGCCGGTACGACCAGTACGATCTAAACATCGTGCTGCCCGAGCCGCTGGTGCCGCGCGCGCTGCGCCTGCCGGTGCCGGAGCGGCTGGACAATGAGGGCCATGTGCTGCGCACGCTGGACGAGGCGGCGTTGCGCGCCTTGGTGCCGGTGTTGCGGCGAGAGGCGGTGGAGGCGATCGCGGTCGGGTTTCTGCACGCTTTCGTGAACCCGCTGCATGAGCGGCGCGCGCGCGACATACTGGCCGGGGAACTGCCCGATGTGGCGGTGTCGCTGTCCAGCGAGGTGTCGCCGGAAATGCGGGAATGGGAGCGGTTTTCCACCACCGTGGCGAATGCGTATGTGCAGCCCCTGATGACGCGCTATCTGACCCGGCTGGAGCGGGAGTTGCGGGCGCTGGGCATGGCGGCGCCCATCTTCCTGATGCTGTCCGGCGGCGGGTCGACGACGATCGAGACGGCTTGCCGGTTTCCGATCCGGCTGGTGGAAAGCGGGCCGGCGGGCGGGGCGATCTTCAGCGCCCATGTGGCGCGGCAATGCGGGCTCGATCGGGTGTTGTCCTTCGACATGGGTGGGACGACGGCGAAGATCTGCCTGATCGACGATTTCCAGCCGCAGACCTCACGCAGCTTTGAGGTGGCGCGGGTCGGGCGTTTCCGCAAAGGTTCGGGGCTGCCACTGCGGATTCCGGTAATCGAGATGGTGGAGATCGGGGCGGGCGGCGGGTCGCT
This sequence comes from Acetobacteraceae bacterium, assembly GCA_036497785.1. Lineage (GTDB taxonomy): Bacteria > Pseudomonadota > Alphaproteobacteria > Acetobacterales > Acetobacteraceae > DASXIW01. The sequence continues at coordinate 23,091 of DASXIW010000105.1, read as the reverse complement.
GGCGCATCTCGATGCAATGGGGCGGATCGCGGTGGGGCCGGAAAGCGCGGGCGCCGATCCGGGGCCGGCTTGCTACGGGCGCGGCGGGACGAAGCCGGCGGTGACGGATGCCAATCTGGTGCTGGGGCGCTACGATCCCGCGCGTTTCGCCGGCGGCAGCATGGTGCTGAAGGGTGACGCGGCGCGGGCGGCGCTGGCGGCGGAGGTGGGCAACGGGCTGGGGGTGGATGCGGATATGGCCGCTCTCGGCGTGGTGGAAATGGTCGATGAGAACATGTCCAATGCGGCGCGGGTGCACGCCATCGAATCTGGCAAGTCCTACGAGGGACGCACACTGATCGCATTTGGTGGCGGCGGGCCGGTGCATGCCTTCCGGGTGGCGGAGAAGATTGGCATCGACCGGGTGCTGGTGCCGTCCGGTGCGGGGGTGGGGAGTGCCATCGGGTTCCTGCGCGCGCCGGTCGGCTATGAGGTTGTGCGCAGCCTGTATCAGCGGTTTTCCAGTTTCGATATCGGCGCGGTGAATGCGCTGCTGGGCGATATGGCGCGCGAGGCGGCTGCCGTGGTGGCGCAGGGCAGCTTCGGGGCGCCGACCGCGCAGACGCGGATCGCGTTCATGCGCTACGTGGGCCAGGGGCACGAGATTCCGGTGAAGCTGCCGGCGCGCGATCTGGTGGCCGACGACGTGGCGCTGATCCGCGCCGATTACGACACCGAGTATAGCCGCTTCTACGACCGGCCGGTGCCGGGTTCGGATGTGGAGATCATGAGCTATGCCGTGGTGGTGGCGACGACCGGCGCGCGGGGGGACGATGCGTTGCCCGAGGCAGGCGACGGCCGGGCGGTGGCGGCGAGCCATCGGGGATTGCGCGACACCGTGATGGGCGAGGTGACGGATTGGGCGATCTATGACCGCGCCAGCTTGTCGCCCGGCTGCACGCTGGCGGGGCCGGCGGTGATCGTGGAGAACGAGACGTCGACGCTGGTGGGGCCGGGCTGGTCGGCCAGCATCGACCGGTTCGGCTATATCGAGCTGCAACGAGGTGTTGCGTGATGGCATCGAACACGGACGCGCTGGCGGGCATTCAGCGCCAGATCATGTGGAACCGGTTGATCGCGGTGGTGGAGGAGCAGGCGCAGACCATGATCCGCACCGCCTTCAGCACCACGGTGCGCGAGGCCGGCGATTTGTCGGCGGGGATATTCGATCTGCAGGGGCGCATGCTGGCCCAGGCGGTGACGGGCACGCCGGGGCATGTGAACTCCATGATGGAGAGCGTGGGGCATTTCCTGGCGAAGTTCCCGGCCGAGACCATGCAGCCGGGCGATCATTACATCACCAACGATCCCTGGCTGGGCACCGGGCATTTGCATGATCTGACGGTGGTGACGCCGGCTTTTCGCAACGGGAAGATCGTGGGGCTGTTCGCCAATACCGCGCATGTGATCGATGTGGGCGGGTTGGGCATGGGGCCCGAGGGGCGCAGCGTGTTCGAGGAGGGGCTGTATATCCCGATCGTGAAATGCTTCGACCGGGGTGTGGCCAATGAGACGCTGTTCGACTTCATCCGCGCGGGCAGCCGCCTGCCGGTGGAGTTGGAAGGCGATGTGTATTCGCTATGCGCCTGCAACGATGCGGGCGCGCGGCGGCTGGTGCAGATGATGGACGAGTTCGACATGGACAGCATCGATCCGCTGGCCGCGTTCATCTTCGAGAGTTCGCATCGCGCCACAGTGGCGGAGATCGCCAAGCTGGGGAAAGGCGTCTACTCCAGCGAGATTAGTTCGGACGGATATGAATCGCCGGTGACGCTGAAGGCGGCGATGCGCATTCTGGACGATGCGATCGAGGTGGATTTCGCCGGCACTTCCGGCCTGTCGCAGCGTGGAATTAACGTGCCGGCGCCGTATTGCCGGGCCTATTCCTGCTTCGGCATCAAGGTGGTGGTGGCGCCGGAAATTCCGAATAACTGGGCGAGCCTGGCGCCGTTCCGCATGAAGATCCCAGAAGGCTGCATCCTGAATGCGCCACGGCCCTATCCCGTGTCCGTTCGCCATGTGGTGGGGCAGTTGCTGCCCGATCTGATGATGGGCTGCCTGCATCAGGTGGTGCCGGACCGGGTGGCGGCCGAGGGGTCTTCCTGCCTGTGGAATCCGCCGCTGCGGGGTGGGTCCTCCGTGTCCGGGCAGGCGCGCGGCAACAAAGCGGTGTTGCCCGATTTCGAAGTGATTACCTTCAACTCCGGCGGCACCGGCGCGCGACCGACACGGGACGGGCTGGACGGGACGGCGTTTCCCTCCGGCGTGCGCACCATGCCGGTGGAGGCCACAGAGAACGTGGCGCCGGTGATCTTCTGGAAGAAGGAACTCCGGCCGGATAGCGGCGGTGCGGGGAAGACACGCGGCGGCTTCGGGCAGGTCATGGAGATCGGCACGAAGGGCGAACTGGAATTCGCGGTGAACGCCATTTTCGACCGGGTGGCGCATCCGCCGAAGGGACGGGATGACGGCGGTGAGGGCGCGCCGGGGGTGGTGCGGCTTGCCTCCGGCGAGACGCTACGGACCAAGGGGTTTCAGGTGATCCCGGATGGCGAAAGGCTGCTACTGCTGCTGCCTGGTGGCGGCGGCATGGGGAATGCCAAGGCGCGTGACCCGGCGCTGGTGGCGCGGGATGTGCGGGACGGGCTGGTGTCAGCCGAGAATGCGCGTGGGATCTACGGCGTTGCGTTGACGGCCGAGGGCGGTGTGGATGAGGCGGCGACCGCGCGTTTGAGGGGGTAGAGCTTCAGGCGGCTGGTATTACGCTGCCGCCGCCCTTTCCGCCGCTATCGCCCGCAGACGCGGCAGCCCCCTTTCGCCGACCAGCGTCACCGAGCGCACCACATCCTCGCCGGGCAGACCGGATAATCCCATATAGGCGCTCAGATGATAGGGTTGCAGCGCCGCCACGTCGCGGCTCAGTCGTTCCGCGACGGTCTCGGGGTCGCCCACCATGGCGTTGTCCAGCAACCAATCCACATCGGGTTCTCCGGGGAAGGGGATGCTGTGCAGATGCAGGCCGTCGCGCGCGGGGTGAATGTCGCGCAGGCTGCGCATGCGGCGCATGAAATGCACCATGCCCTCGCAGGCTCCTGGCGCGCCGTAGCCGGGTGCTCGGTGACAAACACATAGCGTTGCACACCGAGTTTCACACCCGGCGCGGCGACGCCGGCTTCTGCCGCGGCGCGCCAGACGAAGTCGCGTTGCGCGAGGGCTTCGGGCAATGCGCGATAGCCGGGGCTGGTGAAGATCACGGCACCTTCGCGTGCGGCGCGGCCCGCCACGCGGGGGTCGTGGGTGGCCACGAATAGCTCAGGGCGGCGGCCGCCCACGGGGCCGATGGAGAAACGGGTTGGTGGGACCTGCCTGAATTTGCCATCGATGGCGAGCCGCCCATCGCGCCAAGCGGCGTTGAGCATGTCCCAGTTTTCCATGAAGCGGTCATGGCGTTCATCCATGGAGACGCCGAGGCTGCGGAATTCCCGCGGCTGGTGGCCGGTGCCGATGCCCACCACCAGGCGGCCGTCGCTCGCGTGGTCGAGCATGCCGAGTTCTTCGATTATGCGCAGCGGCTCGTGCAGCGGCAGCACCAGCACGCCCGGCCCCAGCTTGATCCGGCTGGTCAAGCCGGCGCAATGCATGGCCATCATTTGCGGGCTGGCGCAGATGGAGAAGGCGGAGAAGTGATGTTCCGCGAACCAGGTGACATCGAAGCCCAGCCGGTCGGCTTGCGCCACCGCCTGCTTGGTGGTGGCCATCACCGAGGCCGGCGTCTCGCCCTTGTGGTTCAGCGCCATGATGTTGAAAAGGGCAACCTGTATCAGACAACTTTCTGTTCGTGCAGTGCTGCGATATCGGTGTCGCTGTAGCCGATCTCGCGCAGGATTTCGTCGGTATGTTCGCCCTTCTCGGGCGAGGCACTACGGATTTGCCATTGGCTGCGGCTAAGTTGGATGGGCTGACCGATCACCTCCTGCTCGCCCAGCACGGGATGGGTGATGTGGCGGGTGATGTTCAAATGCTGGACCTGCGGGTCCGCGAAGACCTGCTCCATATTGTTGATCGGCCCGCATGGCACGCCGGCCTTGTTCAACGCCTCGATCCAGTATGCCGAGCTGTTGCCGCGTGTCTTTTCCTCGATCGCTGCGTTCAGCGCCTTGCGGTGCTGGGAGCGGCCTTTGTCCGTGATGTAGTCAGGATCGGTGGCGACCTCCGGTATGCCCAGCGTGTCGCAGAGCCGGCCGAACATGGCGGTACCAGAGGCGGCGATGTTGATGTGGCCGTCCGCTGTGGCGAAGACGCCGGTGGGAATGCTGGTGGGATGGTCGTTGCCGGCCTGCGCCGGGATTTCCTGGCCGATGGTCCAGCGTGCCGCCTGGAAGTCCAGCATGGAGATCTGCGAGGCCAGCAGCGAGCTTTGCACCCATTGCCCCTGGCCGGATTGCTCGCGTTCCAGCAGCGCCACCAATATGCCCATGGCGGCGAAAATGCCGGCGGTAAGGTCGGCGACCGGAATGCCCACGCGCACCGGGCCTTGGCCGGGCAGGCCGGTGATGGACATCAGCCCGCCCATGCCCTGGGCGATCTGGTCGAAGCCGGGGCGGTTCACATAAGGGCCGTCCTGCCCGAAGCCGGAGATGCTGGCATAGACGATGCGCGGGTTGATCGCGCGCAGGGTTTCGTAATCGATCTTCAGGCGAAACTTCACATCCGGGCGGTAGTTTTCCACCACCACATCGGCGTTTTTCGCCAGCCGGTACAGGATTTCCCGCCCCTCCTGCTGCTTCAGGTCCAGCGTCAGGCTGCGCTTGTTGCGATGCAGGTTCTGGAAATCCGGCGCGTGACGCGCCCCGCCCATGCCGTCCTCTCCACCGGTCGCCTCGATCTTGATGACCTCGGCACCCCAATCGGCGAGCTGCCGCACGGCGGTGGGGCCGGCGCGGACCCGGCTGAGGTCGAGAACCTTGAAGCGGGCGAGGGGCAGCGTGGTCATGCGATGATCCTTGGAGAAGATGATCCCTGGAGAAGCAGTGGGCCTTCGTGAAGCTATGGACCTTGCGGGGTCTGTGCCCTGCTGCTGGCATCGCATCATGCAGGCGGATCGGCACGCGAGCAAATCCCCCCGCGTGCAGTTGCCGGCTTTCGGCGCGCGATATTCCAGCCTAGAAGCGCCGCGATATCCTGGACGATATCGAGGCGGGGGTTGTCATGGTCGATATATCGCGTCGCGCGGTGCTGGCCAGTGCCGCGGCCGTGCTTCTTGCTGGCGCGGCGCCGGAGCCGGAGGGCGCGACAATCGCATGGCCCAGCGATGTCCCTGGCTGGGACCCGAATCTGCGCGCGGTGCCGCGCGCCCAGTCGCTGTACAAGCTCATCTATGATCCGGCTTTGGATCTGGATCCCGGCCTGCGGCTGACCCCCGCCCTGGTCAGCGCGTGGGATCTTGCCCCCGATGCGCTCAGCCTGACCGTCGATCTGCGCGACGACGTCACCTTCCACAACGGCGACAAGCTCAGTTCGGCGGATTTCCGCTGGACATTCCTGGGCCGTGCCAGGGCCGGGCAGAAGAGCGATCTGGCGGCGTCCTGGCCGCTGCTGCGGCACATTGAAACCCCGTCCGCCACGCGCGCCATCATGCACTTCGATGGCCCGTTGCCCAGCGCCCCGGTCCGGCTCGCCTCCCTCGCTTCCTTCGTGGTGCCGCAGGCGGCCATGCAGGCGCCGGGCGCGGAGCCGCTAGCCACACACCCGATCGGCACCGGCCCCTACAAGCTGGCGGGATACGAGGATGAAGGCCGCATCGTGCTGGAGCGGAACGAGGCCTATTGGGGGCCCAGGCCGAAGTTGCGGCGCCTCAGCATCGACATTATCCACGAGCCCGCCGCCCGCGCCGCGGCGGTGGAAGCGGGAAGGGTCGATCTGGCGGTGGATGTGCCGGCGGCCGCGATGGCGCATCTCGCCGCCATGCCCGGCCTGGTCGCGGAGTCGTCGCCGGATACGCGGATGATCCTGTTGCAGACGCGCTCCGATCAGGGCTTCGCCGATCCCGCCATCCGCTTGGCCGCGCATCACGCCATCGACAAGAAGGCCCTGTCTCAGGCGGTGTTCGGCGGCGCGGCCTTGCCGCTTTCAGTGCTGGCGATCCACGGCACGCCCGCCGCCGTCGATGACTATGTGTTCGCCTACGACCCCGCTTTGTCCAGGCTGCTTCTGGCGAAATCCGGTTACGGCCAGGGCCAGCCGGTGCGCATCCGGCTGGCCACCACCAACGGCGAATTCGCCGGCGATTTCGACATCGCCCGCGCCATCGCGCAGATGTGGCAGGCAGTGGGGATCGCGGCCGAGCTGGAAGTGATCGAATACACCAAATACGCCGATCTCAACCGCGCCAATTATCTGCCCGAAGCGACGCTGTATGCCTTGGACAATCCGACCGGCGATCCCGAACTCGGCGCGGGGGCGCTGCTCAACCCGGCATCGCCGATCTCGGCCTGGAAGGACATGGTGTTCGGCCAGAAGATCGCCGCCATGGCGAGCGTGACGGACCCGGCGGCGCGCCTGGATGGCTGGCGCGCGCTGGAGCGGGAGGCCACGGAGATCGGCGCCGCCATCCCTCTGCTGCAAGCCGCGCAAGGCGTGGTGCGCAAAAAGAAACTGGGCTACACCAATTACCTGAACGGCTGGGTCCTGGGCCAAACTCTAGCCTGGTCCTAAACGGATAAAAGTTTTTGGTTGTTTTTTTAAAAAAGAACAAGCCCCCTAAAGGGCTTCTTTTTTGCAAAAAAGAAGCAAAAAACTCTTGTCCGTTTAGCGGTTCAGGTGACGGGTGACGAATTGGCGGCAGCGATCGGTTAGGGGGGCGCCGAAGACTTGGGCGGGGGGGCCTTCTTCCTCGATTTTGCCGGCGTGCAGGAAGATGGCGCGGGTGGAGACGTCAGCGGCGAAGGCCATTTCATGCGTGACGATCAGCATGGTGCGGCCTTCCTCGGCGAGGCCGCGAATGACGCGCAGCACCTCGCTCACCAGTTCGGGATCCAGCGCCGAGGTCGGCTCGTCGAACAGCAGCGCGCGGGGATGCATGGCGAGCGCGCGGGCGATGGCGGCGCGCTGCTGCTGGCCGCCGGAGAGCTGGGCGGGGTAGGCGTCGCGCTTGTCGGAAAGGCCCACCTTGTCGAGCAGCGCTTCGGCCTCGGCGATGCAATCGGCGCGCGGACGGCGCTGCACATGCACCGGCGCCTCGATCACGTTCTGCAATACCGTCATATGCGCCCACAGGTTGAAGCTCTGGAACACGAAGCCCAGCGAGGCGCGCAGGCGGTTCACCTGTGCTGCATCGGCGGCGACATGGCGGCCGTGGCGGGTGCGCAGGTGGATGGTCTCGCCGGCGATGGCGATCGTGCCGGCATCCGGCACTTCCAGCAGCGGGATGCAGCGCAGCAGGGTGGATTTGCCCGAGCCGCTGGCACCGATGATGGAAATCACCTCGCCCTCCCGCGCATCCAGCGACACGCCGCACAGCACCTCGTTGCGGCCGAAGCTTTTGTGCAGATCGGTGACGGCGATGGCGGAGGGGCTCATGGCAAGGCGGTCCGTAGATGCGGATTCAGCCAGTTTTCCAGTGCCGCGATGGCGCGGGTCAGCACGAAGATGATGGCCAGGTAGATCGCGCCCGCGCACAGGAACACCTCCAGCGCGCGATAGGTCTCGGAAATGATGGCGTAGGAGATGCCGCTGATTTCCGTCAGCGTGATGATGCTGGCGAGGGATGTGGATTTCACCATGATGACGATTTCGTTGCCATAGGCGGGCAGCGCCTGGCGCAGCGCCAGCGGCAGGACGATGCGGCGATACAGCAGCGGGCCGGACATGCCGCAGACGCGTGCCGCTTCCAGCGCGCCACGCGGCACCGCCTGCAACCCGCCCCGGATGATTTCCGAACCATAGGCGGCGGTGTTCAGCGACAGCGCCAGGATGGCGCACCAATAGGGCTCGCGCAGGAACAGCCACAGAAAGCTGTAGCGTATGGCAGCGAACTGGCCGAGGCCGTAATAGATCAGGAAAATCTGCAGCAGCAATGGCGTGCCGCGCATGACGAATACATAGGCCCGCACCGCCCAGCCCATCGGGCCGCGCAGCGTGCGCAGCAGGGCCAGCGCCAAGGCGAGAATCGCACCGGCCAGGATCGAGCTTCCCGCCAGTTCCAGCGTCAGCGGCACCCCGCCCAATAGCTGGCGGAACGTGTCCGCGAGGAAGGCGAATTCCATGCCTCAGGCCCGCCTTTCGCCGCGCATGCTCCAGCCTTCCACGCCGTGGAATACCAGGCCGGACAGGCTGGTGAGGATCAGGTACAGGAACAGGCCGGTGATGTAGAAGTCGAAGGGCAGGCGGGTGGAGCCCGCGCCGACATGTATCTGGCGCATGATCTCGGCGAGCCCGGTCACCGAGATCAGTGCCGATTCCTTGACCACCTGCTGCCAGACATTGCCCATGCCCGGCAGGGCGTAGCGCAGCACGCGCGGCGCGATGATCCGCCGCAACATCAACATCCGGCCCATGCCAATCACCTGGGCCGCCTCGATTTCGCCGCGCGGAATTGCCTGATAGGCGCCGCGGATGACTTCGGTCTGATAGGCGCCGGCGACCAGGCCCACCGCCAGCATGCCCACCATGAAGCCATTCAGGCCGAGAAAACCTTCGCGCCCCAGCAGATGACCAAGCGAAGTCATCACCTGGCTGCCGCCGAAATAGAACAGATAGATCACCAGCAGATCGGGCACGCCGCGCACAACGGTTGTGTACACCTCACTTGCGCGCCGTACCGCGCGCGAGACCGATAGCTTCGCGCCCGCGCCCAGCGTGCCGAACACCAGGCTGGCGGCGAAGGCGCAGGCCGAGACCGCCAGCGTCATCAGGCTGGCATCGAGCAACTGCCAGCCCCAGCCCGTCGGTCCGAACCCGATCAGCGTGAAATAGCCGGTCAAGGCGTTACCTCAGGCCAAGCCGGACCGGCGCCGCGCAATGGCCGCCATCACGGAGGGCTGATATCGGTCTTGAACCATTTCACCGACAGCGCCTTGATCGTGCCGTCCGCCTTCGCCGCCGCCAGCGCGGTGTTCAGCATCTCCTTGAGGTCCGTGTCGCTCTTGCGCAAGCCGATGCCGGTGCCTTCGCCCAGCAGGCCGCCGACGAATCGCGGACCGGCAAGAACCATCTGGTCGCCGCCCGGCTTGGACAGGGTGGACACGAAATAGGAGGTGGAGGCGAGGGCGGCATCGACGCGCCCGGCCTGAAGGTCCAGATCATGTTCCTCGGTGGTCGGATAGGTGCGGATGGTGGCGATACCCTTCAGATAGGTGTTGAGCAGATCGGCCTGGATGGTGGAGATCTGCACGCCGATCACCTTGCCCTTCAGCATGGGCGTGAAGTCGGCGATGGCGGCATCGGTCGCTGCCTTGTCGTCCAGGCTTACGCGCTTGCCGGTGTCCGGCAGCTTGGCCAGCGGACTGTCCTTCATCACCGCGAAGGTGCTGGGCGAGACGGTGTAGGGGGCGGTGAAGCCGATCACGTCCAGCCGCTTCGGCGTGATGCTCATGCCGTCCATGATGGCGTCGTATTTCCCCTCGGTCAGGCCGGGGATGATGCCGTTCCAGTCCTGGGCGACGAATTCGCAGGTGATCTTCAGCCGGTCGCACAGATTATTGGCAAGATCGATCTCGAAACCGACCAGTTTGCCCTCCGGCGTGCGCATGTTGTACGGCGCGTAGCCGCCTTCGGTGGCAATCACGATCTTCTTCCAGTCCTTGGCCTGGGCGGCTAAGGCGGCCAGCGCGCCCAGCATGGCAAACGCCGCCAGGGCCAGCGTCAGCCGCAAATCGGATAGCTTCACCGTCATCCTCCTGTTGTCGTCCGCGCTGGGTCACGCGTGTAAAGACCAGCATGATTTATGCCAAAGCGTTGCGTCAACGCATCAGGCCCAAGGCGTATGCCATTGCCATTACCCGATCGTCGACTCCACGGCCTGGCGCAGCTCCGGCGTGATGTCCGGCAGCACACCGAACCAGGCGGCGAAAGACGGCCGCGCCTGATGCAGCAGCATACCCAGCCCGCCCACCACCGCATTGCCGCGCGCCCGCGCGGTCAGCAGCAAAGGCGTCCAGAGCGGGTTGTAGACGATGTCGTACACCACCGCCGTCACCGGTAGCCTGTGCAGCGCGAGATCCAGCGCGGGCTGCCCAACCATGCCAAGGGTTGTGGTGTTGACCAGCAATGCCGCATCCGCCAGCGCCGCCTCGGACGAATCCCAGCCGAGGGGGACAATGTTGCCGCCGATCTCCGCGGCGATCTGCTCGGCGCGTGCCCGGGAACGGTTCACCAGCCGCACCTCCGGCGCCCCCGAATCGAGCAGGCTGGCCACCGCCGATCGCGCACCCCCGCCGGCGCCCAGCACCACCGCCGGCCCGGCATCGCCACGCCAACCCGGGCACGCCTCGCGCAGATTGGCGAGAAAGCCGAACCCGTCGGTATTGCTGCCGCTGAGCGAGCCATCCGCTTCCACCACGACGAGATTCACCGCGCCGACGCGCCGTGCGGCGTCGTCGATCCGGTCCACCAACGCGGCGGCCTCGGCCTTGTGCGGCACCGTCACGTTGCAGCCGGCCAGACCGAGTGCCGGCAGGCCGCGCAGCGCCGCCGCCATCCGGCCGGGCTGGACGGGGAAGGGGAGATAGGCGCCCGGGATGCCGTACCGGTGCAGCCAAAAGCTGTGCAGCATCGGCGAGCGGGAATGGGCGACGGGCCAGCCGATGACACCAGCCGTCCTGAAGCCGGCCTGCCCGATCCCCATTTCATCCCCCGCCCGCTCCGTCATGCCCTGTGCCTTTCGCCTGCCGGCCGGTTTCATCCGCCAGCCGGGCGAAACTGGCAAGCTCCCCGGCCGGCCAGGGAACCGAAGCTGCTTCGGAACGTTGTGCGCAATCATTGGCCGTACCACATCGTCCGCGGTGAGGAACCTGGCAGTTCCAAAGAATTCGGACGCATTTGCGCCGCAGGCTGCGGACGCTGGATGTAGGGCCATTTTAGAAGGAAGTTTCCCATGCGCTTGACCACTGCCACGCTGATTGCCGTGCTTGCGGCTCCCGCTTTCGCGATGGCACAGATGCCGCCTCCTTCCGCCCCTATAGCGCGACCGGGCAACGATATCGGCACCGGCCAGTCACTGCCGCTGTCCAATAATTCGGCCAACATCACCGCCACCGACACCCGCAGCCAGATCGCGCCGCGCCTGCCGGACCCGACCGTGGCGCCCGGCGCCGGCCCCGAGCAGTATCTGATGGCCGCGCGCCAGGCGCTCGCCGCCAATCAAAGCGGCGCCGCGCAGGAGGCGCTGGAGCGCGCCGAGACCCGTGCGCTGGACCGTTCCGTCGCGCCCTCGCGCGCCGGCGACCCGGACAACCAGACTCTGATAAAGCAGATATCGGATGCGCGTAACGCGCTTGCCTCCGGCGACAAGGCGAGCGCGATCGTGATCATCGACGAGGCTTTGCGGAAAAGCTGATCTGAATGGCCGGCCGTTGGCATGAGTCTTTAATTTGACGCACGGCCGCCCCGCCAACCCCGCGCGCATACGCTCCGGCCGGCCTACTCCGCGGCGATAATCTCGACGGCCACCGCCGTCACATTATCACGCACATGGTTCGCCAGGGCCGCTTCCACCAGCTGATCGGATGGCGCGGCAATCCCGGGGCTGGCCAGGATCTGGCCGATTTCCGCGTCCGGCAGCGTTTTGCACAGCCCGTCGCTGCATAGCAGGAAGCGGTCTCCCACCTCCAGTCGGCCGGTCACCTTGTCCAGTTCCAACTCGTCGGCGTCGGCGCCGACCGCGCGGGTGATGATGTTGGCGCGCGGATGGCTTTCCGCCTGATCGGCGGTGATGGCGCCGGCATCCACCAGTTCCTGCACCAGGCTGTGATCCCTGGTGATCTGCTGGAATTCGCCGTCCCGCAGCAGATAGGCGCGCGAATCACCGGCCCAGAGGCAGGCGAAATAAGCATCCCGCGCCACCAGGATCACCACGGTCGAAGCGCACATGTCATGCGACGCGCTATTCGCCGCGTCCTCACGCAAGGCGGCATGGGTGGCGGACATGCGGTTGCGGATTTCCGACAGCATGTCGGCCGGCGACAGGCCGGGCGGGATCGATTCCAGCGCCTCGACAATCATGCGGGACGCGACCTCGCCGCGCGCATGGCCACCCGCGCCGTCGGCCACGGCCCACAGGCCCAGATCAGGGCGGCACACCATGGCATCCTCGTTGCGCGAGCGCACGGTGCCGACATGCGTCGTTGCCCAGGAGCGGAACCGGTCTTCCGTCATGTCGCCTCCAGAAACCCGCCTTTTGTCGGCCGGCCTTCAGCCGCTGCCTCTTCCGCCGGCGAGCCATCGGGCGCCAGCGGAGTCCTGAGCATCGTTGCGAATTGCGCGGGATCGGGCAAGCCGGGCAGGCGCAGCGCCGTCGCGGCCACATAGGGCGATCCCGCCGTCCACCACGGCGCGTCGCCATCGCCCGACACCGCCTCCGGCGCCGGCAGCGCCGCCAGCCTGTCGCTCAGCGAATCCGGCTGGATTTCCTGCTCCAACGCGTCCAGCCCGATCCGCTCGGCCTCGTCCAACCATGCGGTTCCTGCCACCGCCAGCGCATCCGGCCCGGCGCCGGGCAGCACCATGGCGAAAGCCTGCGGGAAATACCGCCCGGCCCGATCAACGCTGGGAATCCACAGACCCAGCACGCCGTGCGGCCCGCATGCCCCGTCCGGCAGGCAGAAACGCCAGACCGGCGCTTCCATCCAGCAATTCAGCCACGCCTTGCCGAGCGCGTCCCGGCTATCCGCCATGGCGGCCTGCAACCATTCGTCCCACCAGGGATCGGTGAAGCTGCGCGGCAGGCCCGCGCGCAGGAAATCCCCGCGCGCCGGCAGCTTGCCATAAAAGCCGGAGGCGACCGCAATGGTCACGGCCTGCGGGCCATGCGCAAGCCATCCCCGATCCCGCTCATACCCATGCCGCGCGTGCCCCCCCGGCAGACTCCGTCAGTGCGCAACCGTAGCAGTATCCATCCGAGGGCGCGAGGATGCCGATACCGTACTGGAATGATGTCTTCTGATCGTCCTAGATGTGTACGCAACGCGCTATCGTCAGGCCTGGGAGGCCCCCTTTGTCACGCGCAAATCACTGATCGCCGCCGCTTCGCTGTTATGCGCCGGTAGCGCTGCTTTCGCACCCGGCTCTTTCGCCCAGGGCAGCCCGAGCGCCGACCAGATCATCAATTCGCTGAAACCCACCGGCGCGCTGGGCTGCGGCACGCGCGGCATCCGCCCGGTGGCGCCCGGCACGCCGGCGCCCGCCGCCGCCCCGACCATGCCGAAAGCCATGCACATGGCCCCGGCCGCACCGACGCGGATGGCCAGTCCCGCCGCCGCCGCCAAGCCGGCTTCGGTCGATCTCAGCGTCCAGTTCCAAACCGCCTCGGCGGAACTTGCGCCGGCCGCCATGCACACGCTCGACCAGCTCGGCCAGGCGCTGACCAGTTCCGCACTTAGCAGCTATCGCTTCCGCATCGCCGGCCATACCGACACGGTCGGAAGCCCGGAGCCCAACAAGGCATTGTCCGACCAGCGCGCCGCCGCCGTCGCTGCCTATCTGGAAAGCAAGTTCAACGTCACGCCGAACCGGCTCGAAACCGTGGGCATGGGCGAGTCCGACCTGCTGGTCGCGACGCCGCCGCAGACGCCGGAGCCGCGTAACCGCCGCGTGCAAGTCATCAATCTGGGTGCCTGACACAGCCACTGTTTGAGAGCGCCGGTCCGAGAGACGCGTGCCGACCGCCCAGAACGACGACACGATCCGCGTCCGGGCCATCCGGCCCGATGTGGATCCGCCAGTGCCGCCGCCACCGCGGCGCGGGCCGCGACGGCTCGGCATGGGCCTCGCCGCCGGCGCGGTGGCGGTGCCGCTCGCGGGATTTGGGGGTGCCGCCTTCCTGCTGCGCCCGCCACCGCCGGCGCCTGCTACGCTTCCCGCCCCGCGTGCCGAATTCGCCATACGCGCCGCGATCGAGGCGGAAAGCCAACACCGATCCGCATCTGGCGATCTTCCGCTTCATCCCCAACCCGCGCATATTGGTGCTGGATTTCCCTGACCTGCACGACCAGGGCATGATGCTGAACCGCGTCGCCGCCCTGATCGAAAAAGCCGGCCTGCCGCGCGACCACGTGCTGACGGACGCCGAATTGAGCTCCGCCATCGCCGCCCATGGCGATACGCCCGAAACTTATTATTACGGCCATGACTACAGCGCCGCATCGCGGCAACGCTTCTTCCAACTCGCCGACCAGCAAAAAATCGCGCTGACACCCCGGGAGCAGATGCTCCGCCGCCTCCTCAACCAGGAAGGCTATCTGCAACCCGGATCGCTGGGCGCCCTGATATCAATCCCGCATGCCGGGCTGGACCCGCAAATCGACGCCACCGCGCGCGCCACCATCCTCCACCACGAAATGTCGCACGGCGAATATTTCAACAACCCCACCTATGCCAGCTACGCCCAATCCTTCTTCAAGACCGCAATGACCGACGCCGACCGCGCTGCCTTCATCCGGTTTCTCACAGCACAGGATTACGATCCCGCCGATACCGACCTGATGATGAACGAGACCCAAGCCTATCTGATGCACACCCCGGACCCACGCTCCTTCTACGCCGCCGCCGTCGGCTTGACCGATCACGCACTGAACCTGCTCCAGGCCGGCTTCCTGCTCGGCATGCCAAAAGGCTGGCTGCGGGACTGCACGTCCGTGCCGTCGCTGGTGACGGTTAAGAACTGAGCGGGCGCAATGAAAGGAAGGAAGGCTGGGCAGAGCCCGGCCTTCCTTCAAACCTGTTCTCACCCCGCGCTCGGAACCGTCACGCCGATCATATCGCCTTCCCGCACGATCCCGGCCAGCCGTTGCGCCGGCCAGTCTTCCGTGCCGGCCGGGCGCAATGGCAGCGCCATCCAGCGATAATCGGCGGTGCTGTCCACCACGCGCAGTTTCACGCTCTCCGGCAGGGTGGTGCCCCAATCCGCTAGAAGGCCGCGCGGGTCTCGCACGGCGCGGGCGCGATAGGCGGCGGATTTGAACCAGAAGGGCGGATATCCCAGCACTGCGCGGGGATAGCACGAGCACAGGGTGCAGACGACGAGGTGGTGAATGTCCACGGTATTCTCCAACACGCCTAGCGGCGGCAGGCCGCGCATCGGGATATCCATGGATTCGGCGGCGCGCGTGCCGTCGGCGAGCATCAGCTTGCGGAATTCGGGATCGGTCCAGGCGCGGGCGACCATGGCGGCGCCGAGGGCCGGGGAGGCGCGGTCGGTGATGCGGATCCGTTCGGCGATTTCGGCGTCGTCTGTAATGCCTTTGGCGATCAGCAGCCCGCGCACCGCCTCCAGCAGGCGCTCTCCTGGGGTTTCCAGCAGGTTCATGCGGCCTCCAGCCAATGTGCGAAGAGCTCGACAACGACTTCATCGCCCGGCTTTCCCTCGGGCCACAGAAGGGGCAGGGGGAAGACGACGTGATAGAGCGGCCGGGCCTTCGCAAGGCGGCCGAAGGCGAGGTCTTCGGGGTTGGGGAAATCGCCGAGATGGCGCAGCACCGTGCCAGTTTCGCCGCGCAGATAATGCGGCGTGCGGATATGGCAGGGCCCGCGTGTCTCCGGCCAGTCGTCGCGCACCCGCACCCGGGCGCCGGGGGCAAGGGTTGGCGCGCCCATCAGCCGCGATCCAGCGCAGCGCGCAGCTCGGCGTCGCCGATCACGCCTTTTTCCAGCAGGTTCATGGTGATGGCGCGGATCCAGCGCTGATAATAGGATAGGCGGTGGTACTCCGCCTCGGGGATCGCCTCGATTCCCCGGCGTAATTCATCGACGGACATGATCCGCCTGGCGCCCAGTATCTGGCGTATGGCGTCCACCTCGCGGTCGAAATCGTTCAACGCATGAGGCTCGGTGTCCACTGCGTCGCACATGAATTTCGACACGCCACCCAGGTCGTGCATCGCGCGAGGGCGCGTCTCGGGTATCGCGCGGGGGCACGTCTCGGGGAGGTCTGCGGGGCGATCGCTCATTTAGAGAGCATATCGCCGCGCGATAGGCGAAATCTAGCTCGTCAGCACAGGCCGCATCCGTTCCGGCAGCGTCGCCAGGCTGTCCACCGTGTCGAAATCGCGCAGCACGGCGTCGTCGCCGATCTCCACCTCGGCGACCTGCTCCATATGCGCTCGCAGCAGCACGCGCGCCCCGCCATCGCCGGATAGCTGCATGATCTCCGGAATGTAGCGGCGATCCCACAGGATCGGATTGCCGATCTTGCCCTGATGCGTCGGCACCGCGATGCTGCGGCCCTCATCCGGATCGTAGGCGGCGATCAGGCGGTCGATCATGCGCCCGTTCACCAGCGGCATGTCGCCCAGGCACACCACCGCGGCGGCGGCGCTGTCCGGCAGGGCAGCGATGCCCGACTTCAGGCTGGCGGACAGGCCCTGGGCGTAATCGGGCGCATCCACGAACGTCACGGGCCGGCCGGCCAGCGCGGCGCGGATTTCCTCGCCCAGATGGCCCGTCACCACCAGGATCGGCCGCGCGCCACTGGACAGCACATTGTCCACCACGCGGGCGATCATCGGCTTGCCGCTGCGATCGGCTACCAGCAGCTTGTTGAACGGCGCCATGCGGGTGGAGCGCCCCGCCGCCAGCACGATGGCGGCCACATGGGATTGCTTCACCGGCTCCGCCTTGGCGGCCGCCTTGGCGCGGGGCAGCGGGCGCGCATCGGTATCCTTCAGCAGGCCCCCCACACCCATGCGCATCACCTCGCGCGCGCCCACGGGCAGGCCGGCGAAGATGCGCTGCAGCACCATGTCGATGCCGTTCGGCTTCGGGCTGCGGGCACAGCCGGGCAGCACCAGCGCCGGGATGTCACCGATCCGCCCCAGGCAGATCAGGTTCCCGGGATCGATCGGCGTGCCGAAATGCACGATCTCGCCACCGGCTTCGACCACGCCGGCCGGCCCCACATCGCGCCGGTCGATCGTGGCGGAGGCGCCGGCCACCAGCAGCAGCTGCGCACCGGCCTCCCGCAATTGCCGCAGCGCGGCGGCGATCGGGGCGGCGGCGTGCGGGCAGCGCAACGGCGTCAGCAGCGTCCCGCCCAGCGCGGCGATGCGTGCCTCCGTTGCGGCGATGGTGCCTTCGATGACGCTCTCCTTCAGCCCGTGCAGTTCGCTCAACACAAGGCCGGCGGTCATCTTGCGGAAGCGGTGCAGCGTGAACGGTGCGGCCTCCCGCGCCACCGCCTCCACCCTGTCCAGCACCGCGCCAGGCACGGCGAAGGGGATCACCTTGATCGTCGCCAGCATCGCGCCTGCGGCAACCGGGGAAAAATCCGGCAGCGTCGCCACGGTCAGCGCCTCGTCCACCAGATTGATCCGGTCGAGCAGATCGGCATCTACCCGCAGCAATCCGGCCGCATCCGCATGGATATTCACCCGCCCGGTCGCCGCCCGGCGGCGCGATAGCAGCGGGCCGTCGAAGGTGCGCGCCAGCCGGTCGGCGCTGTCGTTTTCCGGCACGTCGCCGGGCTCGAGCCGCGCGACGATCACCTCGGTCCGGCCAGCCTTCCGCAACGCGGCGATGGCGGCCTCGTCCAGCACGGAGCCTTTCTTCAGCACGCGGTCGGGCAGGCGATGGGAATGCGCCAGGACCGCGCCCAGCACGTCGTCCAGCGGGAACGCGCCGAAAATCATGCGGCTGCCTGCGCCGTCTCCTTCGCCGCCAATGCGGCGTTGCGGCGCACGGCGACGAATTCCGCGAGGATAGACAGCGCGATCTCCGGCGCGGTCACGGCGGCGATGTTCAGTCCCACCGGCCCGCGAATGCGCGCCAGCGCCGCGTCGTCATGCCCCAGCTCCCGCAGACGGCGGAGCCTTGCCGCATGGGTCTTTCGGCTGCCCAGCGCGCCGATATAGAAGGCCTCGCTGTTCAGCGCCCGGTCCAGCGCGGGATCGTCCAGCTTGGGGTCATGCGTCAGCGTCACCACGGCGGTGCGCACATCCGGCGCCAGCGCGTCCAGCGCCTCGTCCGGCCAGTCCGTCAACACGGTCACGTTGGGGAAGCGCTCATCGGTGGCGAAGGCCCGGCGTGGATCCACCACCACCACGGCCAGCCCCAGATGCGCCGCCATCGGCACCAGCGCCTGGGCGATATGCACCGCCCCCACCACGATCAGCCGCTGCGGCGGGTTATAGACGTGCAGAAACCAGGTTCCGCCCGCCAATTGCACCGTGCCGTTCTCGTCGCGGTCCATCGCCCGCGCCGCCGCAGCGGCGAGGTCGGCCGGCGCATCCGGCGCGGGCAACAGCATTTGCGCGCCGTCGGGTAGATGGGTCGTCAGCACCACCGGCCGTTTGGCCGCGCGTGCCGCCGCAAGGGCGGTTCGGATATCCGGCGTCACGAAAGCTTCTCCACGAACACCTTCAGCTTGCCGCCGCAGGCCAGGCCCACCTCCCAGGCGCGTTCGTTGGTGACACCGAAATCGAGCAATTGCGGTACCCCGGTTTCGATCGTCTTCATTGCGGCGTCGGACACCGCGCCCTCGATGCAGCCGCCGCTGACCGACCCGGCCATCTTGCCGGATACCGTCACGGCGAGCTGGCTGCCAGCGGGGCGGGGGGAACTGCCCCAGGTTTCCGTCACCGTCGCCAACGCCACCTGTTCACCGGCTTCCGCCCAGGCCGTCGCAACGCTCAGCACGTCATCGGCTTCGATTTGCGTCATGATGCCAGTCTCCATTGCTCCATGGCCTGCCGTGACAGCGGGCGGGAGAGGGTTTCGATCAGCGCGCGCAGGCTGGCCAGATTATGGACCGGCCGGAATTCGTCCACATGCGGCAACATCGCGCGGATGCCCTGCGACTTGGGTTCGAACCCGTCCCACCGCAACAGCGGGTTCAGCCAGATCAGCCGGCTGCAGGATTTGTGCAGCCGCTCCATGTTCTCCGCCAGCCCCACCGCCCCGTCGCGATCCAGCCCATCCGTCACCAGCAGGACCACGGCACCCTGGCCCAGCACGCGGCGCGCCCAGTTGCGGTTGAATAGCGCCAGCGCCTCGCCGATCCGCGTGCCGCCGGACCAGTCCGGCACGGCGTGGGACACCATCTGAAACGCCACTTCGGGATCGCGATGCCGCAGCTGCCGCGTGATGTTGGAAAGGCGGGTGCCGAACAGAAAGGTTGTCACCCGATCCCGGTCATTCGCCACGGCATGCAGAAAATGCAGCAATATCTGTGCGTAACGGCTCATACTTCCGGATATGTCGCACAACACCACCAAAGGCGGCGGCCGCGTCACCTTGCGGCTGCGCGCCAGTTCCAGGATTTCCCCGCCCTGGCGCAGGCTGGCACGGATGGTGGCGCGGAGATCGACATGCGCGCCACCTGGATCGGGCCGCCGGCGCCGCGTGCGGCGCAGATCCATGGGCAGCACAAGCCGGCGGATCTCGGCCTTGGCATTGGCGATGTCAGCGGCGCTCATCGCCTCGAAATCCATCTGCTGCAGCCGCTCGCGCTCGGAGACGGTCATCACCGCCTCGATTTCCTCGCGCCGTTCATCCGGCTTCTCGCGCGGCGGCCGCGGATTGGTCATCGCCTCGGCCAGCCGCCGGCTGCCGGCGGGGGCGCGTTCGGGCGGCGGTGCTTCCGGCATGCCTTCCATCATCGCCATGGCCAGCGCGGTTTTCGACCCCTCCGGGTCGCGCCAGAACATCAGGAAGGCCTGCTCGAACAGATCCTGATGCTCGTGGCGATGCACCATGGTGGTGCGTAGCGCGGTGCGAACCTGCTGGCGATCGCCGATCTGCACCAGCGTCAGCGCCTGCTGGGCCGCCAGCATGTCCGCCGGTCCCACCGGCAGCCCGGCCCGCCGCAACAGCCGCGCGAAATGCATGACATTGCCGGCGATCCTGCCGCCGCGCGGTGGCTGCGCGGGTGCGAAATTCATCAGGCCGCGACCGAAGCTTGCGCCTCGCTGACCAGGCGGGCTGCTTCGGCGCCTTTGATTTTCGCTATATCATCTTGATATTTCAGCAAAACGCCCAAGGTCTCATCCACCGCATCCGGCATCAGCTCGTGCTGGTTCAGATGCGCCAGCGCCGCCGCCCAGTCGATCGTCTCGGCCACGCCCGGCAGCTTGAACAGATCCTCGCCGCGCAGCCGCTGCACGAAGGCGACGATCTGCGCCGAAAGCTTCTCCGCCACATCCGGCGCCTTGCGCGCCAGGATCTGCCGCTCCCGCCGGGCATCGGGATAATCCACCCAATGATACAGGCAGCGCCGGCGGATCGCGTCATGCACCTCGCGCGTCCGGTTGGATGTCAGCACCACCACCGGGGGCGTCGCTGCCCGGATCGTGCCGTATTCCGGAACGGTGAGCTGGAAATCGGCGAGGACCTCCAGCAGGAACGCCTCGAACGGCTCGTCCGCGCGGTCCAGCTCGTCGATCAGCAGCACGGCCGGGGGTTGCTCGGGGTCGATCGCGTTCAGCAGCGGCCGCGCCTGCAGGAATTCGCGAGCATAAATGTCGCTGGCCAGCGCGCCCCGATCCACGCCGCCGGAGGCTTCCGCCATGCGGATCGCCATCAGCTGGCGGGCATGGTCCCATTCATAGGCTGCGGCCGACAGATCCAGCCCATCATAGCACTGCAGCCGCACCAGCCGGCGGCCAAGACCGGCGGCCAGTACCTTGGCGATTTCGGTCTTGCCCGTGCCGGGCTCGCCTTCCAGAAAAAGCGGCCGCTGCATGCTGAGCGCAAGGAAGACGGTGGTGGCCAGCGCGGTATCGGCGACGTAGCCGCCGGCCTCGAGCAGCGCGCTCGTCTCGGTAACGGAATTCGGTAGCACTAGAGCATACTTCCAAACATCAGGACCATGATAAGCGCGAACACCGCAATGCCGATCCAGGCGACCAGCGGTAAACCCAGCGGCGCGCGCGGAATCAGTGACAGCAAGCTGACAGAGGGCATGGGGGCGGCTTCGGCAGGCGCCGTGGCGGCCGCCACTTCGGCGCCTTCCGGCCCCTCGGCAACCACCGGGGCCAGCTTGGCGGCAAAGCGGTCGAAGAACGCGTCGGCCATCTGCTTGGCCGTGGCGTCGATCAGCCGGGCGCCCAGCTGCGCGATCTTGCCGCCCACCTGCGCCTTCACGTCATAGCTCAGGATCGTGTCGGCGCCATCGGGCGCCAGCTTCACCACCGCACCGCCCTTGGCGAATCCGGCCACGCCGCCCGTACCTTCGCCGGCAATGCGATAGCCATTGGGTGGGTCGAGGTCGAGCAGCTGCACCTTGCCCGCGAATTTCGCGGCAATCGGGCCGATCTTCACCGAGGCCGTCGCCTTCAGGTCGGTGTCGGACTCCTTCACCAGCGTCTCGCAGCCGGGAATGCAGCTCCGCAGCATCTCCGGGTCGTTCAGGGCGGCCCACACCGCCTCGCGGGGCGCGGCAATGCGTCGCTCGCCGGTCATATCCATATCAGGCTTCTCCAAAAAGGCGTGGCCGATCGCCTGTTGCGCCGGCCGGACGTTACTTATAGGGGAGTGGTCATGCAACCGACCCTCCCCAGGCAAGCAACGCGCTGCATATGGGGTGGCATTGCCGCGGGCGCGACCCTGCTGCCGCACGCGGCCTGGGCGGCGGGACCCGCCGGGGGGGGGCCTGGGTTGCCCTGGGGCATTCCCTTCGCGGGAATGCTGCTGTCCATCGCATTGTTCCCGATGGCAGCCCCGCATCTATGGCATCGTCGCATGGGGCTGGTGGCGGCGTTCTGGACGCTCGCTCTGCTTCTGCCGGAGGCCGTGCTGCAAGGGGCAGGGGTGGCGGCCGGCGGGGCGTGGCATGCCGTGCTGCTGGAATATCTGCCCTTCGTCACGCTTCTGCTGGCGCTGTTCACCGCGGGCGGCGGCATTCTCCTGGAAGGCGGCCCTTGGGGCAGCCCCGCCGGCAACACGCTGCTGCTGGCCATCGGCACGGTCCTGGCCGGGGTGATGGGTACCACCGGCGTGTCCATGGTGCTGATCCACCCGTTGCTGCGCGCCAACGCCCATCGCCGCCGGCGCGTCCATATCGTGGTCTTCTTCCTGCTGCTCTGCGCCAATGCCGGCGGCGCCACTTCGCCGCTGGGCGACCCGCCGCTCTATATCGGCTTCCTGCACGGCGTGCCGTTCTTCTGGCCCATCACCAACCTCACACTGCCGCTCGTCGCCATGGCCATCCCGCTGCTGGCCGCGTTCTGGCTGCTCGACCGCCACATGGCCGCACGCGATCCGCTTGTCTCCCGCCCGCCCGGCATGCGCCTGCGCGGCCTGCCCAATGTCGCCCTCATCGCCGTCATCGTGGCCAGCGTGCTGATGCAGGGCGTCTGGCATCCCGGCTTCGTGACCCTGCTCGGACAGAGCATCGAAATCGAGCGGCTTGCCGGCATGGCGGTGTTCCTCGCCGTCACCGCCGTCTCGTTGCTGGTCACGCCGCAGGCCGTCCGCGCCGGCAATCTGTTCAGCTGGGACCCGATGGCCGAGGTGGGCAAGCTGTTCGCGGCCATCTTCGTCACCATCGGCCCCGTGCTCGCCATGTTGGAAGCCGGCGCGGCCGGCCCACTGGCCCCGCTGGTGAGCGTGATCACCGATGCCGCCGGCCGCCCGATCCCGCTCGCCTATTTCTGGCTCACCGGCCTGCTCTCCGCTTTCCTGGACAATGCGCCGACCTATCTCGTCTTCTTCCAGCTCGCCGGCGACGACCCAGCACGGCTGACCGGCGAGCTGAACACCACGCTGCTGGCCATCTCGGCGGGCTCGGTGTTTTTCGGCGCGCTCACTTATATAGGCAATGCACCCAATATGATGCTGCGCTCCATCGCGGCGCATCGCGGCATTAGGATGCCTGGATTCTTCGGCTACATGGCGTGGTCCTGCGCC
>DASXIW010000104.1:0-3348 GCA_036497785.1 Acetobacteraceae bacterium | reverse complement strand
CCGCACCATGAACATCAGTCCATGTTGGTCCGCCATTTCCGCGTGCGATACCCCGAGGTCGCGCAATGCCTCGGTCCGCGCGCGTTCGGCGAACCGCAGAAAGTTGGCGTGATAGACGACGCCCCCAGCATCAGTGTCCTCATAATAGACGCGTACGGCATAGTGATGCGCACCGTCCCGAATCGTGGCTGGGGGGTGAAACATCATTCATCGCCCCGATCATGCATGCCAGACGCCATCAGGTTTCGTCACCAAGCAAGTCCAGCAGCGGCTGCGCCCCGGCCGGTGGGATCAACCCCAGATGGCGCCAGCCCCGCTCGCCCAGCATACGGCCCCTGCTGGTCCGCAGCACGAGACCTTCCTGGATCAGATAGGGCTCGATGACATCCTCCAGCGTGTCGCGCGCCTCGGCCAGGGCAGCGGCCAGAGTCTCCACTCCAACGGGGCCGCCATTATGGTGTTCCACGATGCGCAGAAGATAGCGCCGGTCCATAGCGTCCAGCCCCAGCCGATCCACCTCCAGCCGGGTCAACGCCGCGTCGGCGATGTGCCGGTCGACCGGATCTGAACCCTGCACATGGGCGAAATCGCGCACCCGCCGCAGCAGCCGCCCGGCGATGCGCGGCGTGCCCCGGCTGCGCCGCGCGATTTCGGACGACCCCTCGGCCGTCAGGGCGAAGCCGAGCTTCTGGGCCCCCCGGGCAACGATCCGCTCCAGTTCTTCCGGCGTATAGAACACCAGCCGCAAAGGAATGCCGAACCGGTCGCGCAACGGGGTTGCCAGAAGCCCGGCCCGGGTCGTCGCCCCCACCAGCGTGAACGGCGCCAGCTCGATGCGCACGCTGCGCGCCGCCGGGCCTTCGCCGATGATGAGGTCAAGCTGGAAATCCTCCATGGCGGGATAGAGGATCTCCTCGATCGCGGGCTGCAGGCGATGGATCTCGTCGATGAACAGAACGTCGCGCGGCTGCAGATTGGTCAGGATCGCGGCCAGATCGCCGGCGCGCTGGATCACCGGGCCGGAAGTCGCGCGAAAACCTACCCCCAATTCCCGTGCCACGATCTGCGCCAGCGTGGTCTTGCCCAGGCCGGGCGGCCCATGAAGAAGCACATGATCAAGCGCCTCGCCGCGTGCCCTCGCGGCCTGGATGAACACCGCCAGATTCTCGCGGCTGGCCTTCTGGCCGGTGAACTCGGCCAGCGTCTGCGGCCGCAGCGACGCCTCGGCGGCATCCTCGTCAGCCCGTCCCGGCGAGACCGTGCGCTCCTCGCTCACCGGGCCAACTCCTTGAGCCCCTCACGGATCACGCTGTCCAGCCCGGCCTCGTCGCCCAACCGCGCCAGCACCCGCGCAATCGCCGCTCCCGCTTCCGGCCGCCGATAGCCAAGATTGACCAGCGCCGACAGCGCATCGGCCTCCACCCCGCCGACAGGCGCCGGCAGCATCGGCGAAAAGCCGATACCTGTGGGCATTGCGCCGGCTTTCTCACGCAGTTCCGTTAACAGCCGCACGGCCAGCTTCGCGCCGACGCCCGCCGCCCGCGTCAGGCTGCCCCGATCCCCCGCCTGGATCGCCGCGATCAGGTCGCGCGGCGACAAGGCGGACAGAATGTTCAGTGCTACCTTGGCGCCTACGCCCTGCACCGTGGTCAGCAGCCGGAACCATTCGCGCTCGGCCGATTCGAAAAATCCATAAAGAACAATGGCATCCTCGCGGACCTGCGTCTCGATCAGCAGGCTCGCCACCATCCCCGCGGGCAACGCCGCCAGCGTGCGGGTGGAGGCGTGCACCAGATACCCCACGCCGTTCACATCCACGACGCAACGATCCGCTTCCAATGCCTCGATCTTTCCGGTCAGCTTCGCGATCATGCCATCTGCCTCCCGGCCGACCAACGCGAGCGGCTGGCGCGGTGATGCGCGTGGCAAATCGCCACCGCCAGGGCATCCGCCGCGTCCGCCTGCTTGATCGACGCGCCCGGCAGCAACCGGCGTACCATGATCTGCACCTGGTCCTTCGCCGCCGCCCCGGTGCCCACCACCGCCTTTTTCACCACCAGCGCGCTATACTCCGCCACCGGTATCCCAACCAAAGCCGGCGCCAGCAATGCAACGCCGCGCGCATAGCCCAGCTTCAGCGTCGCCTGACCATTCCGATTGACATAGGTCTCCTCCACTGCCGCCTCGTCCGGCCGGTACGCCGCCAGCAACGCCGCCAGCGCGTCGTGCAGCACCTTCAGCCGCACCGGCACGTCGTCATCCCCATCGGTCGCGATCACCCCGTCGGCAATGTGCCGCAGCCTGTTGCCATCCGCCTCCACCAGCCCCCAACCGGTAAAGCGCAGCCCGGGATCAATGCCCAGCAGCAAAACGGATGGCACACGCAGCATCAGGCCGACATCTGCTGCAACATGGTCTCGGGGATGTCGAAATTGGCATAGACGTTCTGCACGTCCTCATTATCCTCCAGCACGTCCAGCAGTTTCATCACGGCGGCGGCCTTCTCCTCGTCCAGCGTCACCGTGGTCGATGGCCGCCAATCCAGCTTCGCCAGCTCCGGCGCCCCGAACCGCGCCTCCAGTGCATCGCGCACGCCGAAGAATCCCTCGATCGAGGTGGTCACCTCATGCCCCTCCGGGCCGCTCTCGACATTATCGGCCCCCGCCTCGATCGCCGCCTCCAGCATCTCATCCTCCCCGGCCACCGCAGCGGGATAGCGCACCACGCCGAGCCGTGAGAACATAAAAGAAACAGAGTTGGTCTCACCAAGCGCGCCACCATGCTTGGTGAAGGCCGAGCGCACGTCCGATGCGGTGCGGTTGCGGTTGTCCGTCAGCGCCTCGACAATCACCGCCACGCCCGCCGGGCCATAGCCCTCGTAGCGAACCTCGAAATAATCGTCGCCCTGCCCGGCGCCGGCGGCCTTCTTGATGGCCCGCTCCACCGCGTCGCGCGTCATATTCGCCTTCAGCGCGGCGGCAATGCCGGCGCGCAGGCGCGGATTGGACGCCGGGTCCGGCAGGCCGGAGCGCGCAGCAACGGAAATCTCTCGTATCAACTTCGCAAACGCCCGCGCCCGCTTGGCGTCCTGCGCGCCCTTGCGATGCATGATGTTCTTGAATTGCGAATGCCCCGCCATGGCGGCTCCCTCGGTGTGTGTCATTGCAGCAGGAAGGCAAGGCCAGGGGCTTTGCCCCTGGACCCCACTAAGGGCGGTGCCCTTAGAACCCACTACTTTAAGGGGTTTTGAGGAGGGGGCCGCGCTGTGGTTGCCACCGCCCCGCAGCCCCCCTCCTCAAAACCCCTTATGTCATAGGATCCAAGGGGCTTCTGCCCCTTGGCGGGTCC
>DASXIW010000103.1:0-6695 GCA_036497785.1 Acetobacteraceae bacterium | reverse complement strand
CACGTCGGCCAGCGTGCCCCCGGTCACGGTCGCGACACTCGTGTCCAGCAGCGGCGCCAGTTCGCGCAGTAGCCGTGGCACGCCGCCGGCCCAATGGAAATGCTCCATGTAGTGATAGCCGGAGGGCTTCAGATCCACCAGCACCGGCACCTCCAGCCCCAGCCGGTCGAACGCCTCCAGATCGATGTCGATGCCCAGCCGTCCCGCGATGGCGGTGAAGTGGATCACCGCATTGGTCGAGCCGCCGATCGCCTGCAACACGGTGAAGGCGTTGCGAAACGCCGCCTTGGTCATGATCTGGCGCGGCGTCGTCCCGCTGGCCGCCAGTTTCACGGCGGCCGTGCCCGATGCCTCGGCGGCGCGGATGCGATCGGCATGGGTGGCGGGCACGGTGCCGGCGCCGGGCAGAGTCATGCCCATCGCCTCGGTCATGCAGGCAATGGTGCTCGCCGTGCCCATCACCATGCAGGTGCCCTTGGTGGGCGCCAGCCGCCCGTTCACCGCCTCGATCCCCGCCTCGTCCAGACGGCCCGCACGGTGGTCCGCCCACAACCGGCGGCAATCCGTGCAGGCGCCCAACACCTCGCCCTTGTAATGCCCCACCAGCATCGGCCCGGTCGGCAACACGATGGCCGGAATATCTGCACTCGCCGCACCCATGAGCTGGGCTGGAATCGTCTTGTCGCAACCGCCGATCAGGATCACGGAATCCATCGGCTGGGCCCGGATCATCTCCTCCGTGTCCAGCGCCATCAGATTGCGCAGGAACATGCTGGTCGGATGCGCGAAGCTCTCATGGATGCTGACCGTGGGAAACGCCATCGGCAGCCCCCCCGCCAGCATAACCCCACGCTTGGCCGCCTCGATCAGATCGGGCACGTTGCCGTGGCACGGGTTGAAGTCGCTGAACGTGTCGGTGATGCCCACGATCGGCCGATCGAGCGCGTCGTCGGTGAAGCCCATCGCCTTGATGAAGGCCTTCCGCAGAAACAGCGAAAACCCGGCATCCCCGTAATTCGTCAGACCCTTGCGCAAACCGCTCGCCATGTCCCTGCTTCCCATTCAGCCCTGCAACTGTCCGCCATCGACGATGATGGTCTGCCCGGTCACCCAATTGGCGTAGGGCGAGGCCAGGAACAACACCACATTGGCGATCTCCTCCGGCCGCCCCAGCCGCCCCTGGGCGGCGAGCTTGCCCAGCACGTTGGCATAAAGCGGCGAGCCTTCGTTCTTGCGCTGCTCCCAGCTTCCGCCCGGAAATTCGATGGAGCCGGGGGCGACCGCATTCACCCGGATGCCGTTCGGCGCCAGCATCACGCTCTGGCTGCTGGTGTAATGGTTGACCGCCGCCTTCACCGCGCCATAGGGGGCGCTGCGCGTGGAGGAGTGCATGGCCGAAATGGACGAAATCGAGACGATGCTGCCAGATTCGGCCTTTTCCAGATAGGGCAGCGCGGCGTGGCTGGCCCGCACGATGGCCATGATGTCCACCTGGAATCCCGCCATCCATCCCGCTTCGTCATCGGTCATGCCGAAACCCGACGCATTATTGACCAGAACGTCGATCCCGCCGAGAGCGGTTGCGGCTTTCCCGATATATCCGGCGATCACGCTTGCATCGGCAAGGTCGCAGGTCGCGGCATGGGCATTATTGCCGAACGCGGCCACTTCCGCGCGGGTTGCTTCCAGCGCGTCCGCGCCGCGCGCGCAAATGGATACCGCCGCGCCGGCCTGCGCGAAGCCCAGGGCAATGGAACGGCCAATGCCGCGGCTGGCGCCGCATACGACGACGCGGCGGCCGGTGAAATCGAAGGCCATGATGATTGTCTTCCCTCTGGAATGCGATACGCCGCCGCATGATCGCCCAGCCCGGCGGAACGCTCAAGACGGCGCGCCTGAACCCGGCCGAACGGCGTTTGAGAAGCCGGTTTTCGCAAAATAGCCGAGCGGCGAGCTTGTTTCGGGTCAGCGCGCCGTTCCAAATTGCGAGAGGCATGATCGCCCCTGCGCTTCCGGCGCGAATCAGGCCATGGTAGGAGCCGTGGCAGAAAGGGTTGCCAGAACGTATGCCGACGATGCCGACGTGCGCCGGATCCGATCCGGCATTTGAGGCGGTACGCGCCATGCTCGATGCCATGTCCGATGCCATGGCGGTCCTCGACGCCGACGGCGCCTGCCTGGCTGCCAACCAGGCTTTCGTCATGCGTTCGGCGCCGCATCCGGACGAGGCGGGCAAGCGCCGCATTGCGTTCTCCCCGGACGGGATTCGCCAGTGGAGCATCGTGTCGTTTCCGGGGGAGGGAGCCGGCAACCGGGTGAAATCCGGCTTTCTCGCCGCGATGAGCCATGAATTGCGCACGCCGCTGAACGCAGTGATCGGCTTCGGCGAGATCATGCACCAGGAGGCGTTGGGGCCGATCGGGGCACCGGAATACCGGGACTATGCCGGCCATATCCTGCGCAGCGGCCAGCATTTGCTTGCACTGATCAACGAGCGCCAGGCGCTGCTGAACGTCGCCGGGAACGCGGTGAAATTCACGCCGGCCGGCGGCCGGGTCTCGGTCGCGCTGGCGCCCGGTGCCGATGGCGGTGCGGTGATTACCGTCACCGATAGCGGCATCGGCATTGCCGACTCGCATGTGGCGAACGTGTTCGACGTGTTCTGGCAGGCCGATAGCGGGCTGGACCGGGTGAAGGCGGGTGCCGGCATCGGGCTGCCGCTGGCCCAGCAATTGATTGCCATGCATGGCGCGGTGCTAGAACTGAAAAGCCGGCTGGGCGAGGGGACGCAGGTGACATTGACCCCGCCGTCCGGCGAGGACGCGATGCAGCGCACTGCCAGCGCCGCGCGCCGTAGGGCCGTCGTCCGGACGACGGCCCGGAGACGTGCTGGACAAGCCGGCGCACGGCCCCAATCTAGGGGCGGGAACAGGAGGAACGATCATGCCGGAACAGGAGAATGGCAAACAGCTCGCCACCTTGGGTGGAGGATGCTTCTGGTGCCTGGAGGCGGTCTATCTCGGCCTGCGCGGCGTCAGCGCGGTGATGTCCGGCTATTCGGGCGGGCATGTGGACAACCCGAGCTATGAGCAGGTCTGCGGCAAGCAGACCGGGCATGCCGAGGTGGTGCAGATCACGTTCGACCCGGCCGAAGTGAGCTACGAGGATTTGTTGCGAGTATTCTACACCATCCACGATCCCACCACGCTGAACCGCCAGGGTAACGATATCGGCCCGCAATACCGCTCGGTGATCTTCACCCATGACGAGGCGCAGCGCGAAGCTGCGGAGAAGATCACCCGGGAGATCGAGCAATCCGGCATCTGGGACGGGAAGCTGGTGACGGAAATCGTGCCGTTGGAGAAATTCTGGCCGGCCGAGCCGGAGCACCACGATTATTTCAACCGCAATCCGTGGAGCGGCTATTGCCGCGCCGTGGTGGCGCCGAAGGTGCAGAAATTCCGCAAGAGCTTTTCGGATCGGCTGAAGGCGGCGTAGCTATGCGGCGGGCTGGGCTTTCCTGATCGCCTGCCAGACCCGCTCTGGCGTGGCGGGCATGTCCAGCCTGTGCACGCCCAAGGGCGCCAGCGCGTCCAGCAGCGCGTTCATCACCGCCGGCGGTGCCCCGGCGGCACCGGCCTCGCCGCAGCCTTTGATGCCCAGCGGGTGGCTGGGGGCGGCGGTGGGGAGAGTCTCCAGCCTCAGCGCCGGGAGTTCGTCGGCGCGCGGAATTTGATAGTCCATGAAGGAGCCGGTGAGGAGCTGGCAGGATTCCGGGTCGTGCACCACGCGCTCGCAGGCAGCCTGGCCGATGCCCTGGGTGACGCCGCCCTGGAGCTGGCCTTGCAGCAGCATCGGGTTCAGCACGCGGCCGAAATCATGGAGCATGGTGTAGGCGACGAGCGACCAGGCGCCGGTCTCGGGGTCGATTTCCACCTCGGCGACGTGGCAGCCATTGGGGAAGGTGGGGGTGTCCGGATTCCAGAAGCCAGTGCCGGCCAGCATGTCCGGGGCGCCGTTCTGGCCGAGGCGGGCGGCGATGTCGGCGAGGCCGATGCGCCGGTCGGTGCCGACGATGCGAAAGGCGCCGTCGGTGAATGCGATGTCGGTCTGTGACGCTTCCAGCGCGTCGGCGGCCAGTGGCAGGGCCTGGCTAATCAGACCGGCGGAAGCTGAGGCGAGGGCCGCGCCGCCGATGGAGATGGAGGCGGAGCCGCCAGTGCCGCCGCCGGAAGGGATGCGGTCGGTGTCGCCCTGGATCACGTCGATAGCGTCGGGGTCCAGGCCCAGTTGGGCAGCGGCGAGTTGGGCATAGGCGGTCTCGTGGCCCTGGCCGTTCGACATGGTGCCAATGAGCAAAGTGAGGCGACCGCTAGGGGCGAGTTCCAGCCAGGCATTTTCGGCCCAGCCGCCGGCAACGCGCTCGCAATAGTGCGCCCAGCCAATGCCGCGCAGCTTGCCGGCGTTGCGGGCGGCGGCGCGGCGGGTGGGAAAGCCGGCCGCGTCGGCGCGCTGCAAGCCGGTTGAGAGCATGGCGGGGAAGTCGCCGCTGTCGTAGCGCAGGCCGAGGGCGGTGGCGTAGGGCAGGTCGGCCGGGGTGAGCAGGTTGCGGCGGCGCAGGACCTCCCGGTCGATGCCCGTCTCGCGCGCCGCGTGGTCCACCAGCCGTTCCAGCAAATACACCGCTTCGGGCCGTCCGGCGCCGCGATAGACCTCGGTGGGGGCGGTGTGGCTGAACACGCCGGTGACGGAGACATGGATGGCGGGCAGGCGGTACACCCCCGCCAGGGCCTGAGTGTTGGTGGTGGGCGAAAGCTGGCCCTTGGGCGCGAGATAGGCGCCGATGGCGGCAATGGAGGCGACGCGCAAGGCGAGAAAGCGGCCTTCGGCGTCCAGCGCGAGTTCGCCTAGGGTTTCGTTGTCGCGGGCGTGGTAGTCCGACAGGAAGCCGTCGGCGCGCTCGCCGATCCAGGCGACGATCCGGCCGAGGCGTCGTGCCGCCCAGAGCACCAGGATCTGTTCGGGGTAGAGCGCGTTCTTGATGCCGAAGCTGCCGCCGACATCGGCCACGCGCACACGGAACCGGTCGGGCGGGAGGGCGAAGATTCGGGCCAACGCATCTTTCAGGGAATGCGGCATCTGGCTGCCGGTGGATAATGTGTAGCGGCCGGTTGCGGTGTCGTATTCGCCGATGGCGCCGCGCGCCTCAAGCGCCGCGACATGGATGCGGTTGTTGATGGCGGGCAGGCGCACGACGTGGTGCGCGGCCGCGAAGGCGGCATCGACGGCGGCGGCATCGCCGGCGGACCAGCGGAAGCAGATATTTCCCGACGCCTCGTCCCATACCAGCGGCGCGTCGGACGCCGTTGCGGCGGCGGTGCCGGTGACGCAGGGCCGGATTTCGTAGGCGACGTCGATCGCCTCGGCGGCGTCCTGAGCCTGGCGAGCGGTTTCGGCCACTACCATGGCCACGCTGTCGCCCGCGAAGCGTACGCGGCCGTTTGCCAAGGCGGGGCGGGCGGGGCGGAAGGCGAAATCCTGATCGGCGGGGGTGCCGGGGAAGCGGATCAAGGCGCTGCCGGAGGGGATGCCGCCGAGGCCGTCGGCCGCGTATTCGGCGGCGGTGAGCACGGCCAGCACGCCAGGCATGGCGCGGGCGGCGGCAGTGTCGATGGAGAGGATATCGGCATGGGCGTGCGGGCTGCGCAGCATGGCGGCGTGGGCCATGCCGGGGCGGAGGAGATCGGCGGTGAAGCGGCCGGCGCCGGTCAGCAGCCTCGTGTCTTCCTTGCGAGCCAGTGATTGCCCGAACGCGTTGCTGCCCATGTATGTCTCCATCCCGCGCCGGCCGATGCGGGACAGTAGCGTCCGATGCGGGATCGCACCATTCGGGGCAAACCCCGGTGTTGGGAAGCTGTTGCGGAGGGGCGGCGTTCCGTGACCAGACTATTGCATCGGTAAAACCCAATGATCAGGAGGCGGCCATGCGTGCGCGAATAAATCCCGAAGACCGGCTTTTGAGCGTGACCGAGCGTGAGATGGTGGCGCAGACGAAGCCGCCGGCGCTGAACAGGCTTTCCAAGGAGGGATTGCAGGCTTTGGCCAAGCGGCTGCGATCGGCACGCGACCGGGCGCGGCGGATGGGGCGGCAGCAGAAGCGGGAGATCCGCGGCAAGGCCGATCCGAAAGGTGCCGTGGCGGCGCGCGAGAATGCCGGGACCGAGGCGAAAGCGGAGCTTTTGGTGGACGCGCTGGGGCGGGTGACCGGGGCGCTGCGGAAGCTGGCCGCGCCAACCCAGGCCGAATTGACGCGCAAGGCGGCGGCGATGAAGCAGGCGGCACCTAAGACTCGGCATCCCGGGGGCGGCGACACGGCCGCCAAGGGCATGCAGCCAAAGGCGAGCCGCCGGCCCATGGTGAAGACCGATCCGCGCGAGGTCGGGCGCGTGTCGCGGGCCGGGAAAGTTGCCCAGGCCAAGCGGGACCGATGATTATCCGAGGGCCGGCCGCCGGAATTTGGCCGGTTATGGGCCTGGGTCGCTGCTGGTTCGGGCGATTATCCAAAAAGCTGATTGGTGGAGGAGACCGCGACGCCGGGCAGGGAGATGCTCGTGTTGTCGGACAGGACGATCTGGGTTGAGCCGCCGCTGACCTGCTCGGACGCGATGCCGGTGCCCTGATAGCCTTGCAGGTGC
>DASXIW010000102.1:0-8129 GCA_036497785.1 Acetobacteraceae bacterium | reverse complement strand
GCCGAGATGGCCAGGCTGAACATTACGCCCGCCAACTTCCATGGTGAGTGGAACTACACCATCGCACCGCGAAAACCAGATGATTGACGCGGTTGTTCTGGCTCAGGCCCTTACAGCAGGGACATTTGGGTTTCGGTCTTGCCTGGGCGGGGTGGGACGGTGAAGAGCGAGCAATCCAAGCTCTCTCGCTGCTCGAGCCGCCATTGCCGGGCCGCGCGGGCGAAGCGCCGGGCCAGCAGGTCGGCGTAGACGCCGGTGCCGGCGAAGCGCTTGCCGAATCGCGCGTCGTTCAGTGCGCCTGTGCGGGTTTGGCGCACCAGTTCCAGCACGTGCCGGGCGCGGTCCGGGAAGTGCCGATGCAGCCAGTCCTCGAAGATCTGCTTGAGTTCATGCGGCAGGCGCAGCAGCACATAGCCCCCAACCCCCGCGCCGGCGTGGGACGCGGCTTGCAGAATGCGTTCGAGTTCCGCGTCGTTCAGCGCGGGGATCATGGGGGCGGCCAGCACGCCGGTTGGCACACCGGCGCGGGTGAGTTCCGCGATCGCTTGCAGCCGGCGGGCCGGGGTGGCGGCGCGCGGCTCCATGCGCCGGGCGAGATTGGTGTCGAGCGTGGTGACGGACAGGTACACCCGAACCAGCTTCCGCGCCGCGAGGCCGCGCAATATGTCGAGGTCGCGCAGCACGCCTGCTGATTTGGTGACGATGGTTACGGGGTGGTTGAAGCGGTCCAGCACTTCAAGCACCGACCGGGTGAGTTTCAGAGTCCGCTCTATGGGCTGGTAAGGGTCCGTGTTCGACCCCAGCGCGAGGGGGCGGGGGACGTAGTCGGGCTTGCGCAGTTCCTTCTCCAGCAGTTCCGCAACTTCCGGCTTGAACAGCAGCTTGGTCTCGAAATCGAGGCCGGGGGAGTAGCCGAGGTAGGCATGGGTGGGCCGGGCATAGCAGTAGACGCAGCCATGCTCGCAGCCGCGATAGGGGTTCACCGCGCGGTCAAAGCCGATATCGGGTGACTGGTTCCAACTGATCACGGAACGGGTGGCGTCCCGGATCAGGGTGGTGGGCAGTGGTGGCAAGTCGGCGAAGTCGGCGGCCAGCGTGTCCCATCCATCGTCGAAGGCGGCAGGACGCTGTGTGTCGAACCGGTTGGGCGGGTTGAGGGTGGCGCCGCGGCCCTTGCGTGCCAGCGGTGGGGTGGCCGGCGCCGGCCGGCCTGGGCAGGCTTGCGCCTGCGGCTCCGCATCGGGCATTTCGGACCGGTCGAAAGCTGCCAACTCGTTCCGATCGATATCTCGCGCGAGGTTGCGGCCCGTGCGATAGGGGGGATGAGACGCGCTGTCGCTCATTGTGTGTTCCCCGTCCGTTCTTGCCCTAGAGTGGCAAGCCGGTGCCTGGAGGTCAAGAACGAATGAAGAACTTTGTGGTCGTCCCCACGCTATTCCAGGCATTTGGCCGATGAGCAGCCGGAGCCGTCTGCGGCGCATGGCAAGGCTGCCGCTGCTGTCGCCCCGGCAATGGCTGCGGCGGGTGGTGTTCTGGCTGGGGGCGGTGATCGTGGCGCTGCTGGCCATTGCGTTCGCCTGGGCTGCGGACCAGGCGCAATTGCTGTTCCAAGCCATCACCCATGACCGAAGTTGGCTGGTGTTCGTCATGGCGCCGGCGGGGTTGACCATAGCGGTGCTGTTGACGCGCAAGGTGTTTCCGGGCGCCCAGGGAAGCGGCATTCCACAGACCATCGCCGCCCTGCACATGCACAACGCGGCCGATATGGATGCCGTGCTGTCGCTGCGCGTGGCGATCGGCAAGGTCATTCTCACTTTGCTGGGTCTGTTGAGTGGTGCCTCGATCGGCCGTGAGGGGCCGACGGTGCAGGTGAGCGCGGCGGTGATGCACGCGCTCGGGCGGCAGTTGCGGCTGCCGCGGCTGGATCTGCAGCGCGGCCTGGTGCTGGCGGGCGGGGCGGCGGGCGTGTCCGCGGCGTTCAACACGCCGCTGGCCGGCATTGTATTCGCCATCGAGGAACTGGCGCATTCCTTTGAGGCGCGAACCTCGGGCACGGTGTTGGGCGCGGTGATCCTGGCGGGCATCACCACGCTCGCGCTGGCGGGCAACTACTCCTATTTCGGGGTCATCTCGGTGGATCTGCATTTCGGCGCAGGTTGGCTGGCGGTGGCGGTGTGCGCGCTGGCTGGCGGGCTTGCGGGGGGCGCGTTCTCGCAGGTGCTGATCACCGCCGCGCGAGGTCTTCCGGGGGCGGCGGGGCGCTGGCTGATCCGCCATCCGCTGCTGTTCGCGGCGGGTTGCGGCCTGGCGCTTGCGGTCATTGGCGCGCTGTCCGGCAATACGACCTATGGCACCGGCTATGCGCAAGCCAACAGCATGCTGCGCGCGGATTCGCATCTGCCGGTGATGTATCCGCTGTTGAAGCTGCTGGCCACGCTGGTTTCGTATCTGTCCGGCATTCCAGGCGGCATCTTCGCGCCGTCTTTGTCGGTGGGGGCGGGGCTGGGACAATGGCTGGCCCATCTCGTGCCGGGCGCGCCATCGGGCGCGGTGGTACTGCTCGGCATGGTCGGGTATTTTGCCGGCGTCACACAGGCGCCGATCACCTCCACGGTGATCGTGATGGAGATGACGGACAACCAGAACATGACGATTTCGTTGCTGGCGACAGCACTTCTGGCGTTTGGGGTATCACGGCTGGTGTGCCGCCGGCCGCTATACGGCACGCTGGCGCGGCGTTTCCTGGTTGCCGTGGAGCGGCAGCCGGCGCGGCCGCAGGTTCCGTCGACGCAGGAGGAGAAAGTCGCATGAATCCGCATCGCCGGCACCGACTGCGTTGCATCGCCTTGGCTGCCATGCTGGCAAGTTTCGCTGGAGCGGCCTTGGCGCGCACTGAGAGGGTGCAGCCCTTCGCCGGCGCGCAGCCGCCACCGCAGCCGCCTCCAGGCAGCCTGACCACGCCGGACGGGCGCGGCCCTTTCCCGGTGGTGATCCTGTTGCATGGCTGCGCCGGAATTGGGCGTGGCGCGCAACTCGCGCCATGGGTCGGGCGGCTGGCGGATTGGGGCTATGCGAGCCTGATCATGGACAGCTTCGGTCCGCGCGGTGTGACCACGGTTTGCGCGTCGGCCAACCAGCCTCTGGTGACCAGCGCGGACCGCGCGGGCGATGGGCTGGACGCGACAATGTTTCTGCGCACGCGGCCAGACATCGATGGCGCGCGGATCGCGGTGATCGGATTCTCCGATGGCGGCAGCACGGCGGTGACGGTGACGCAGCGGGGCTTCGCCGGGATGTATCCCGGTCTGCTACGCGCCGCTGTCGATTATTACGGCAGCTGCCGCAATGCCGCGGCACACGGCACAGTGCCGCTGCTGGCGGGCGACGAGGACACTTGGGGAGATCCTCCCGGAGCTGTGCCGAATTCGGCAGAAACCTCAGCGGCAATCAGCCATTTTCCGAGACGATCTATCCGGGCACGGTGCACAGCTTCGACAATCAGCGGCTGACGTCGCGGCGGTTCCGGGAAGGGCATCCGATGCAGTACAACCCGACCTCCGCCGTGGACAGCTACGCACGCGTGCAGGCTTTTCTGGCGCAGTGGGTCAAGCCCTAAGCGAAGTCAGGAAGGCTACAAGAGCGCAGGTCTCCGGTCCCTATTCCGCCGCCTTCACATGCTCCTGCAATCGTGGCATCAGCTCGACGAGATTGCATGGCCGGTGGCGGGCATCTAGCTGCCATAGCAGGATGTCGTCCCACGCATCCTTCACCGCGCCAGTGCTGCCCGGCAGGGCAAACAGATAGGTGCCGCCTGCAACGCCGCCCAGTGCGCGCGATTGCATGGTGGAGGTGCCGATCTTTTGGTAGCTCAACATGCGGAATAATTCGCCGAAGCCTTCGATGCGTTTTTCCAGCACGCGCTCGAACGCCTCGGGGGTCACGTCGCGGCCGGTAATGCCGGTGCCGCCGGTGGTGATCACCACGTCGATCCTGGGGTCGGCGATCCAGCTCTTCAGAAGTTTTTCGATCATATCTGCATCGTCACGTTCGATCGCGCGCGCGGCGACGTGGTGCCCCGCGGCCTCGATGCGCCCGGCGAGCGCGTCGCCCGATGTGTCGTTGGCGCTGGTGCGGGTGTCCGAGACGGTGAGCACCGCGATGTTCACAGCGATGAAGCTGCGGGTTTCGTCGATACGGCTCATGTCCTGCGCTTCCTTTTGTCAGTGGATGCGGCTGGCACGCGCCTCGGTCGTCGCATGCGTGTCAGCCATTTCCATGTCATGATAGCGCGGCCAGAAACCGACTGCGAGTTCATCAAGGCTCGGCGTGGGCAAATGCAGGCGGGCGGCGTAGATCCAGGTATAGGTCAGCACGCGCGGCACGAAGGCGCGGGTCTCGTCGATGGGAATCGCCTCGATGAACATCAGCGGGTCACCGCCGTCGCGCACTTTCTCGCTCCAGCGCGCGAAGTTTCCGGGCCCGGAATTGTAGCTGGCAAGCAGGCGGATCAGGTCGCCGCCGACCACCTCGTTGGTGGCGAGGTAGGCGACATAGCGCTGGCCGAGATTGAGATTCATGGCGGGGTCGTGCAGCGTGCCGTCCATTCCGTTGCCGTTGGTGGCGTGCACGATGAAGCGCGCCGTGTCCGGCATGATCTGCATCAACCCACGTGCCCCCGCGGAGGAGACCATGCCGGCGTCGAAATTCGATTCGGTGCGGGCCAGCGCATAGACCATGGCGGGATCGACGGTGAAACCGCCGGCCGGGCGCAGGCGGGGCACGGCGAAGCGTGTGCCGTCGCGCGGCCGCCCGTCGCTGGTCTGTACGAGATCGGCCAGTTGGGCAGCGAGATCGGCGAGCCCGGCATTGGCCGCAACCAGCATGATGGCGCGGCCCAGCTCGGTGTTGCACTGTGCGGCGGGCCACAGGCGTCGCAACTCGGCCTCGGCGCGATCGGACTGGCCGACCTGCAGCAGCGCAAAGGCGCGCAATCCTTCGGGCGTGGCGGCGACGGCGTCGATATCCGCCTCGGACAGGGTTTCACGCTGCCCAGCGACGAAGCCAAAATTGAGACCCAGACCGCGCCGGGCCAGCAATCCGTAGAACGTGTTTCGCTGTTCCGCCGCTTTCTGCATCCAGGGCACGTAGGCGGCGGGATCGTGGGTGTAGAGATGCGCGCGCGCGGCCCAGAACGCCGCGCCGGCCTTCAGCGCCGAGGTGGTCAGCCCGGCACGCCAGGCGGCCTCGAACATCGGGCGGGCGAGGCCGGGCCGGTCCATGCGCCAGGCGGCCAGGCCGGCCACATAGGCGGGCAGGGCGGCTTCCTGGCAGGGGCCGCCGCGGGCACAGTTGCGCACGCCGGCGGAAGCGGTGTCGTAGGCCTCGCGGTCCTGGTTGTGCGTGAACAGGATCTGTGCGGCCTCGCCGCGCAACAGGGCGGCATAGGCGGACGAGATGTTGCTCTGGCGGGCGATCAGTCGCGCGGCGGCATAGGGATGCCCGGAGCGGGCAGCCTCGTACACCGCACGGTCGAGACTTGGGTTGCGGTCCACACCGAGCCCGGCGGATTCGGTCTCCTCGGGCACCGGCGCCATGGGGGCGGTGTCGGTCAGGCTGGGAGTCACCGGCAGCGGCGGTGGCTTGGCGCCGCGCGGCAGGCGCACCAGCAGCAGGTTGTGCACCGCCGGCGCGTCCGTCAACTCGGACCAGTTATCCAGCCAGGCCTTCAGCTCGTCCGCGCCGGGGCGGGTGAATCGGCCGAGATAGCGGTCCGCCAGGACGTAACCCCGCATGGCGCGGCCGAGCGACGTGGATGTGTCGATCTGGCCGTTTTCGCGCAGGGCGGCGGGAATGTCGCCACGCGCCTGCATGGCGAAGATCCGGCGGATGCGTGCGGCCTCGCTGGGCGGCAATGGCTGCGGCAACGCCACACCGGCCGCACCGCGCGGCGCGACGCGCGGAATCGCCAGCGCCGTCTCGTCGGTGCCGATCGTGTCATGTGGTTGCGCGAACGCCCGCTGTGCCGAAGCACTGGCCAGAAGCGCCGCACCGGCAAGGAACGCGCGGGCGGCAGGAGTTCG
Source organism: Acetobacteraceae bacterium (assembly GCA_036497785.1). GTDB lineage: Bacteria > Pseudomonadota > Alphaproteobacteria > Acetobacterales > Acetobacteraceae > DASXIW01. The sequence goes on along the minus strand of DASXIW010000102.1, from coordinate 2,049 downwards.
GGCGAGCGTGTATCCGATGCCTCGCATGAGGCTGGCCTACACGGGGGGCTGCGTGCGGCGCAAGCGCATCCGATGGGACGAAAATCAAAAAAAGAGAACGCCCCCCTCAACCCTTGACAATTGCGCCTCTGGCAGCATCGGCATCGAGCGTCCGGCGGAGCAGGCGCAGATCCTCCCACGCATCCCGCTTCGCGCCTGGGGTTCGCAGCAGATAGGCTGGGTGCAGCATCGGCAACGCGGGGATGGGCTGATCCAGGCCCGGGATGGTCGCATCCAACCAGCGGCCCCGCAGTTTGCGAATGCCTGTGTTGCTTTTTGTAACTGACTGGGCGGCGATGGCGCCCAGCAGGATCAGCCTACGCGGTCTTACCAAGGCAATGTGGCGCAGCAGGAATGGCAGGCAGAGCAGGATCTCAGCATCGGTCGGGTTGCGATTGCCGGGCGGGCGCCAGGGAATGACGTTGGTGATGAGAAACTGGCTGCGATCCAGGCCGATGCTGGCCAGCATGCGGTCGAGAAACTGGCCGGATTGGCCAACGAAGGGCTTGCCGGCGCGGTCTTCTTCCGCACCCGGTCCCTCGCCGATCAGCATCAGGCCGGACACGGGGTTGCCGTCCGCGAAGACCAGGTTCGTGGCCGTTGTGGCCAGGGCGCAGCCATCAAAGCCCGCCAGCGCCGCGCGCAGTTCCTCGCGCGTGGCGGCGGCAGCGGCGAGGGACTCCGCCCGGGCGAGGGGGGAGGAATGCGGGGGCGGCGCGGCAGGCGCGCGTTGCGGCGCCGATCCGGTGGATGCGCGGGCGGCAGCCGGCTCAGCAGGGGGTGTGGCCGGCGCGGCAGGGGGGCGTGCGGCCAGCCGATCGACCGGCGCCTCGCCCAGCGCCTCGTCCACGCCCCATTCCATCTGCAGCCGCAAGGCAGCCAATGCGTCCATGCCGCTAGTCTTCGCCTGGGACCGGGTTTTGCGCAACGCAGGCAGTCTGCCTAACTTGCATGCGCCGCCCTGTTTTCCTGGGCGGCGGAGGGAGAAGCATGTCCGAGAGCGCGATGCGTGAGCAGATGGAGTTCGACGTGGTGATCGTGGGAGCCGGCCCGTCAGGCTTGGCCGCCGCCATCCGGCTGAAGCAGCTGGCGCCGGATGCCGCGATCTGCGTGGTGGAGAAAGGTGCCGAGCTTGGCGCCCACATCCTCTCCGGCGCCGTGATCGAACCGCGCGCGCTGAACGAGCTGCTGCCCGACTGGCGCGAACGCGCGGCACCGCTGACCACGCCGGCGAGCGAGGACCGTTTCCTGTTCCTGACCAAGGGCGCGTCCATCCGGCTGCCGACGCCGCCGACCATGCACAACAAGGGTAACTACGTTGTCTCGCTCGGCAATGTCTGCCGCTGGCTCGGCGAGCAGGCTGAGGCGTTGGGGGTGGAGATCTATCCCGGCTTCGCCGCGGCCGAGGTGCTTGAGCAGGATGGCCGGGTCGTCGGTGTGGCGACCGGAGACATGGGCGTGCTGCGCGACGGCGAGCACGGCCCGAACTACGCGCCCGGCATGGAATTGCGTGCTCGCTACACGATCTTTGCCGAAGGTTGCCGCGGCAGCCTGACCAAGCATTTGTTCGCGCGCTTCGATCTGCGCCGGGACTGCGACCCGCAGACCTTCGGTATCGGCGTGAAGGAGCTGTGGGAGATCCCGAAAGAGCACCACCGGCCCGGCCTGATCGAGCATTCCATCGGCTGGCCGATGGACAGCCAGACCTATGGCGGGTCTTGGCTGTATCACTGGGGCGAGAGCTACGTGTCCTACGGATTCGTGGTCGGTCTTGATTATCGCAATCCCTGGCTCAATCCGTTCGAGGAAATGCAGCGGCTGAAAACCCACCCCGCCATCAGCAGGCATTTCGAAGGCGGCCGGCGCGTGGCCTATGGCGCGCGCGCATTGAGCGAGGGCGGCTGGCAATCGATACCGAAGCTGACCTTCCCCGGTGGCTGCCTGGTGGGCGATACGGCGGGGTTCCTGAACGTGCCGAAGATCAAGGGCACGCATACCGCCATGAAGTCC
>DASXIW010000101.1:0-2557 GCA_036497785.1 Acetobacteraceae bacterium | reverse complement strand
GGTGCTGTTCTTCATCAACCTGATGATCATGGGCTGGGCGGTGGCGCTGGGTGTCGTGTCGCTGATCTTACGCCACGGCGCGGGGGCCGAACCGCTCGCCTGGGCGTTCCTGTTCGGGCTGGCGCCATTTTCGGCGGTGTTCTACCCGGTCTCGGTGCTGCCCTGGTTCATCCGCCCGCTGTCCTACGCACTGCCGACCACCCACGTGTTCGAGGGCATGCGCGCCGCCCTGCTGCAAGGCGTCATCCGCTGGGATCATCTCGCTGCCGCGTTCCTTCTCGACATGGTATGGATCGCCGCCGCCGCGCTGCTGTTCACGCGGCAGTTCCATGCCGCCCGGGTCAGCGGCGCACTAATAAGCATTGGTGAGTGATGGAGACCTCTTTCTGGCTGATCCGCCACGCGCTGGTGGCGGAGAATGCGCGCGCCATCCTGTATGGCGTGATGGACGTGCCGCTGTGCGAGCCGACGCTGCTGGAACAGGCGCCGATGTACCGCTCGCTGGCCACCCGGCTGCCGCGCCCGGCCGACTGGTTGGTCACGCCGCTATCGCGCACCCAGCGGACGGCGGATGCGATTTTCGCCCACGGCTACCCACGGACGGAACTGACCGTCGAGCCTGACCTGATCGAGCAGTCGTTGGGCGAGTGGCAGGGCCTGCCGCATCACGAATTGCCGGCCAAGCTGGTGCGTCCAGCGCATGCGTTCTGGCCGCTCGCCGGCGATGAGAAGCCACCAGGCGGCGAGAGCATGGCCGAGGTTATCGCCCGTGTCGGGTCGGCGATGGAGCGGCTGGCGGAGACCCACGCCGGGCGGGAGATAGTAATCGTCAGCCACGGCGGTGCGATCCGCGGCGCCATCGCCCATGCGTTGCGGATCGGGCCGGACAATGCGTTGCACATGTCCATCCAGAACCTGTCGCTGACCCGCCTGCAGCACACGTCGGACGGCTGGCGAGTACAGTGCGTCAACGAACTGCCGGGGTATTAGGCCACCAGCGCCCGCGCGTAAGCCGCAACTGCCGCGGCAAACCCCATCTCCAGCGCATCCGCCGTCAGTTCATGCCCGATCGAGGCCTCCGCCAGGAACGGCACCGCCGCCATCAACGGCGGAATATTCAGCAAATTTAGATCGTGCCCGGCGTTCACCACCAGCCCCGCGGCTTGCGCCCGTCCGGCGGTCTCGGCAATTCGTTGCAGCACGGGCGCATGCAACCCGCCGCGGAACGCCGCCGCATAACGCCCGGTATAGATCTCGATCCCATCGGCCCCTGCCGCCGCAGCAAGCTCGATCACCGTGGGATCGGGATCGATGAACAGGATCGCCCGGCAACCAATTTGCTTCGCCGCAGCAATCATCGCGCCCGCCACCGGCGCCTGCGCGGGATCGAGCCTCCAGCCCTCCTCCGATGTGAACGCATCGGCCGCATCCGGCACCAAGGTCGCCTGCTCCGGTCGCACCTCGCGCAGAATCTGCAGTAGCCGCTCGTCCGGATAACCCTCGATGTTGAATTCCACCCCTGGCCGTCGCGGACCCATCAGCGCCCCCAGCATCGGCACGTCGGCCGCACGGATATGCCGTTCATCCGGCCGTGGATGCACCGTCAGCCCCAAGGCTCCGGCGTCAAGCGCCAGCCGGGCGAAGCGGGCGAGATCGGGCACGCCGGTGCGGCGGGAATTACGTAGCAGGGCAATCTTGTTGAGGTTCACGCTGAGTCGGGCCATGCGTTGCAGGATAGGCTCGGCGGGTCGCCAACTCAACGTGGCGGCCCGCTCCGTGCCCGAACATCAGTTCCACCGAGCCGCGCGGCGTGACGGATAGGTTTTCCGACGTGCCGAAACGGCCTTCGCTTGCTTTCTGCCCGCCGTTACCCGGCGACGATCCGCTGGGTCTGAATTCCCAGCCCCTCGATGCCCAGGCGCATGACGTCGCCGACCTTCAGAAACACCGGTTCCGGCTTCACGCCCATGCCAACGCCCGGCGGCGTTCCGGTGGCGATCACGTCGCCGGGGTGCAGCGTGATGAAGTGGCTGACATAGCTGACCAGCTTGACCACGCCGAAAACCATGGTCTGGGTCGAGCCATCCTGGTAGCGGCGGCCGTTGACCTCGGTCCACAGCGGCAGGTCCTGCGGATCGCTGACCTCGTCCTTCGTCACCATCCAAGGGCCGGTCGGCCCGAACGTCTCGCAGCCCTTGCCCTTATCCCAGGTACCGCCGCGTTCGGTCTGGTATTCGCGCTCACTGACGTCGTTGCAGACGCAGTAGCCGGCGACATGGTCCAGCGCTTCGTTTTCCGGCACGTAACGAGCGGTCTTGCCGATCACGACGCCGAGTTCGACTTCCCAGTCTATCTTCTTGGAGCCGCGCGGCAACTTGACATCGTCGTTCGGACCGCTGAATGCGCTGAGCGACTTGAGGAACACGATCGGCTCCTTGGGCACCGCGGCACCGGTTTCGGCCGCATGGTCGGCGTAGTTCAAGCCGATACAGATGTAGTTCACCGGGCGGGCGACGCAGGGACCAATGCGCGGCGTCCCCTCGATCTTCGGCAGCTT
>DASXIW010000100.1:0-4167 GCA_036497785.1 Acetobacteraceae bacterium | reverse complement strand
GCCCATCCTATCCCCGCCCGATCACTTGACGGCACCATCATCCCGCGATGCTCGGCAACAAAACAGGTGGGGCGTTGGAGCCAGTTACCTTCGATAAACCCCAATAAGCCCTCTGGGAGCGCCACATCACGCCCTTTCAGTTGCAGGGCCAAAACGCAAAGGGCGCCTCCGCCAAGAAGCGTCCTCCATCCGTTGGCCTTGGAAATTGACCCTTTCCACGAAAAGCGGAGGCACTGCCACAGAGACGAACGGAATGATCGCATTCCAGTAGTCTTGCTTGCCCACAAGATATGCGGCCATCCCTGCCGGCTCGGCGGTGGCGGGTGCTACATAATACCGTTGGGGTTTAGGGGCGACCCTCTTGCATCTTACCATTCCCCTTACCCCAACCCAGCCAAAATCAAAGCAATCCCCTGCCCATGCCATCGCTGCACCGCCTTATGGTCCGCCCCCAGCAGCGTCCCCAGCCTGCGCCACGTAAACAGGTGTCGTTCCGTCACCGGGCTCACCAGCGCGCGGGCGCCGACGATGCGGCGCAGCACGTAGCGGTCCTGGGGGATGGTGGGAATCCCGCCGAGCGCCTCGTCCATACGGGCGATGCGCGCAGAATCCGGCATGGCAGGGCGCAGGCGGGGTTTGTCGTTGCGCTGGTTCTCCCAGCCATAGCCTTCAAGCGCGGAGCGGATGATGTCGATGGAGCTGGTGCGCAGCCGGGTCGAGTAGCCGGTATTGGGCAGGGCGAGCAGGGTTTGGCCGGCTTCCTCCAGGTGGTAGATCACGTACTCCGCATCCGCGGTGCCGCCGCTGTCTTCCAGCGTGCCCATGGTCACGCGGCGGCTGCGGCCGGAATGCAGGAACAGCCGGCCTTGCAGCGCCTCGCGCGGCACGCGATGCAGGCGCATCAAGGCGGCGACGCGGCGGTGCAGCTCGTCCAGCGGGTCTTCCAGGTTCAGCACCCAGACAGGCACGGAATGGTGCACGCGCTCGCCCAGAGAGCCGCGCCCGGTGGCGAGTGCCACGGTTCGCGCAAGCGCGAGTGCGGATTTGCCCACGCCGCCCGGTGCGGCCAGCACGCTGACGAAGCGGGGGATCAGCCTTGTGCCGTACAGCCATTCGCGCGGCGGAATGCTGGCGGCATCCGGCAGGGTGGCGGGCAGGGCGCACAAAGCCGCTTCCGGCGGTGCGTCGATCCGCGCCTGCCATTCGCTCCACAGATCGTTCATGCGCGGGACTTGAGGAATCGGCGCAGCACGGATTGGGCCAGCGCGTCGCGCTCATGCGCCAGCAACGCATCATGCGTGTCGGCGGCGGCCGCGGCGGCAAGGATGTCGGCGCGCGTGGCCCGGGCTGCGAATAGCGGCGCGATGGCGTCGCGAATGCGCCAGGCGGCGCGGCGGCGTTGGGCGAGCCAGTATTCGCGCGCATCGGCCTGGGCGTGCAGCAGCCGGATGTGCAGGCCGCGCCGATCCACAGACCCTTTGTCCAGATTGCGGGCGCGCGCGGCGCTGGCGATCAGCGCGGCGGCGGCTTCCTCGGCGCCGAGCAGGCCCTGGGCGGTGAGGCGGCCGAACAGGGCGGCGGCCTTGTGCGGGGCGATCGGGTCGCGCGGATGGCGCATCAGATGGGCATGGCCGGGCGGATATACGGCAGCCGGCATCCTGCGTGCCGGCGGTGATAACATCCCAACTGGCGGGGTGGCCCGGGGGCAGCGGGTCGAGCGTGGGGTCCAGCAGGAAATTGGCCCCGTTGCGTTCGATCACTTGCCGTGGCGGCAACTGCGCGCCGATGCGCCGGCCGCGCGTAATCACGGCGTCGCGGCTGATGGCCAGGGCGGCGGCGATCTGGTCCCAGGTGGCGCTCTCCTGGCGGAGGCGGCGGATCTGGGCGTCGCGCGGCGGGGTCCATAGCAGCTTTCGGGGCATAAGGCGGTTCCTGTCGTGTGGTGGCAGGACGTTAGGGGTTCTAACCGCAATTTGCAATTAAAACTAACGTCGCATCGTTAGAAAAAGTGACATAAACTGCGCCCCCATGATCGACCGCGCATGCCAAGCCCTGACTGAAGGCGCCGGCGCCCGCATCCGCGAGGCACGCAAAGCCGCGGGCATGACCCAGGACGAACTGGCCAAGGCCGTCGGCGTCTCCCGCAGCGCGGTGGCGCAATGGGAGACGGACCGCGCCGGGCAAGTGGGCGGCAACCTGGCGCGCATCGCGCAAATCCTGGGCGTGGCGGTGGAATATTTGCTGACCGGCACGCAGCCCGAGGGCGGCGGCCCCGGTGCGGCGAACGGGACGGAACTCGCGCTGCTGCGGCTGTATCGCGCCTGCAGCGAGGCGGACCGGGCATGGCTGTTGCAAACCGCGCGGCGGCTGGCGCGCACCGGCGGCGAATAAGCCCCGGCTGGTTCCACAACGCCTTCGTTCCGCCCCGTTGACGCCGCGCGGCTTCACCGCTTCCATGCAGGCGCAGAATTCGGAATCCACGATGCCATCAATGACCGACAGGATCTCGGGCCCGCCCATGGGCAGCTTCGCGGCCGGCACCCGCATCGCCGTTCCGGGCCCGGATGCCACCCCGCGCATGTGCCCGATCGAGGAGTTGCAACAGGGCGACGTGGTGCTGGTCAGCATCGGCGAAGCGCAATCCCCCCGCCCGATTCGCCGGATCACACGCCGGCGCATCGATGCCGCCAGCCATCCCGCCCCGCTGCGCGCGGCCCCGATCCGCCTGCGCGCCGGGGCGCTGGGACCGGAGACACCGCAGTGCGACATACTGGTGCCGCAGGAGGCGCTGCTGCGCTTTAGCTTCGATGCGTCGCCCGCGCGGATGAACGATGTGCTGGTGCCGGCGGGCGCGCTGGTGAACGGCATCAGCATATTGCGCGAGCCGACCGCCGGCGTGACCAGCTGGTACACGCTGGAGCTGTACAGCCATAACGTGGTGCTGGCCGAGGGCGCGCCGGCCGCCAGCTTTCGCGGCGGCGGCGCCGCGTCGGAAGGTGCCCGCATGCCGCTATGCCTGCGGCTGCTGTCCACCGGCGCGCCGCTCCTGGGCCTGCGCAGCCGGTTGGCCGAGCACGCCGTACGGATGCAGGCCGCCATCCCCGGATTCGACCACCTGACCCCCGGGCTGGGCGACGATTCCGGCCCGACGCTGCGCCTGTTCGCCAATGGCGAGGAACTGGACGCGCTGTATGGCAGCACGCAAACGGAACGCATCTTCACCCTGCCGCCCGGCACCGGCAAGGTGCGGCTGATCTCCCGCGCCTATGACTCGCCCGCGCCGGACGACCCCCGCCGCATGGGCGTGTGCGTGGTGGGGCTGGCGGTGGACGGAGAGGCGCTGGCGCTGGAAGGCCCTGTTCCGGGCCGCGGCTTTCATGCCGTGGAGGGCGATCAGCGCCGGCGCTGGCGCTGGACGGATGGCAATGCCTGGCTGGCGCTGCCACATCGGGATGCCACGCGCGAACTGACGATTCGCATTACCGACTGGCACAGGGTGTTGCAGCCGGCGAACTGAGCCGGGGCATTGGCGGCGGCGCCCTGCCTGTGCGGCCGCCAAATTGCGTCATCAAATATTCAAATAATCGTTTGGGTTCGGATACAGTCTCGCTCGGAGACGTACAAGCCGGGCTGGGCCTCGTTTTTTTCCGATGCGACGGCCGTTTGGGGCGGCCGGGAACGGTGACGTTTTGTAAGGATGCCCACGCGAATTTTACTTCGCAATTCCGCATCAAGGCAAAGCCGCGCACCGACGGTACCAATATGAACTGTTTATTGGCTTCGGCTGCAGGGCGCCCCCGCTTCCGCGATTGTTGATGGCGCTTTGGGCCAGACGACGGTGAACGTGGCCAGCGGCGCGATGCTCGATGTGCTGCAGGGCAGCGTGAGCGTTGTTGCGCAGGCCGGGACCGAGACGGTTGAGGTAAGCCAGCCGACCAGTGGTCCGATGGCACCACCATCACCTTCGCCGGCGTTACCGGCCAAGGCCAGCACGACATCACCAACCATGGCAGCTTCCTGACCTGATAAGGCGAAGGGCGAGTTGGCCCTTCGCGCCTGACGCCGCAAAACGCCGCTCCGGGCAACCGGGGCGGCGTTGTGTTTTTGGTGGCTTTATACCACCCGCCTGAAATGATGACCCTTCCATCATTTCAGGCGGGTGGTATT
>DASXIW010000099.1:0-2958 GCA_036497785.1 Acetobacteraceae bacterium | reverse complement strand
GCGGCCCTTGCCCACGCGGTTCAGCACCAGCAGCGGCCGATCGCCGATGCCGCTCATGACGCTGACCCCTTCATGGGTCGTGGCCTCGATCTGGCGGAACCAGCGTCCCCAGGTTGCCGAATGGCCGGGAGGTCCGGACCCTTCGAGCCCGGATGTCACCGGATGACGCCGGCCCATCAACGTCAGCTCCGGCAGGAAGGGCTGTTCCAGCACCTGGCCGGTGGGCTCGGCCGGCAGCACATCACCCAGCGGCGAGTGATAGAGGCTGTAGGGCGAGGCGAAGGCGGGCCCGGCGGAATCGAGCAGCGCCCCGCCCTGTTCCACGTAATGGGCGATGTTCTCGAAATAGGCGCGGGGCAATACGCCCTCGCGCCGATAGCGATCGAAGATGACGAGATCGAATTCCTTCAGTTTCAATTCGAACAGGTCGCGTACGGGAAAGGCGATCAGCGACAGTTCGTTGATGGGGGTCGCATCCTGTTTTTCCGGCGGGCGCAGAATGGTGAAATGCACCAGATCGACGGAGGGATCGGATTTCAGAAGCGCTCGCCAGGCGCGCTCGCCGGCATGGGGCTCGCCCGAAATCAACAACACGCGCAGGCGGTCGCGCACACCATTCACCAGAACCACCGCCGAATTGTTGGCCAGGCTCAATTCCTTCTGGCCCGGCTCGACGGAGAATTCGAAAATATTCTGTCCACCGTGGTCGAGGGTGAGATCGATGGACATGTCCCGCCCGATGGGCAGCATGTAGGACGGCAGGGGCTTGCCGTCCTTCAGGATGGTGAGCTTGGCCTGGCTGTCCGCGGGCGCGGCTGAATCTTCGATCCGCAGCTTGAAGGTGACCGGCTTGTCGACCAGGCCGAAGCTGGGAGAGGCGACCACCACCAGCCGGCGATCGGCCTCGTCGGGCAGGCCACTCAGCAACAGATGCACCGGGGCATGGAACCCCAGCGCGTCAAGATCGGCCGGCACGTCGTGGATCTGTCCGTCGCTGATGACGATGGCGCCGGCGATTCGGGTGGCCGGCAGATCGGCGATGCCGCGGGCGAGCGCGGAGAACAAGCGCGTGCCCCCGCCGTCGCTGGCCTCGCTGGTCGGATTGTTGCCGCCATGGATGACCCGCAATTCCAGGCCCGGAATGTTCTTGATCCGCTTTTCCACATCGGCCAAGGCAGCTGCCGTCTGCGCCTGGCGCGGCGGCACGTTCTGGCTTTCAGAATCGTCGACCACGACGACGGCGACATCGCTCAGATAGTTGCGGTCTTCCTGCACGGCGGAGGGGTTCGCCAAGGCGCCGAGAACCGCCGCCAGCGCCAGCAGGCGCCATGAACTGCCGCGCGCCCGGCGCCAGAAGCTGAAGGCCAGCAACCCGATGGCGACGACCGATGCTGCGGCCAGCCAGGGCCACGGCAGCAGGGGTGCGAACTGCAGGCTGAAGGAGCCGATGCTCATTGCCCCAGCCTTTCCAGGATGGCCGGAACATGGACCTGGTCGGATTTGTAATTGCCGGTCAGTGCGTACATCACCAGATTGACGCCGAAGCGATAGGCCAATTCCCGCTGGCGGTCGCCGCCCGGGACCGTGGCATAGAGCGGCCGGCCGGCGTTGTCGATGGCCCAGGCCCCGGCCCAATCGTTGGAGCCGATAATGACGCCGGAGACGCCGTCATTGATCCGGCCTTCGCCCTGTTCCACCCAAATGACGCCGCCGTCGTAGCGGCCGGGAAAGTCGCGCAGCAGATAGAACGATTTGGTCAGCACGTGGTCCGGCGGCGCGGGGATCAGCGGCGGCACGTCCATGTCGCGCAACAGATGGCGCAGGCTTCCGGCCGAATCGCCGCCGCCGATACCCATCTGATCGGCCGTGTCGAACATGATGATTCCGCCATGGCGCAGATAGTCGCTGAGGCGCTTGGCCGCCAGCGCCGATAGCGGTGCCGGGCTCGCCGGCACCCGCCAGAAGAGCAGGGGGAAGAAGGCGAGTTCGTCCGTCTCCACATCCAGGCCCATGGGCGCGCCCAACTCGGCCGCTGTGCGCTGGGCCATGACGAGGCTGAGCCCGAACAAGCCCGCCTTGGCGATGGCATCGCTGTCGCTGTCGCCGGTGATGACATAGGCAAGTCGTGTCGTGCTGGCGGCATCCAGGGCGAATTTCTCCGGATCGTTGGATTGCGCGCGCGCCGCTGCGGGCAGCAATACCAGCAGTGCCAGACCCACGACTGCGGGGCGGCGCAAGCCCGTGAACAGCCCGCGCAGCGCCAGCGCGATTGCCAGATCGAGGAGCAACAGCACCAGACCCGCGCCCAGCAGCCAGGGCTTGAGGTCGAGGCTGTCGGCGAGCGCGAACGGATTGCGCAAGACGCCCGCCGGCAAAGCACCGATGGGTGCCAAGGGCGGCACCGCGGCACCCAGGTTCAGCGAGCGCCGCGCCGTTGTCTTGCCGTAGTATCCGGGCGGATGATGCGGGCCCACCGCATTGGTCGCTATATCGCCGGGCGAGGCGGGCAAGGCGGTAGGCGGCGGTGCCATCAGCCGGCCGTAGCCGTCCAGGACCTGTAGCGGGGCCAAGGGTTCGGCGGCTTCGCCACCATAGACGCCCTGGCTCAATCCCACCAACCGCTGCAGCATTTCCACGAACAGGCCCGAAAGCGCCAGGTTCGACCAGCTCGCATTGGCTGTCGTATGGACCAGCACGATATAGCCATTGCCCTGTTTCACGGCGGTCACCAGAGGCGTGCCGTCCACCAGGCGCGCCCAGGTCTTTTTGCCCAGGTCGACTTCCGGTTCGGCCAGCACCTGGCGCTGGACCAGCACATCTTGCGGCACGGCAAGGCCGGCGAAGGGACTGTCGGCGGGGAAGGCGGCAAGCCGCGCCGGCTGGCTCCAGGACATGGCGCCGCCCAACTGGCGATCTCCGCTGCGCAAGCGAACCGGCAGCAGGTTGGTGGCATTCTGG
>DASXIW010000098.1:0-1693 GCA_036497785.1 Acetobacteraceae bacterium | reverse complement strand
GCACAAGGTATTCTTAATTCTCCCCTTGATCGTCCCCCACGATTCGCAGCGTGTCAAATGCGCCAGCAGACGGCGCGGTGGATCGCGACCCGCGTTGGGCTAGGAAACCGCCGTGTGGACGATGCGTCCAAGTAACATATTGCCCGCCGCAGCGCTCGTGTCGCGGCGGGACACATTGCGCCGGCGCATTGCGCCCGTTCGCGATCACCCGTACCCTACCCGTCAGTAGCAGCATGAGGCTGAGCAGCAGACGATGGCCGACGACAACGTGATCCACCACAAGGCTGAAACGGCACAGATCAGCCAGGTTGGCTGGGAACCGGAACTCGCCGAACTGCGCATGCGCCAGGCGCTGGCACGCGAACTCGGGGGGGCGGATCGGGTGGCGCGCCAGCACGCCGGGGGGCGGCTGACCGTGCGGGAGCGGATCGAGCGCATGCTTGATCCGGGTTCGTTCAAGGAGATCGGCAGTATCGCCGGCAAGGCGAGCTATGACGAGCAGGGCGAGATCATCGGGTTTATGCCGGGCAACTGCGTGTTCGGGCGCGGCAGTGTCGATGGGCGGCCGGTGGTGATTGCGGGCGACGATTTTACCCTGCGCGGCGGGTCGGCGGATGCCTCGATCAAGGGCAAGCCGAAAATGTCGGAGGAGATCGCCACCCAGTTCCGCATGCCGATTATCCGGTTGATCGAGGGTTCGGGCGGCGGCGGGTCGGTCAAGACGATCGAGACCACCGGGCGGGCGAATTTGCCGGGGGGACTGACCGAGACGACATCATTCAATCTGGTGGCCGATCAGATGGCGCAGGTGCCGGTGGTCGGGCTGGGGCTGGGATCGGTGGCGGGTTTAGGGGCGGCGCGGCTAGTGGCGGCGCATTACTCGGTGATGGTGAAAGAGATCGCGGCGGTGTTCGTGGCCGGGCCGCCGGTGGTGGAGCGGCTGGGGGAGCCTCGGTCGAAGCAGGAGCTGGGCGGCTGGCAGATCCAGGTGCGCTGCGGTGCGGTGGATCATGCGGTTGATACCGAGGATGAGGCGTTCGCCGCCGCTCGGCGGTTTCTGTCGTATCTGCCGAGTTCGATTCATGATGTGGCGCCGCGGGTGCGCGGCTGGGATGATCCGCACCGGCGCGATGAGAGTCTGATCTCGGCGATCCCAAAGGTGAAGAAGCAGGCGTACCACATGCGCCGGATCATCGGGACGCTATTCGACAAGGACAGTTTTTTCGAGATGGGGGCGCTGTTCGGGCGCTCGATCATCACCGGTTTTGCCCGGCTGGACGGGTGGCCGGTGGCGGTGATGGCGGGCGATCCGCTGTTCGACGGCGGCGCCTGGACGGCGGATGCGTGCAACAAGATCATCCGCTTTGTCGATATGGCGCAGACGTTTCATCTGCCGGTGGTGCATCTGGTCGACTGCCCGGGCTTCCAGATCGGACTGAAGGCAGAAAGCTCCGCGGTGATCCGCTGGGGCGTGCGGGCGCTGTCGGCAATCAACCAGACCACGGTGCCGTGGTGCAGCATCGTGGTGCGCAACTGCTATGGCGTGGGCGGATTGGGGCATCAGCCGGTGGGGCATCTGTGCCTGCGCTATGCCTGGCCGTCGGCCAGTTGGGGGTCGCTGCCGCTGGAGGGTGGGATCGAGGCGGCGTATCGGGCGGAGATCGACGCCTCGGCCGATCCGGCGGCGAAACTG
>DASXIW010000097.1:0-3738 GCA_036497785.1 Acetobacteraceae bacterium | reverse complement strand
ACAACTTTTCCGTCCTGTTGCGCCGGGATGGGCACACGCAGCTCGTCTACAAGCACGCCATCAGCACAGTGATGCCGGGCGCGCCGATCCAGCTGTTTGACGGCCCGAAGGTCGAGGCCGCCACCAGCAGCTCCACCCTGACGATCGCCGGGCGGGAGACGGCCCCTGCAAGCACTGAGTGACGGAACACCGTCCGGCACTGCGGCGCCCGTTCGCGCCGCGGTGATCCTGCCCTGGGAGCGCCCAGATCGGCACGATGCCGGCCGTGCCGCGGAGGCGCGACTGGCCGAGGCCGTTGGCCTCGTCGCCTCGATCGGGCTTGTGGTGGTGCACAGCGCCATATTGCCGCTGCGCGCGCGCCGGCCGGCGACGTTACTGGGTTCCGGCCAGGTCGCCAGCCAAAGCCAGGCGATCAGCGAGCATGGCGTGACAGTCAGCATCATCGATGCCCTGCTCAGCCCGGTGCAGCAGCGCAATCTGGAAACCGCCTTCGGCTGCAAGGTGATTGACCGGACCGGGCTCATCCTGGACATCTTCGGCGAGCGCGCGGCGACGCGCGAGGGTGCGCTGCAGGTGGAGCTCGCGCATCTGGAATACCAGCGCAGCCGTCTGGTACGGTCCTGGACCAATCTGGAGCGCCAGCGCGGCGGTTTCGGCTTTCTGGGTGGCCCGGGTGAGACGCAGATCGAGGCGGACCGGCGGTTGATCGGCGACCGCATCGTGCGGCTGAAGACCGAGCTTGGGCAGGTTCGCCGCACCCGTGGCCTGCACCGCAGCGCCCGCAAGCGCGTGCCGTTCCCCGTGGTCGCCCTGGTCGGCTACACCAATGCCGGCAAATCCACGCTGTTCAACGCCATGACCGGCGCCGAGGTGACCGCTCGCGACCAGCTTTTCGCGACGCTGGACCCGACCATGCGCGGCCTGCGCCTGTCCAGCGGCCGCAATGCCATCCTGTCCGACACGGTGGGCTTCATTAGCGAATTGCCCACCGAACTCGTCGCCGCTTTCCGTGCCACGCTGGAGGAGGTCGCCGAAGCCGACATCATCCTGCATGTGCGCGACGCCTCGCATCCCGACACCACCGCCCAACGCGCCGATGTGATCGCCGTGCTGGAAGGCATGGTGGCGGACGGCACGCTGGCCGCGGCGTGGCCCGATCGCTGCATCGAGGTGCTGAACAAGGCCGATCTGATGGGCGGCATCGCCGCCTTGCCGGTGCGCCCCGGCCTGGTCGCGGTGTCGGCCATCACCGGCGAGGGGCTGGACGGCCTGAAGGCCGAGATCGACACGCGCATCGCCGCGGGCATGGAGGTCGCAGCCTACGCCATCCCGCCCGCCAATGGTGCCAGCATCGCCTGGCTTTACCGGCATGGCGAGGTGATCGATCGCGAGGATGCCGACGACGCCGTGCGCGTACGGGTGCGGCTGTTGCCGGCCGACCGCGCCCGCTTCGAACGGCAGCTTGGGCACCAGCACGGGGATCTGGCGCAGTGACCGGCTTCACGCTGGCCGCCGCCACCGAGGTGGCGGCGCTGCTGCGCGAGGCCGCGCGAACCGAGATCATGCCGCGCTTTCGCAATCTGGAATCGCACGACATCCGCATCAAATCCGGCCCGCTCGATCTGGTCACGGAGGCGGACGAGGCGGCCGAACGCGCCATCTCAGCCGGGCTCGCCCGCCGCTTTCCCGGCTGCGCGGTGATCGGCGAGGAGGCCGCCTCGGCCGACATGGCGGTGGTGGAGGCCATCGCGACGGCGGAACTGGCCTTCGTGGTCGATCCGGTGGACGGAACGGCGAACTACGCCGCCGGCTTGCCGCTGTTCGGCTGCATGGCCGCGGCGATCATGCGGGGCGAGGTCGTCGCCGCGATGATCCACGACCCGGTGGGTGGCGATACCGCCATGGCGTTGCGGGGCGAGGGCGCCTGGACCGAGACCCCGGACGGACGCCGCACGGATCTGCGCGTGGCGCCCCCCGTGCCGGTCGCCGAAATGTCCGGCTCGGTCAGCTGGCGCTATCTGCCCCCTGATCTGAAACACATCATCTGCTGCAATCTGCCCCGCGTGGCCGCCAGCTTCGATCATCGTTGCGCGGCGCATCAATATCGGCTGCTCGCCGGCGGCCACTGTCATTATATGCTGTTCAACAGGCTGATGCCCTGGGACCATGCGCCGGGCTGGCTGTTGCATCAAGAGGCAGGGGGATTCTCGGCGCAGTTCGACGGCACGCCCTATCGTCCGACTGCCCTATCCGGCGGCCTGATCTGCACCTCGGACGAGGCCAGCTATCACGCCTTGCGGACCGCGCTGCTGGAGCCCCGACCGTGCCCGAAGCCGCCAACCCCGTGACAAGGCCAACCCTGTGACAAGGCCAGCCCCATGACACGCCATGCCGTCAGGCGCGCCGGCTTAGCCCTTGCCGGGTTCGCCGCGCTGTCCGTGCTGTATTTCTTCCTGTTCTGGCGGCTCGAGCGCACTTCAGACCAGGCCAGCATCCTTCTGGCCGGCTTGGACATGCTGCATGGCAACTGGCGGCTGTCCGGCTGGTGGTTGTCGATCGACAATTTCTACACCATGGAAGCCTGGTTCTATACGGTGCTGATCGGGCTGTTCGGCTTTCAGCCCATGCTGATGTTCGTGCTCGCCGCCATGATCTGGGCCGGCATCGCCGTGCTGTCCGCGCTGGTCGCCACGCGCCGCGTCGCATCGCCCATGATGGCGTCCTGCATCGCGCTCACGCTGATCGGCCTGCCCATCATGGCGAGCGACCAGCTGATGCCCACCCTGTCCCAGGTGCCCATCCATACCACGACCACGGCGTATGTGCTGATCTGCTTCCTGCTGCTGGACAACGCGGTCCAGGCGCCACGCGGCCGCGGCGTCGCGAGCCTGGTCGCCTACACCATCCTGATGACCGTGACCGTCTTCGGCGATCCCATGGCGGGGTTCGTCGCCGTGCTGCCGGTCATCGCCGTCTCGCTGCTGCGGATGATGCGACGCCACCGGGGGGCCGGACCGCACGGGTCCATCGCGGCACTATCCGCCCTCAGCGCGGTGCTGGCGGCGGCGCTGCTTTGGCTGAACGAGCACACGGGCGGTTTTCGCGTGGCGCCCCAGCCCACGGTATTTGTTACCCTGGCGGACCTGCCTGACCATTTCGGCTTCGCGATGCAAAGCCTGCTGATCTATTTCTCCGCCGATTTCTTCGGCCGGTCGATCCGTGCCGACGCAATTAACGGGCCAATTCTCTATTTGCTGCGCGCTCCGCTGTTCCTGTTGCTGCTGGGCATGCTGGCGGCCTATCTGCGCCATGTCTGGCGCATCGGCCACGGCGCGCTGACCGGCACGCCTGCCACGCCCGCCGAAGCGCCGCCGCGCGACTATCTGGACGAGTTGCTGGCCTCCTCCTGCATCATCGCCATTGCCGCCGCCATGTTCAGCTCCCTCGCCGTGCCGGACAAACTGGCGACCGGCCGCTATTACATCCCGGCCTTCGTGTTCGGCGCGACCCTGGTCGCGCGCATCCACTTCACCAGCCGCGTGTTCCGCGCCTATTGCGGGGTGACGCTGCTCGCCTCGGCGGCGGTCACCGCCCTGATCCTGGTGCGCACGCCGCCCACGCCGGACCTTGCCGGACCCGATGTGCACGACGTCGCGGCCTGGCTCGACACGCACGACCTGCATGACGGCTTCGGCCCGTACTGGATGAGCTCGATCGTGACGGTGGTGACGCAGGGCA
>DASXIW010000096.1:0-4142 GCA_036497785.1 Acetobacteraceae bacterium | reverse complement strand
CGTAGTGCTGCCGCCATGGCGCACGTCTCCCCTTGACGGGGTCCAGGGCATGCGGCAGATTGGGGTTGTCGTTTCCACCAATCGTTGGCCGGCCAGGGCCACCGAGTTGAACCAACCCCCGGTTAGCGCCGGGGGTTTGGTCATTCTGGACCCATGAACGATTCTGGGCAACGCCCACCCCGCGGAAATCGCGGGAGGCGGCCGGGAGGTTGCCCTGCCCGGCCCACCCCGCTACGAACGGGCGATCTTGACCTTCCAGCCAAGCGCGGCTCCCGAAGGGTGAGGCCAGCCCAGCAACGCGCCAGGCTGGCCCCGACCCTACCGGCGGCGCATAGTGGCCACGACCTTGATCCTGATCGTGATCACCACTACTATCCGCGGCAGGAGACGGCGATGGATAGCACCCATCGTTGGCTCCTTCGAAAGGCCGGCAGCTCATTCTGCCGGCTTTTCTATATTCCGCCGCCGCCATCGCAACGTCCACCGCCGCGGTGCAATTCCAGCGCGCAGCGTCCATATGCATGGCATGTGGGAGACGCCACGCAACATCGCCATCCTGGCCGGCACGGTGGCCGCCATCACCGCGGCGATCGCCGGCACGCTGGGCTACAAGATCGCTGCCACACCGCCGCAGTCGATCACCGTGCACCTCGACGGCCCGATTGCCGTCCAGCAGGTGAAGCCCTAGGGCGATCAAAGCCGCACCCTCCGGGCCCGCGGAATGCCCCAGTGGTCGAGGATCCGCAGCACGTCCGGCTCATCGCGTGCCACGGCGTAGCGGCTCATAACGTGTGCCCCCGGATCGGCACACCGAGGCCGCGCAACTGCGCCAGCACGTCCGGTACGGAGCTGCACACGATGATCTGCAGCCCGGCCGCCTGGAGTCGTGGGAACACCTCGCGCTGGCCCTCGACCATCCGCCGGCCGCCCTTGCGAGTAGGCACCAGCCGCGAGCGTGAAAGGGGAGCGCCCGGCCGCTTCAACTCAACGCCGATCGACCGGCCGCCATGGCACACGATGATGTCGAACCAGCCGCGTTTAACGCCGACGCGGGCCAGCCGATCCGCCTGTTGCCCGGTCAGCTTGACGTGCCCGATCGGCAGCGTCGTCCACACCGCCGGCGCCAGCAGCAGCAGATCCAGCGCCTTCGCCACCGCCTCGTGCAACTCGACCTCGGGCCGAGCTTCCTCGACCAGACGATAGGGCGACGCGCGCCGCATTGTGGTGGCACTCATGCGGATTGCCTCCGCCGCTTGCGAAGCTCTCGTCCATTCGCTGCCCGGCAGACGCGACAATGCTTGGCGCCGTTCGGCGCGACATAAAGGTTCGCGCCGGATAGCGAATGGCCGTTGATGCACTCGCCGTCAGCGACGGGGCGAAGTCTCCGCTCTGCTGACATCGCGAAAAGCCTGCCCTTCGCGCGACAGTCCCTCACGTTCTCCAGTTGCTTCCCAAAGAATATGTGCGCTGGATTTACGCAGGCGGGAACGTCGCATTTATGCAGGGCCGACATCCCAGGCGGCAACGGATGGCCGTCTAATTCCATAGCGACGTGAGATGCGAGAGTGCGACGCCCTCCGATGTTCATGATCGGCCGCCCTTTGCCGTTCATCGCACCGGACCACAGAAAGCAGCCGGAGTTCGGCTCCGGGTTTACGAAGCTGGAGAACCGTTCGCTAACCGACTTCGTCTTGCTGCTGTGAATGATGCCGAGCACCCGCGCTCGATAGCGGACGTGGCGGAAAGTCCTGCCGATCGACGCAGCAATTTCCTCGGTCGAGGTGCCGCTCAGATAGCCGGCAATGATAACGCTGTCCGTGGCCGCCGCGCTGCTCATGCCGTCCCCCGGCACGCCGGACAGCGATATCCGCACTCGTCGGCGTCGGCCCCGTCGTCAGGGGGGCCCAACCCTCCGCACGCCTCGCACACCCGGCGCAGCGTCCGCTCCTCGGCGGCGAAGTTGTCGGCGGCACGGGCGGCGGTCATATTGCTGCACTCGCGGGCTTCGGCGGTTTGCGCGGGCAGTGTGGCGCCTCGCACGTCAGGTTCGCACCAGCGGGGCAGACGCAACCCACGGGCGGCGGCGTATAGGTCCAACTCGGTGAGGCGCACACATGCGTCTGGCCGTAACCCATGACCACGCCGCAGCGCGGGCACGTCCACGACATGGCGACGGGGCCGCTCATGCGACCACCCGCGCGGCTAGCGGATCGGACGCCCGCGTGCCGGTGTGGCAGATCGCCCAATGAGCCGGACAGTACGGCCTGCCGCCCATCGAGGGGGAATCGCAATACCGCACCGGCTTGACCGACATGATGAAGCAGCACGGCTCGACGCGCCCGGGCCGGATTTCGGCTGGCGACTCGGTTTTCGGGGCGCGAATCGGTGCCGGAACCGGAGATTTACGCGGTGGTTTCGGTGCTGCGACGAGCGACGCCAGCGGCGCCAGCGTGACCGACCCCGCCCGGCGCGCCCGCTTGGCCCGCTTGGACGGCACGTAGCCTGCCCGCTGGATCGGCGACGGTCGGGATGGCAGGCCCAGCCGATGCGCCTTGCCGACCACGCTGTTCTTGGACCGCCCGATGCGCCGGGCGATCTGGCCCATGGAGTGGCCCTCGGCCCAAAGCTGTGTGACCAGCGCCTGCTCGTCCGCCGTCCAGTCCTGGCCGCCGTGCTGGCTCATGGCGACGTCCCCGTGCCAATCGTCCCCGGCGTTTCCGCTTTCAGCGCTTCGTTCAGGTGCTGCGTGGTGCAGCCGCAGACCACCCGCCCGAAGCCGTTTTGCACCCACCAGCCGAGCGGGATCACCAACCCGTTCTTGGCCGTCTGCACCCGCTGCACGGTCTGGCCGCACCCAGGGGCGTCGCAGGTGAGCGTGATCATACCCAGGTCCCCGTGCGGTAGAGCGGCGCCGTGGCGGCTTCTCGGCGGGCCGCGGCGATCTCGGCCGCCAGCGCCGCCTGGGCCAGCGCCATAGCGTATTCGTAGCGGTCCATGACCAGTGCCGCCGCCGGCTCCCAAGACGCCCAGGCGGGCACCGTGCGGGTGTGGTGGCCGTGGCAGAGCTTGATGCCGAGCCGCCGTGCCGTCTTGGCCGCGTAGCCGTTATAGACGCCCAGGCGGCGGTCGATCTCGGCCGCGTGCAGGCCCTCGCGCGCCATCTGCCGCAGCCGCGCCACGGGAATGCGGTGCCGGGTCATGCCGCGTCACCGGGAATTGTTGCGCGCCGCGATCGTAAATATTGCGTTAACGCGCCCGCCATCCCACATTGGTGCGGGACGCGGCCGGTTCTGACCCCGGCCGCGCCCCTGACCAAGGACGGGATGGAACCCCGCATATGGCTGCCGCCGCATACACCCGCGCCCCCGTGATTGCCATAGCGCAACGCATTGGAATCGCGCGTTTTCATGCCGCCACCGTCATCGCTGAAAAGGACCGGCGCCCCATTGCCAAGGGGTGCGGGGCGCCGGCCGAGTTGGAGGATTCCGAAGTGATCGCCGCAGCGCCCGTGCGGCTCCGGGATGCGCGGCGGGAGGACCGCGCGCATTGGGTTGGTGAGTCGGTTCACAGGAACGGCTCCCGCGTGTCATCGACGCGCGCCAGCACCGCCGCGCCCGCGAAGATGCCCCAGGCGATCGCCATGGCCAGCGCCCAGGCGGCGATGACGATGGCAGCGATCATGCCCGCCCCCCATCACACACCCGTTGGTGATACCCGCGTGCGCGCAGGCCACGGTGCCGATGCGGAACGGTGTGCGCGCAATGGCCCCTTGGGGTGGGGCGGGCGGTCATGCTTCGGACCTGTCGGCGATCAGTGCATGAGCCTCGGCGGCACGCTTCTGCGCCTCCAGCATTACCGCTACCCACAGGATCTCCCGGTAGTCCGGCGCCCAGCGCATGATCTGCATCTCGCGCGCCAGTGGCAGCAGCAGCTTGTCCACCTTGCGCTGGATGAGCGCGACTGTGGCCTGCGCCTTGGCGATCTCGGCCGGGCTGTGACGCGGCGCGCCCATCACGCCGCCGCCGGGGTGGTGCGTGCAGCAGCTTCGGCAGCGCGCCGAGCCCGGCGAAGCTCTACGTTGCGCTTCCGTCCCGCGGCGGTTTTCGCGCGCCGCAACGGCCCCTTGATCGGGTCAGCGAATG
>DASXIW010000095.1:0-2117 GCA_036497785.1 Acetobacteraceae bacterium | reverse complement strand
AAGCATCGTTGGGCAGTTTGTCGGCGATGCCGAGACGGGCGGCGGTGGCGGCGACGGCCTTGGCGCCACCGGAGCGAAGCAGCAGGCGCACCGAGGCGGTGTTGATGGACTGCGCCAGCGCCTCCTCCAGGGTGACCTCGCCGGCGTAGCGGTGTTCAAAGTTGATCGGACTCCAGGTGCCGATTCGGATCGGGCTATCCAGCACCGTGTCGTCGGGCGTCATGCCGCTTTCCAGTGCCGTCAGCCAGACAAACGGCTTGAACGCCGATCCCGGCTGGCGTCGCGCCAGGACGGCGCGGTTGAACGGACTATTGCGGAAATTGCGCCCGCCCACCATCGCCCGCACCGCGCCGGAGGCCGCATCGATGATCACCACCGCGCCCTGTCCCGCATTCGCCGCCGCACCCGGTCCGTCGAGAATGGCCGCAAGCCGGGTCTCCGCCACTGCCTGGGTCCGGTTGTCCAGGGTGGTGCGCAGAACGGCGTCGGTATCGGGTGCCAGTAGCGCCTGCGACTGGTCGGCGACCCAATCGGCAAACCATCCGGGGGCGGTTGGGCTGGGCACGAAAGCAATCTGCGCCGCGGCTGCCTGCGCCTGCTCTGTGGTGATCGCGCCGATTGCTGCCAGCGCCGCTAGCACCTCCTGTCCACGGGCGAGCGCGGCGGCGGGGTTGGCGCGCGGATTGAAACGCGACGGCGCGCGCGGCAACCCGGCGAGCACGGCTGCCTGGGCCAGACTGACCCGCCGAGCGGGGACGCCGAAATACAGTCTCGCGGCGGCATCCATCCCCCAGGCGCCGGACCCTAGGTAGACCCGGTTCAGATAGATCTCGAGAATTTCCCGCTTGCTGAAATGGCGTTCCAGCCACAGCGTCAGCAGCACTTCCTGGACTTTGCGTTTGATGGTGCGCGCATTGGTCAGAAACAGCGTCTTCGCCACTTGTTGGGTGATTGTGGATCCGCCCTGCACCACGCGCCCGGCCGTTGCGTTGACCCACGCGGCGCGCAGCAGGCCGACGGGGTCGAGGCCGAAATGGCGGTAGAATCGGCGGTCCTCCACGGCCACCACTGCGGCGGGCAGTGACGGCGGAACATCGGTCAGATGCAGCTTTTCACCCACCAGGTCTCCAAACGTGGCGATGACATGACCGGAGCGATCCTCCAGCGTCAGGCTGGGCCGGCGCACCGCGTCCAACGCTGACTCGGGGCGCGGGATGTCGCGACAGAACCACACGAGTGTCACTGAAGCCGCCAGGGCCAACCAGACCGAGGCGATGAACCCCCAGCGCAGCAGCCAGTACGTCGCTCGCCGCCGCCAAGACCGCTCTGCCGGTGATGCCGGGGCAACGATCTTGAGGCGGCCTGCCGCTTTCGACGGCGGCTCGAATCGGGGAACGGTCGGGGCGGAGCGCGGCATCGCGACCGTGTCTAATAGAGCAATAGTGTCGTGATTCCAATCGAGAAGCGGACTTTCTTATACCGAACCTCAAGGACTGCCGGCCCCTGGCGGCCCCGCGACAACGGCCAATCTTACTTTCGATTTCAGGGCGATGGGCTGAGCGGTGAAGTCGGCGCCAGGGTGTGGGAATAGGCGAAGGTATTTTCGCCCTTCTGAATGTAGTCTCGGGGCGTGCCGACCAGAGCGGCAGCGATGGCATGAAAGGTCCCTCGCCAGGCGAACAGTCGATCATGCGATTCGAATACGATCAGCGGGATTTCCCGGGGCCAATCAAGGTTCGAGCGAAACAACGCCACCTCGAACCCCTCGATGTCGATCTTGACGATCAGCGGCCGGCCGTTCGGCACCGTGTCGAGCAGCCCCGGAATGGTGAAGGTCGCGATCTCCCCTGTCTCGTTGCTTTCCTTGGTCTCCCACGCCCAGGGCGCGTCGCCCACATTGCTCAGCGACAGCCGGGTCTGGCGGTCGGAGATGCCGCCCTGGACAACGGTGATGTTGGGGAAGTTCGCCGCATTCATGGTGAGGATGCGGAAGTTCTCCGGTTCGGGTTCGACTGCGATGATCCTGGCGCGGGGATAGCGCTGCGCATACCAGATCGATGCGATACCGATATTGGCGCCGCAATCGATGATCACCGGGACCTCCGCCCGGTCGATCG
>DASXIW010000094.1:0-2345 GCA_036497785.1 Acetobacteraceae bacterium | reverse complement strand
CTGGCTTGCACTCTGTCCCGCCTGCCACACGCCCGGCCGCGTCAGATGGGGCGTCCCCGCCCGCCTCGCCCTGCCGCCCGCCTGACGTCCTTCCCCGCGATTCAGCCATCGCACGCCTCGTCCTTCGGCCGCACATAGTCCTTCGGCAGCGGGGTGAACGTTCGCCCTCCATACCCGATCTCCGGCGGCGGGCAGTTGTCATCGCGCGGCCAGTGCAGCACGTACCCGTACGCCACCGCGCCCATTTTCCGTGGATCGACCGGCTTCCCGGTCCGCTCCGCCCGCTCGATCGCCGCCCGCGCCACCTCCCGCGCCGTCCGCCGCCGCCTTCCTTCTCCCTTGTAACTTGGACGCTGCCGGATCGGCTAAAGAGAGAGGTGCGGTAGCGGATGGGATCCCGATTTCCCTGAGGGAGTCGAAGCCCGTAGGAGAGCGTGGGCGCCCATCCGTTGTTCCATTGAACCCGGACAGTCGCTTGGGCCGCCTGGCGAGCCCGTTTTTGCAAGGTCGGGATGCGATGGAGAGATATGTTGGGATCGACGTCTCGAAGGCGGCGCTGGATGTGCATGTGCTGCCGGAGGGCGAGGCGCTACGCGTATCGCGCAACGCCGCAGGTATCGACGAACTGGTGAAGTGGCTGTGCGCGCGGCAGCCACGGGTGATCGCCCTCGAGGCGACCGGCGGCTTCGAGCGGGTGGTGGCGGCCGAGCTTGATGCGGCAGGGTTGCCGATCGTGGTGGTGAACCCGGCGCGCGTGCGCGACTTTGCCTCGGCGGTTGGCCGGCGCGCGAAGACCGACGCGATCGACTCCGCGGTGATTGCACGTTTTGCCGAGGCGACCAAGCCGGTGGTGCGGCCGTTGCCCGACGAGCAGACGCGTGGGCTGGCTGATCTGGTGGCGCGGCGACGGCAGATTGTGGAGATGCTGGGCGCCGAACGGGTACGCGAGCAGCGCGCGGCGAGCCGCAGGCTGGCGCGCAGCTGCCAGCGTCTGATCAAAGCGCTGGAGCGCGAGCTTGCGGATGTCGACGATGAGATCGATCAGGCGGTTCAGGCTTCCGCGGAATGGCGCAGCAAACAGGCGCTGCTGCAGAGCGTTCCGGGGGTAGGACCGAAGATATCAGCTCAACTGATAGCCGAACTACCGGAACTGGGAACGCTCGATCGTCGCGGTATTGCCGCGCTTTGCGGCCTGGCGCCGTGGACGCGGCAGTCGGGCAAGTGGCACGGCAAGAGTTTCACCGGCGGCGGGCGCGGCAGTGTGCGCTCGGGCCTGTTCATGGGGGCGATGGTTGCGGCGCGGCACAACCGGGTCTTCGCCGATTTTTATAAGCGGCTGCTGGCAAGCGGAAAGCCGAAGATGGTCGCCCTGATCGCGGTCGCTCG
This sequence comes from Acetobacteraceae bacterium, assembly GCA_036497785.1. Taxonomy (GTDB): domain Bacteria; phylum Pseudomonadota; class Alphaproteobacteria; order Acetobacterales; family Acetobacteraceae; genus DASXIW01. The sequence goes on along the minus strand of DASXIW010000094.1, from coordinate 959 downwards.
CAAGTTGCTGGTGGTGCTCAATGCCCTCTTACGAGGCGGCGAACCCTGGAACGAGGCCAAGCATGTCCAACCGTCGATCTGACCGGATGCCATCTTCGCGCCGCGAAGGACGGGTCAAGGCCGCAGCCGCCGAAGGCGGTGGCGCGTCAGCGCCAGCCTTGACGCGGCCTTTGCGCGCGCGAGACCATAAAATTGTCAGATCGCGCTTGACACCCAAGACAGTCGCTCTCCTCCCTGAGGAGAGGGCCGGGGTGAGGAGCCTCGCTTGCGCTTCGGCAGCGCCAGGTAGTCCGGCACCTTCAGCCACACCAGCCGGCACAGCGGCCGCAGCACCCGCCCGGCCTGCGGCACCTCCGCCACGAACGCCCGCGCCTCCGGGTGGTTGTCCAGCAGCGGCGCCAGCATGCACCGCAGCGTCCCCGCGCTCAGCGGCAGCAGCCGCTCCATCCACCGCACCCCCCGCGGCAGCACCCCAGCCGGCCGCGCTCCGCCCCGCGGCGAGGTGTGGCGGCGTGCCCTGACCTTCGGCAGCGTCCCCGCCTTCCACATCGCATAGAGGGCGGCGAACCGCCGCTCCAGCTTGCGCACCCGGTTCCACAGCGGCACGGAGATTTCCGCCACCCGCCGCTTGCACGCCTCCGCCGCCATGGTGGCGCAGAACAGCTCGACCATGCGGACCAGCTGATCGGCCAGGGTGAGGGCGGCGTCGGTGAACATTTTTTCCTTCCGTAGTGAATATCTGACTCACATAATACCCAATGCATCCGTAGGAGTCAAGACAATTCGCAGGAAAAAATTCAGAAACACGCGCACTATCGTCACCCCGGCGAAGGCCGGGGTCCAGTGACTACTCATGCCCAAGCGGCTGTGCAGCACGCCTCGCACGCACCCCCTATCTCCGGCCTTTTCCCCGTCACCCCGGCGAAGGCCGGGGTCCAGTGACTGCGCATGCCCAAACG
>DASXIW010000093.1:0-14157 GCA_036497785.1 Acetobacteraceae bacterium | reverse complement strand
TTCGGCGAGGCCGAGGGGGCGCATCAGTTCGACGAAGGCGTCGAGTTTGTCCGTGCTGCCGGTCATTTCGAAGACAAAGCTTTCGATGGTGGCGTCCACCACGCGGGCGCGGAAGGCGTCGGAGAGGCGGAGGGCTTCGGCGCGGGCGTTGCCGGTGCCGACCACTTTGATCAGCGCCATTTCACGGGCGATGTGGGGTCCTTCCTGGGTGAGGTCGGCCACGCGGTGGACCGGCACCAGGCGGTCGAGCTGCGCCTTGATTTGTTCGATCACCATGTCGGTGCCCGAGGTGACGATGTTGATGCGGCTGCGGTTGCGGCCGTCATCCACGGGGGCGACGGTCAGGCTGTCGATATTATAGCCTCGGCCGGAGAACAGGCCGATGACGCGGGCCAGCACGCCGGCCTCGTTCTCGACCAGGACGGAAATGGTCGCGGATCGCAATGTGGTGTCGATAGGCGTTGGCATGGCGAATTCGCTTGCTGCTGAGGGGGGCGGGGAGGGACGGACCGGGTCGGGTGCGTCAGACCAAGACAAGCCCCTCATCCGTCAGCCCGGCGGCGCCGCCCGATTTCAGGCTGCCGCCATGCTCGGCGCTCAGGATCATTTCGTTATGCGCGGCCCCGCTGGGGATCATCGGGAAGCAATTCTCGGTCTGATCCACGGCGATGTCGGCGATCACCGCGTGCGGGCAGGCGATCATTTCGCGGATCACGTCGTCCAGCTGGTCCACGCTGGTCGCGCGCATGCCCACGCCGTGGAAGGCATCGGCCAGCTTCACGAAATCCGGCAGCGCCTCGGAGTAACTTTCGGAATAGCGCGAGCCATGCAGCAATTCCTGCCACTGGCGCACCATGCCCATATACTGGTTGTTCAGGATGAACACCTTCACCGGCAGCCGGTACTGGGCGAGCGTGGCCATTTCCTGGATGTTCATCAGGATGCTGGCCTCGCCGGCGATGTCGATCACCAGCGCGTCCGGATGGGCGATCTGCACGCCCATGGCGGCCGGCAGGCCGTAGCCCATGGTGCCCAGGCCGCCGCTGGTCATCCAGCGATTGGGGCGGTCGAAGCGGAAATACTGCGCTGCCCACATCTGGTGCTGGCCGACTTCCGTGGTGATGAACACGTCCTTGGCGCCGGACTGGGCGGACAGTTCGCGGGTGATGTCGTACAGGCGCTGCACCGCGTGTTGCGGCTTGATGATCGCGCCCTTGGTCATGTCCTGAGTGAATTTCAGACAATCAACCCCGCGCCAGGCGTCGATCTGCTTCCACCATGTGGCCAGGGCGGCGCGATCCGGCACCGTGGAATCAGCGTCCCAACCGGCCAGCATCGCTTGGAGAGCGCTGCCGGCATCGGCCACCACCGGCACGTCCACATGGACATTCTTGTTGATGCTGGATGAGTCGATATCGATATGGATCTTCAGCGAGTCCGGGCTGAACGCATTCAGCCGCCCGGTGACCCGATCGTCGAATCGCGCGCCGACATTCAGAAGCACATCACAGCCATGCATGGCGAGATTGGCTTCGTAGGTACCATGCATACCCAGCATGCCCAGGAACTGCGGATCGTTGGACGGGTAAGCGCCCAGGCCCATCAGCGTGCTCGTGCAGGGAAACCCGGTCTTGCGCACGAAGGCAACCAGCGCCGCGGAGGCCGCGTCGCCGGAATTAATCACGCCGCCGCCGGTATAGATCATTGGCCGCTTGGCGGATTTCAGCATCGCCACGGCCTTGGCGATCTGGCGCGGGTCCGGCTCGCTCTGCGGGCGATAGCTGCGATGGGGCAGGGACGGCGGTGCCTCGTAAGGCGCCTGGCCGATCAAAATGTCCTTGGGCAGATCGATCACCACCGGGCCGGGCCGCCCGCTGCGCGCCACGTAGAAGGCTTCGTGGACCACGCGGGCCAGGTCGCCGGCCTTCTTGACCAGATAATTATGTTTGGTCGCCGGACGGGTGATGCCGGTGGTGTCCGCTTCCTGGAAGGCGTCGTTGCCGATCAGGTGAGTGGGCACCTGGCCCGTGAGGCAGACCACGGGAATGCTGTCCATCAGCGCATCCACCAGCCCCGTCACCGCGTTGGTGGCGCCGGGGCCGCTGGTGACCAGGACCACACCGACGCGCCCCGTGCTGCGCGCATAGCCCTCGGCGGCATGCACCGCGGCCTGCTCATGGCGCACGAGGACGTGACGGATGGCGTTCTGCTGGAAGATCGCGTCGTAGATCGGCAGCACTGCACCGCCAGGGTAACCGAAGATCACCTCGACGCCCTGATCCTTGAGCGCGCGCAGAAGAACCTCCGCCCCCGCCTGCATCGGGTCGGTCGGCTTCGTATCGGACGGGATCGCGGCGATGGATGATGTGTCGGTCATAATGCACCGCAAATTGTGCGCCCTCACCGGCCGCGTCAACCCATGTTTTGAATAAAAGAAAAAACCTCGCCCGGTTCGCATTCCGAAAATTGCTCTGGATCCGCTATTCGCGCATGGATCATATGCGTTCGCACGGGATCAGCCAATGCATGGTGGCGAAACCAGGTGGCTTGCCGCTTGGTGTACTGCCCCGTCGCCTGCTCCGCCCGTCGCATGGCCTCCTCGATGGTGATTTCGGCGCGCAGATGAGCGGCCAGTTCCGGCACACCATGCGCGCGCATCGCCGGCAGGGCGGGATCCAGCTTGAGCGCCATCAGCGCCCGAACCTCCTCAAGCGCACCAGCCCGCACCATGCCAGCGAAGCGCGCGGCAATCGCCGCACGCAGCGCCGGACGCGGCGGATCGAGCAACACAGCGGAAAATCGCCACGGCGCCGGCGCCGAGCCCCGCGCCTGCCACGCCGCAAGTCCCAGGCCCGTTCCGCGCCAAACCTCCCACGCCCGCGCCAAGCGCTGGCCATCGGAGGGTCGCAATCTTCCGGCCGTATCCGGGTCCACCCGCGCCAACGTGGCATGCAGCCAGGCCGACCCGTGTTCGGCCAGCAGTGACCGTGCCTCGGCCCGCACCGCTTCATCCACCGGCGGAATATCGGCGATGCCCTCGCGCAGGGCGGCGAAATACATCCCTGTGCCGCCGCACAGAATCGGCAACCGTCCCGCCGCCCTCGCCGCTTCCATCGCTTCCAGCGCCGCGGCACGCCACCAGGCCACGCTACCCGCCTCGGCCGCCGCGCGCACGCCATACAGCACATGCGGGGCCATCGCTTCGTCCGCCGGGCTTGGCCGTGCCGTCACCACCCGCAACTCGCTATAGAGCTGCATGGAATCCGCGTTGATCACCACGCCGCCCAGCCGCATCGCCACGCCCAGCGCAAGCGCCGATTTGCCGCTGCAAGTCGGCCCCGCGACGATCAGCGCATGCGGCAGCTCAGACGACTGCGCCACAGCTTGCCCACCAGCCGGATTGCTCGCATACGCCACGCATGACCCATGTCATCACCCTGGTTGCCGATCGCACCGCCACCACCCTTTCCGACGCCATCATCGCCCGCGTGTGCGGCGCCATCCAGGGCGGTCCGCCGAGGATCCTCTCCCCCGGCGAGGCCGCGGACATTCCCTGCAAGACCATCCCCACTCAGGCCACGCTTGCGGAGGCGCTCGGCGACGCCCCCGTGGACACCATCGCCACCAAGGCACGCAACCGGCGCAAGGGCTTGCTGGTGGCCGACATGGACAGCACCATTGTCACCAGCGAAACACTGGACGAACTCGCCGCCTATGCAGGGCTGAAAGACCAGATCGCCGCCATCACCAAACGTAGCATGAACGGCGAACTGGATTTTTCGGAAGCGCTGCGCGAACGCGTTGGCATGCTGAAAGGCCTGCCCCTCGACGCCTTGGAAAAGACCTGGCGGCGCACGCAGCTCACGCCCGGGGCGCGCGAGCTCGTTGCCACCATGCGGGCGCATAACGCAACGACGGCACTTGTTTCCGGCGGCTTCACCTATTTCACCAGCCGCGTTGCCGCCCAACTTGGCTTCGATATACACCGCGCCAACACGCTGCTGGATGACGGCGCCGCCCTCACCGGTGAAGTCGGCGAACCGATCCTCGACCGCGACGCCAAGCTCGCCACCCTGCGGGAACTCGCCGCGGCGCGAAACCTGCAAATCTCGGCCACGCTGGCCGTGGGCGACGGGGCCAACGACCTCGCCATGATCCGCGAGGCCGGGCTCGGCATGGCCTTCCGGGCGAAGCCCATCGTGGCTGCCGAGGCTCGCGCACAGGTGCGGCATGGCAATCTTCGCGCCCTGCTGTTTGCGCAGGGATATCGACTAGAGGAGATCAAGGCGGATTAGAGCAATACGGCTCTAGGCTCTGGCGGAGCCCGGGTGGAAATTTGCCGCAGGCTGGCGGGCAGCGACGGCGAGCATCTTGCGGCGTCGCTGTTGCATGAGCCGCCAGGCCAGCTTTGCCAGACCATCGGAAAGCCTTCCGCGTGGCCGCAACCCGACCGATTTGAGCACCATGCCAATGCTGCGCTCGATATGGCGGAAACGGTACATGGACATCGCCTTGCCCATATAGGCCGCGATGCAGCGCCGGTGGTCGTAGGTCTGGTCCAGGCCCTCATTGCTGCAATGATAGGCGAAGGCCAGCTCGTCATCCTCGCTCTCGGTGATGCGCCCGGCGGCAATGCGCAGCCGCCGCAGGAACGAAATCTTCTCGCGGCCGAGATAGCGGCGCATATGGTCGTAGAACAGCTTGAAATGACGGTACTCGTCTGCCGCGATCAGCTGGCAAACCTGTCGCAGCACCGGTTCGTCCGTGCTATCGGCCAAGGCCGTGTAATAGCTGGAGGTCCCTGTCTCCACCATGCAGCGGGCGATAAGCTCGCCGGTGCGCGAGCCCCGCACCGAATCCGTGGCTTCGAGCGGGAGTTGGTACCCGGCCTTGTAACGTGCGAATGCGGCCTGGAAATCCCAGCCTGGGTCGGCCAGCATCGCCCAGCGCCCCAGCGCATCGCCATGCTGCACCTCCTCGACCGCCCAGTTATCGACGGCCTCGCGGAAATCGGGATCGTCGCCGAATACGTTGTTGAGGTAGATGGCGTAATCCGTACCGTTGCGCTCAACCATCGCGGCGGCCTTGACCAGCGGCACAAGGGCTGGATCCGTCTTCGCGGGATCGAACCGATCCCAGCCGACCTCGTCAATCTTCCAGTGCTTCATGTCCGACGAGTCTCGATCGTGATGGCCGGCGACGATCCGAGCCGGGATGGCCGGTTCGCACCGGACGAAAGCCGCTGCACAACGTCTTGCGCCGTGGGCGCGTTCCGTCGGCGGTCAATTTCGGCCAGCCATCATGAAAATTCAAGGCTCTGGGGCGCGCCGGCCCCAGACGTCCCGGCTACGCGGCCCCGCCCAACTCGAGCTGGGCACGCGCGGATTGCAGATGGTCCATCGCTGCGTCCAGGGCCGACATGTCCGTCTTGTCGGCACCGGCATACTCGGCCTCGGCCGCCGCCAGCCGGCGCTGGCCATCCGTCCGGGACAATTCGGCGACCGGCGTCGCATCATTGGCCAGCACGGTCACGCGCTGCGGCGTCACCTCGGCGAACCCGCCCGACACGAACAGCCGCTCGACCACCTGGCTGTTCTCGTACAGCCTGATCTCGCCCCCGCGCAGCAGCACGATCATGGGGGAATGCCCAAAAAGCACCCCCATTTCACCCTCGGCAGCCGGAATCACCACCATATCGATCGGGCGCGACATCAGCAGCCGCTCGGGCGTTACGATCTCCAGATCGACCAGCATCGCATGCGTCCTTTCCGACCCCTCAGGCCGCGGTCTTCATGGAGTCGGCCTTCTTCACGGCTTCCTCGATGGTGCCGACCATGTAGAAGGCGGCCTCGGGCAGGTGGTCGTATTCGCCGGCACAGATCGCCTTGAAGCTGCGCACCGTGTCGGCGATGGGCACGAACACGCCGGGGAAGCCGGTGAACACCTCGGCCACATGGAAGGGCTGCGACAGGAAGCGCTGGATCTTGCGGGCCCGGGCCACCACCAGCTTGTCCTCTTCGGACAGCTCGTCCATGCCCAGGATGGCAATGATATCCTGCAGCGATTTATAGGTCTGCAGGATCCTCTGCACTTCGCGCGCCACCAGATAATGCTCCTCGCCGACGATCCGCGGATCGAGCGAGCGCGAGGTGGAGTCGAGCGGGTCCACGGCAGGATAGATCCCCAGCTCGGCGATCGAGCGCGACAGCACGGTGGTCGCGTCCAGATGGGCGAACGAGGTGGCTGGCGCCGGGTCGGTCAGGTCGTCGGCCGGCACGTAGATGGCCTGCACCGAGGTGATCGATCCTTTGTTCGTCGAGGTGATGCGCTCCTGCAGCGCGCCCATATCCGTCGCCAGCGTCGGCTGATAGCCCACGGCAGAAGGAATACGACCAAGCAACGCCGACACTTCCGAGCCCGCCTGGGTGAAGCGGAAGATGTTGTCGACGAAGAACAGCACGTCCTGGCCTTCCTCGTCGCGGAAATATTCCGCCAGCGACAGGCCGGACAGCGCCACGCGCGCGCGGGCTCCGGGTGGCTCGTTCATCTGGCCGTAAACCAGCGCCACCTTGGAGCCTTCGGTGCTGCCGTTCTCGCCCAACTTGATCACGCCGGCATCGACCATTTCATGATACAGGTCGTTGCCCTCGCGGGTTCGCTCGCCCACGCCTGCGAACACGGACACGCCGCCATGCGCCTTGGCGATGTTGTTGATCAGCTCCTGAATCAGCACAGTCTTGCCCACGCCGGCGCCGCCGAACAGACCGACCTTGCCGCCCTTCAGATACGGCGCCAGCAGATCCACCACCTTGATGCCGGTGACGAGCACCTCGGCCGAGGTCGCCTGCTCCTCGAACGCGGGGGCGTCGCGATGGATGGGATAACGCATCTTGGCATTGACCGGGCCGCGCTCGTCGATTGGCTCGCCGATCACGTTCAGGATGCGGCCTAGCGTCTCGGGGCCCACGGGTACGCTGATCGGCGCGCCGGTATCGGTCACTTCCAGGCCGCGCACCATGCCATCCGTGCCATCCATGGCGATGCAGCGCACGGTCTTCTCGCCCAACTCCTGCGCCACTTCCAACACCAGCTTGTGGCCGCCCAGTTGCGCCTCCAACGCGTTCTGGATGAAGGGCAGCTCACCGTCGAACTGCACGTCCACCACGGCGCCCAGAACCTGGGTTACGCGCCCGACATTGTTGCTTGCCATCAGATGCTCCACTGCATTGTCGCGACCGTCATAGCGCTTCGGCGCCCGAGATGATCTCGATCAGTTCCCTGGTGATGTTGGCCTGGCGGGCCCGATTGTAGTTCTGGGTGAGCCGCTTGATCATGTCGCCAGCGTTGCGCGTGGCGTTGTCCATGGCGGTCATCTGCGCCGCGTAGAACCCGGCCGAACTTTCCAGCAGCGCACGGTAGATCTGGATGGCGAGGTTCTGCGGCAGCAGCCGGGCCAGCAACGTCTCCTCGTCCGGCTCGAACTCGTAGGTCGCCTTCGGGCCGGTCGCCTCGGCTTCCCTGGCGTCGGGCATCGGCAAGGGGATCAGCTGCATTTCGGTGGGCACCTGCGACATCACCGAGCGGAAGTTGTTATAGATGATGGTGCACACATCGAATTCGCCAGCCATGAGCATGTCGGTCACGCGACGCGCCACATCCTCGGCATCCGCGAAACCGATGCTCTTGCGCCCGGCATAGCTGATATCGCCGACGATGTTGGCGCTCATCTCGCGCTTCAGAAAGTCGCGTCCCTTGCGCCCCACGGGCAGGATCTTGACCGTCTTGCCCTCACCCTCCAGCCGCTGCGCCAGCGTGCGCGTCATGCGTCCAATATTGGAGTTGAAGCCGCCGGCCAAGCCGCGTTCGGCGGTAACGGGGATGAGCAGATGCACCTTGTCCGCCCCGGTTCCCGCCAGGATCTTCGGCGCCGTCGGGCTGCCCGCCACGCTCGCCGCCAGCGCCACCAGCATCCGCTCCATGCGCTGGGCATACGGCCTCGCGGCCTCGGCCTGCGTCTGAGCGCGACGCAGCTTCGACGCCGCCACCATCTTCATGGCGCTCGTGATCTTCTGGGTCGACTTCACGCTGTTTATGCGAAGCCGAAGGTCCTTCAAGCTGGGCATGCGCTATTGGTCCGGTATCAGGCGAAGGACGTCGTGAATTTGTCCAGAAAGGCGACCAGCTTCTTCTCGGTCTCCGGCTTGATCTCCCGGTCGTCACGCACCGCAGCAACAATGCCGGGCTCACGCGCATGCAGCTCGCTCAGCATCTGCCGCTCGAACGCGCCGATCTTGCCGATCTCGATACCGTCCAGATAGCCGCGCACGCCGGCGAACAGCCCCAACACCTGCTCCTCCATCGGAACCGGCTTGAACTGCGGCTGCTTCAACAGTTCCGTCAGCCGCGCGCCGCGGGCCAGCAGCTTCTGGGTGGAAGCATCCAGATCGGACGCGAACTGGGCGAAGGCGGCCATTTCGCGATACTGGGCCAGCTCCAGCTTGATGCGTCCGGCCACCTGCTTCATCGCCTTCACCTGCGCCGCCGAACCCACGCGAGACACCGAAATGCCCACGTTCACGGCCGGACGGATGCCCTTGAAGAACAGCTCGGTCTCCAGGAAGATCTGCCCGTCCGTGATCGAGATCACGTTGGTCGGGATATAGGCGGACACGTCGCCGGCCTGCGTCTCGATGACCGGCAGCGCCGTCAGGCTGCCCGCGCCATGCGCGTCGGACATCTTCGCGGCGCGCTCCAGCAGGCGCGAATGCAGATAGAACACGTCGCCCGGATAGGCTTCGCGGCCCGGCGGGCGGCGCAGGAGCAGCGACATCTGGCGATAGGCGACAGCCTGCTTGGAAAGGTCGTCGTAGAAGATCACCGCATGCGCACCGCTGTCGCGGAAGAACTCGCCCATGGTGCAGCCGGTATAGGGTGCCAGGAACTGCATCGGCGCGGGGTCGGAGGCGGTGGCGGCGACAACGATGGAATACTCCATCGCGCCCTGCTCCTCCAGCGTGCGCACCAGCTGCGCCACGGTGGAACGCTTCTGGCCAACGGCGACATAGATGCAATAGAGCTTCTTGCTCTCGTCGCTACCGGCGTTGATGCCCTTCTGGTTGATGATCGTGTCGACGATCACCGCGGTCTTGCCGGTCTGGCGATCGCCGATGATCAGCTCGCGCTGGCCGCGTCCGATCGGGATCAGGGCGTCGATCGCCTTGATCCCGGTCTGCATCGGCTCATGCACCGATTTGCGGGGAATGATGCCGGGCGCCTTCACCTCGACGCGGGCGCGGCGTTCGGCCACGATCGGGCCCTTGCCATCGATCGGGTTGCCCAGCCCGTCCACCACGCGGCCCAGCAGCCCGCGGCCCACCGGCACGTCCACGATGGTGCCGGTCCGGCTGACCGTGTCGCCCTCACGGATCTGGCGGTCGTCGCCGAAGATTACCACGCCGACGTTGTCGGTCTCGAGGTTCAGCGCCATGCCCTTCAGCCCGGCGCTGGGGAACTCCACCAGCTCGCCGGCCATCACGTTCTGCAGACCGAAGATGCGGGCAATACCGTCACCCACGCTCAGCACCTGGCCGGTTTCAGCGACATTGGCCTCGGTATCGAAAGAAGCGATCTGCTTCTTGAGAATCTCCGAGATCTCCGCGGGGCGGATCTCCATATCAGGCAGCTCCCTTCATGGCGTACTGCAGTCGCTGCAGCCGGGATTTCAGACTGGTGTCATATAGGCGGGCCCCGATCTTCACGACCATGCCGCCCAACAGGGTCGCGTCGACCCGCTTCACGATATTCACATTGCCGTAGCCGGCCTCGATCAGCCGGGCCCGCAATTGCTGTTCCTGGACATCCGACATCGGATGCGCCGTTTCGACCTGCGCCACCACCACCCCGCGCTTCTCAGCGACCAGCGCCGCGAAGGCCGTCACCATACTGCGCAATGCGGGCAGACGGCGATTGGCTGTCACCACACCCACGAAATCCCGGATGATCTTGCTGAAGCCCTGCTCGGTCAGCACCGCCTGGGCAGCCTTCTGCGCGGCAACCACGTCGATCAGCGGCGAATCGAGCAGCCGCCGCAGAATCGGGCTTTCGTCGATCAGGCGCCCCAGCGCATCCATCTGATCCACCACCGAATCCAGCGCCTGCGTGTCATCCGCAAGCGCATACAGAGCGGCCGCGTACCGTCCTGCTGCCCCACCGCCCGTCGAAATCACATTGCCGCCAGACGCCAAGGCCACGTTTCCCATTTCCTGCGCCGCGCTTCGGGCACGGCGAATTTCGTTCGCCAGCCCGACTGGCTGGCTGGCGTCGCGCCTCTAGCATGCGCCTCGGGGGGGCGCAACACGTTGCGGCGCAACAGGGATGCTTTCGGGGGCGTATTAAGGCAAGGCCTACATCTATGCGGGACCTGCCGGACAACAGGCCAGGGCGCTGCCCTGGCCCCAGTCAAGCTTTCGAAAGGAAAGCCACTTGCTTCCCGCCAGCGGCAGCAAAGCATTGACAACCCTTAGCAATCCAGGCGGCGGCGCGCGCCGTCACCTCTCCACGCACATCGCCACACCCATCCCCCCGCCGATGCACAACGTGGCGATGCCCTTTTTGGCACCCCGCTTGCCCATCTCATGCAGCAGCGTCGTCAGGATGCGCGCGCCCGAAGCGCCGATCGGATGGCCAATCGCAATCGCGCCGCCGTTCACATTCACGCGGGCGGGATCCCAGCCCATATCCTTGTTCACTGCACAGCCCTGGGCGGCGAACGCCTCGTTCGCCTCGATCAGGTCAAGGTCCTCGATCTTCCAGCCGGCACGCTGCAGCGCCTTGCGGCTGGCCGGGATGGGGCCGGTGCCCATCACCGCCGGATCCACACCCGCCGTCGCGAAAGAAGCGATCCGCGCCAGCGGCGTCAGGCCGCGCTTCTGCGCCTCGGCGGCGGACATCACCACCAGGGCGGCGGCGCCGTCATTCAACCCGCTGGCATTGCCGGCGGTGACCGTGCCGTCCTTGTTGAAGGCCGGGCGGAGCTTGGCCATCAGATCGAGCGAGGCATCGTGGCGGATATATTCGTCCTGATCCACCACCGTGTCGCCCTTGCGGCCCTTGATGGTGATCGGGGTGATCTCGTCCTTGAAGCGCCCGGCTTTCTGCGCGGCACTGGCCTTGTGCTGGCTGGCCACGGCGAATTCATCCTGCGCCTCGCGCGTGATCTGGAACGCCGTGGCCACGTTCTCGGCGGTGACACCCATGTGATAGCCATTAAAGGCGTCCCACAGCCCGTCCTTGATCATGGTGTCTATGAAGGACATCTCGCCCATCTTCACGCCGCCGCGCAGATAGGCGGCATGGGTGGACTGGATCATGCTCTCCTGCCCGCCGGCGATCACGATATCGCTCTCGCCGGTGCGGATCTGCTGGGCGGCCAGCGCCACCGCCCGCAGGCCCGAGCCGCACACCTGATTGATGCCGAAGGCCGTCGTGGCATCGGGCACGCCGGCGTTGCGGGCGGCCTGGCGCGCCGGATTCTGGCCCTGCGCGGCGGTCAGCACCTGGCCGAGGATTACCTCGTCGATCTCGCCGGGTTCCAGCTTGGCGCGGGCGATGGCGGCCTGGATGGCGGCTGTGCCCAGCGTATGCGCGGGCAGCGTGCCGAAAGCCCCGTTGAAACTGCCAACCGGCGTGCGCGCGGCGGCGACGATCACGATGTCTTCCATTCTGGCAATCTCCCTGCGGGTCGATGCCCGCTTTACGTTGTCGTCCCGGCCGGTCGAACGATCAGAACCTGATCCGGAAATAATCCTAGCCTGTCCGCGCCAAGCCTCAAAGCTCGGCGCGAAGCCCCGCTCACAGCCCGCGCGCCCAGTCCAGCAAAGGGCGCCACAGAGCGCGTTCGGCCCGCGCCCCCGCGGCCATGCCGATATGGCCCGCCGCAGGCCGGTGCAACACCGCGCCCGGGATCATGGCTGCCAAGGGTTGCGCGCTTTCCGGCGGGACGATCCGGTCCCGCGCCGGCACCGCGACGAAGCTCGGCATGCCGAGCACCGAGGGATCCACCGGCAGTCCCGCCACCCGCCACGCCCCCTTTGCAGGGCTGTTCTTGCCATACCAGCCGCTCAGGCAATCCCGCGCCACGGGGGCCGCCAGTGGCACGCCGTCATTCAGCCAATCCTCCAGCTCGACGAAGCGGCAAGCCTGCTCGGCCGCCTGATCCAACCCGGCGAAGGCACGGTATTTCGCGGCGATGCCGTCCGGGTCCAGCAGGGCGAACAGGATTTGCAGCGCGTCCACCGGCAGCGTCCCGGCGAAGGCCATGGCCGGCTCCAGCAGCGGCAGCAGCGCCGCCAGCGTCGCGGCGCGCTCGGGATCGCCCGCGTGGAAATCCCACGGCGTCGCCAACAGTGCGAGCGCCGATACCAGGTCCGGCCGCCGCTGCGCCGCCGCCACGCAAAGCAGGCCGCCCATGCAATAACCCGCCAGGATCACGCGCCCGCCCGCTGCCGCCAACGCCCGTTCCAGCCGCCCGGCGATGTAGTCGGTCAGGGAAAACCCGCGCTCCACCTCGCCCGGCCAGCCCCAATCCAACAGCAGCACGCGCAGGCCGTGGGCTGCGAGAAACCGCATCATCGAGCGGTTTCCGGTCAGGTCGAGCACCGTCGCGCGGTTCACCAGGCTGGGCACGAACAGGATGGCCGGGCCATCGCCACCGAAATCCAGCAGCCGGCTGTCGCCCTCGCGCCAGATCGCCGACGGATCCATCTGCTCGCGCCGCCAGGGGTGGCGCCGATAGGCGGCTATGCCGGCGATCAGCGCCCGGTCACGGGCCAGTATCTCCAGCACTTCGGGACCAGGCGTATCGCCGTGTGGGGCAGCCAGCGCCGCGGCAATGGCCGCGATCGCGTCACCGCATGTCGTCCCGAGCGGCCAGGCGGCGTTCCAACTCGGCGACGCGCTTAGCGAGGCGGTCGATCTCAGCATCGCGAGCGTCAGATGCAGCAGCAGCGGGCGAGGGCCGCGCCGCAGCAGGGGGCCCGGGGCGCCGAACATCAGCTCCGCCATGCACCGAGCCAGCCAGAACGGCGCTGGCCGCCCCGGCCCATAGCGCCAACAGGCGCTGCCAGGTTTCCTGCATTTCGCGATCGGCCGCGCCGCCCGCCAGCTCGCTCTGCCATAGCGTCACCCAGTCGCGCGCCAGCTCCTGCATGTCGCGGCCCATGCTCCCCCAATCCCCCGAATCCTGGCCCGGCATACGATATCCCGAGGGTGGAATGCGCGCCGTCATCGACCATCCTTGCCCCTCATGGCACACATGCCGTGCCGCGGATAGGCGCGCCGAAGGGGCCGGCAAACCGTTAAATTCCTGGCCGCAGCGCGGGGAAGGTGATTGTGTTCGGTGGTGCACTGCATCATGCTATAATGAACGTTATAAATCTCGGGTGGGGCAGATGTCGCAAGCCAAACACATCGACAACGACGTTCCACAAAACGAACGGCCGCCCGTCGTTGTCAAGAAATACGCCAATCGCCGCCTGTACAACACCGAAAGCTCCTCGTACATCACCCTCGATACCCTCGCGGACATGGTGCGGATCGGCCGCGATTTCGTGGTTTACGACGCAAAAACCAGCGAAGATATCACCCGCGGCGTGCTGACCCAGATCATCGGCTTCTACGGCGATTCCATGCAGAACCTGGTGCCCAAATATCTGGAAAACGCGATGACCAACTTCGCGCGCCAGCAGGAACAGATGCGTGAGGCCATGCAACAGACCATGGGCAATTTCTTTCCCTTCGGCATGGAGGAAGTGAGCCGGCAGAATGTGGCAATGATGGAACGCGCCATGAGCCTGTTCACCCCGTTCCTGCCCGGCGAAACCCCGACGCCGCCAAATACACCGGCGACACCGACCCCGAACGAGGAACTTGCCAGCCTGCGCGCGGAAGTCGAGGTACTTCGGGCGCAGCTGGCGGCAAAGAAAGACTGACGCCCCAGGCCTTGCCTTACGCCCGGAGGGGCCGATGCCAATGCGGCAAGCGTGACCGCGCTGCGGCTACGGCATCTTCATATTGCCCATCGTGCTACCCGCCGTGTCCGGCCCCGACGCCCCGGCCTTGCCCACAGTGACGGTGGGCAAGGCCGGGGCGGCGGGGGCG
>DASXIW010000092.1:0-1760 GCA_036497785.1 Acetobacteraceae bacterium | reverse complement strand
CCGCATATCCGCGAGGTGCTCGGCCGCGAAAGCGGCGGACGTGGCCGCGTCACGCTGGTGCCGCGCATCGAGGGCGAGCAGGAGGTGGAGATCGCGCTACCAGGCGGCTACAACGTCACGCCCCGCCTGGCGCAGGCGCTGAAGTCGCTGCCGGGGGTGGACCAGGTCGAGGAGGTTTAACGCCGCGCGCCGGGTTGGCGGTGCGGCGGCGCGCCGAACCGAGGTTTCTACCGCGCCGGCGGCGGCTTGCCCGCTACTCCGCGGCCGCGGTCAGCGGATCCGACCCGGTATAAAGCTTCGGCCAGCGCCGTTTTACCAGCGGACCCTTCGCGTCATAGGCCAGGCAGGTATTGAGGATCTTGTTTCCGCCACCCCATTTCTCGGTGATGCGCTGGTCGAATACGTCGCTGCCGCGCTGCTCGATCGAGGCGCCCTCAGCCGCCATCTCCCGCCTTGCCCTGGCGGGATTGATGGTCTGGAACGCGGTGGTGGCCATTTGCTGCAGCAACTCGCGCAGATGGGTGCAGCCGACGGTGCCGCCGACGACATGCGTCGCCTCACGCAGAAAGCCGGCCTTGATCCGCATCCCGGCCAGCCGGGAGAAATTCGGCGCAGCGGCGGGACATTGGGCATAGGGCGTCTTGTCGCTGACCGCCTCAACCGCGACGATATGCATCTTTTCGTCGATCGTCAGGCGCAGCCACATGTCATGCACCGGGTCGCCGGCCTCGATATAGCCGCGATCGTAGTTGGTCTGCCCGAAGCTTTTCACGTCGGTCAGATGCGCTTCGATCTCGTAGTGGCCGTCGGCCCGGCGGTAGCCGTTGATCTCGATGCTGCGCGTATGCAAAGGCTCGCGTTCGGCGGGTTGGCTCAACGGCATGCCGGACTCCTGA
Organism: Acetobacteraceae bacterium; assembly: GCA_036497785.1. Lineage (GTDB taxonomy): Bacteria > Pseudomonadota > Alphaproteobacteria > Acetobacterales > Acetobacteraceae > DASXIW01. Next base: position 864 of record DASXIW010000092.1, on the reverse strand, counting down.
TGGGGGCGCATAGTGCAATGCAGCATGACATATGCCACCGGTGACGGGCGTTGCAAAGCATGGCGGCGGCATGCCTGATCCGCGCCGGCGCCGCCGTGGACAAAAATTAACGAGCGTCCATCAGGTTCATTGCCTCTTTGCACAGGCGGCCAATCGGCGCATGGTCGGCCGCGCCGCCGGCACCACCGCGGAACCGGATCAATTGATGGGGATCAATGGCTTCCGATCGTCTTATTGCGAAAAGGGTTGGCTGCGTCTTAAACGAATTGGCGAAAGCAGGGGCCTCTAAGGAATGACTGGATTCAAAGAGCATTGCCGGCAAGCCCTCGATGCGATCCGCGACCAGGGACGCTATCGGGTGTTCACGCCGCTGCAGAAGCGGGCTGACGAGTTTCCCTACTACCTGCGTCCGGATGGGGCGCGCGTGCTCGTTTGGTCCTCCAACGACTACCTGGCGATGGGCGGCCATCCGGTTCCGGTGAACGCGGCGTGCGAGGCGGCTCGGGCCATGGGCGCCGGTGCCGGCGGCACCCGCAACATCAGCGGCACCAGCCCGGTGCATGACGAACTGGAAGCCGAACTCGCCGACCTGCACGGCAAACAGGCAGGGCTGCTGTTCACCTCCGGCTTCGTCTCCAACCAAGCGGCGCTGTCGACCATTCTCAACAGCTTTCCGCATGGCCCCGATCTGCCGTGGCAGGTGTTCTCGGACGCCAAGAACCACGCCTCCATGATCGCCGGCATCAAGGGCTCCCGCGGCGTCGTCAACATCTTCCGCCACAACGACATGGCGCATTTGGAGGCGCTGCTGCGGGCCGCCCACGAGGCCGCCCCCAAGCTGATCGCCTTCGAATCGGTCTATTC
>DASXIW010000091.1:0-1618 GCA_036497785.1 Acetobacteraceae bacterium | reverse complement strand
GAACCGGGGCTGCTGGAGGCGCTCGCCAAGCTGGTGCAGTCGGCGATCCGTGGCGATCCGGAAGCGGCGTTGCTGTGGGTCAGCAAAAGCCAGCGCCATCTCGCCCGCGCGCTGGCCGAGTGCGGCTTTACCGCCAGCCAGGAGCTGGTCGGGCGGTTGCTGCGCCGCCTGGGCTTCCGGCGGCCAGCGTCATCGCGCGATAGCACTCGGCGCCGTCGCGGCGATAAACCTTGTACTGGAACGTGACGCCGCTCTCGTCGAACGAGATCAGCCGGCGGTTCGAGATGGCGACCCGGTGGGTGTAGCGGGACAGGCAGGCGAGCACGGCCTCGGGACCGGCGAAGGGCGGCTTGGCATAGACCACCCACTTCTTCTTCCTGAGCGGTGCCAGATGGCGGATGAAGGCGCGTCTGTCGTTCAAGCCGGCGCTGTCGCCGAAGAAGTGGAGCCGGCCTGCCGCATGCAACTCGAGCAGCCGTGTCAGGAAGAGCCGGCGGAACAGTTTTGCCAGCACAGAGACCGGCAGCAAGAAGGCGGGCCGGGACGACACCCAGCGCTCGCCGTCGCGCGAGATGCCGCCACCTGGCACAATCATGTGGATGTGCGAATGGTGCGTCAGCGCCGAGCCCCACCTGTGCAGGACGGCGGAAATGCCAATGCGCGTGCCGAGGTGGCGCCGGTCGGCGGCGATGGTGAGCATGGTCTGGGAGACACTGAAGGTCGAGGCCGTCTACTTGGCGGCTTACGAGACTTTCGAGGACGTCACCGCTGATCTTCCCCGCTTCATCGGCGACGTCCACAACTCAAGACGGCTGTACTCGGCGTTGGGATATCTCAGCCCCGTGCAGTTCGAGGATCAACGCGCCCGGCAGACGATCAAAACGACGGCTTGATTCTGTCCACCCGCAGGGGCGCACTCCACGCGCGGTGGCGATCTTGGTCGGCCTCGTCGCTAGCTTCGAGGCGAAATCTGCCGCCGTGAACTATCTGCGCGGCGCCGGGTACCAGCGCTGCGAGGCGCACGACAAGGCCCGCAAGGGCAAGCGTGGCTATGTCATGGCCAAGGCGTTGGCCGAAGCCGTTGGCGTGCAGAACAGCATGATTTCATCGCCTTCCTTTTGGCGCACTGGCTGTCGTGGTCGCATTTCCGTGCTATTCCCGGCGCCCACGGCAGCCCAGTAACTCCACTCGGTGCCCGCACGCGCTGGTGGTGGAACAGGGTTTGCTTACACTGGCGGCAACCAGAGGGCTCGGGCGATGGATTTGGGTTTGCGGAACAGGGTGGCGCTGATTACGGGCGGCAGCCGTGGCATTGGTCTTGCGGCCGCGTTGGCCTTGGCCCGGGAGGGATGCCGGGTACTGATCTCGGCACGCGGTGAGGCCGGGCTGGCAGACGCTGCCAATGTCATCCGCGCGGCAGGCGGGCTGGTAGCGACCGTCGTTGCGGACATGATGGTCAAGGCCACGCCGATGCTTCTGGTGGCGGAAGCATTGGCGGCGTTCGGGAAGCTGGACATCGTTGTCGCCAACGCCGGAGGAACCGTCGGTTCGCGGGACCTGGCAGACTCCACCAGCGACGAATGGGCGCAGACCTTTCAGCTCAACGTGCTCCACGCCG
>DASXIW010000090.1:0-4240 GCA_036497785.1 Acetobacteraceae bacterium | reverse complement strand
CCGTGTCAACGCGGCCGTGTCAACGCGGCCGTGTCAACGCGGCCATGGCGGAGCACCGTCGTGGCGGAAACAGACTTGCGCCACCCGAATGCTGGGATCAAGGTCCGCGATGGACACCCGATATCGAATCGCAACGTCAATCGGGCGGAGGGGTCAGGAAGCGCGATGGGTCGCAACTCGCTGTTCCGGCGTGAGCTGCTGGCGTCCAGCGCCGTGGCGGTGCTGGGTTTCGTCGGCTGCGCCGATGCGCGCAGCTATGTCACCCGCCCCTGGATGGCGGGCGCGGCCGACCCGCCAGTGCGGGTCAGGCCGGGCGCGTGGGTGTTTTTCACGCCCGAGGAAGGTGCTGCCGTCGAGGCGCTGGCCGACCGGCTGGTGCCGCATGACGATCTCGGCCCGGGCGCGCGGGAAGCCGGCTGCGCCTTGTTCATCGACCGCCAGCTCGCCGGCTCCTATGGCGCGGTGCCGCGCCTGTATATGCGCCCACCTTTCATGCAGGGCACGCCCGAACAGGGCTTCCAGTCACCGCTGACCCCGGCGGCGCAATATCGCGCTGGCCGCACTCGACATATATGCCCGCGGCGCCTTCGCCGGCCAGACCGTCGCCGAGCTCGGCGCGGCGCAGCGCGACCGGCTACTGAGCGGATTGGAGAGCGGACAGATCCGGTTGGCCGGCGCGGATGGCCGCGCCTTCTTCGAGCTGCTGTTGCAGAACACCATGGAGGGGTTCTGCGCGGACCCGATCTATGGCGGCAACCGCGACATGGTGGGTTGGAAGCTGCTGGGGTTTCCGCTGCCGCCGGTCGGCCTGACCGGTCGCCCGGACTGGACGCCAAAAGGCAGCTGAGGAGACCGCAATGCCGCGCAAGCTGCCCGCCACGGATGTGGTGATCATCGGCCTTGGCTGGACCGGTGCCATTCTCGCCGAACAGCTCACCGCCGCCGGGCTGCGCGTCACCGCCATCGAGCGCGGGCCGTGGCGCGCACGGCGACGGATTTCCCCACCACCTACGACCCGGACGAGCTGCGCTACGCCACCCGGCTGGAACTGTTCCTGCGCCCGGCGCAGGAAACCGTGACATTCCGCAACAACCTCGACCAGACGGCGCTGCCGATCCGCGCCTTCGGCAATTTCCTGCCGGGCAACGGCGTGGGCGGTGCGGGCCTGCACTGGAATGGGCAGACCTGGCGCTTCCTGGAGAAGGATTTCACCGTCCGCAGCGATCTCACCGAGCGCTACGGCGCCGCCGCCCTGCCGGCGGACATGACCATTCAGGATTGGGGTATCAGCTATCACGAGCTGGAAAGCGCCTATGACCGCTTCGAATATCTCGCCGGCATCTCCGGCTAGGCCGGCAACATCCGCGGCAGGATCCAGCCCTGCGGCAACGTGTTCGAGGCGCCGCGCGCACGCGATTATCCGCTGCCGCCGCTGCAGATGACCTACGCCCCCTCCTTGTTCGCCAAGGCGGCGACGGAGATGGGATATCACCCGTTCCCCTGCCCCGCCGCCAATGCGTCCGCGGCCTATACCAACCCGCTGGGCGTAACCATGGGCCCCTGCACCTATTGCGGATTCTGCGAACGCTTCGGCTGCGGCAACTACACGAAAGGCAGCCCGCAAACCACCGTGCCCGCAACGGCGCCGGCATCGCGCGCATGTTCCCCGCGCTAAAGGGCAGCGCCGTGGTGCAATCCGCCAGCCCGACGACGGTGCTGCGGGCAATCCTGATCGGCGCGCGCGCGGTGGACACGGATGCGGCGCCGACCGGGCCGGCCATGCCGCCATTCGACTGGAAACTCTCGGACGAACAGGTGGCGGCCGTCGCGACCTATATCCGCAATGCCTGGGGCAATGCGGCGAGCCCGGTAGGCGCGGACGCGGCGCGCGACATACGAAACAAGCTGGTGCGATGAGACGATGATGCAACCGAGTGAGCTAAGACAGAGATTCCGTGCCGTTCTGTCCGGTGATGCCTGCGTCACCCCCGGCTCGGTCTTCGACCCGATCTCCGCGCGCATCGCCGCCGATATCGGCTTCGAGACCGGCATCTTCGCCGGCTCCACGGCATCGCTGACCGTGCTGGGCGCACCCGACCTGATCGTCCTGACATTGAGCGAGTTCGCCGAACAGATCCGGCGCATCATCAGGGCGGCGGATCTGCCCCTGCTGGTGGACGCGGATCACGGCTACGGCAACGCGCTGAACGTCATGCGCACGGTGCAGGAACTGGAGACGGCCGGCGTGTCGGCTATGACCATCGAGGACACCGAGTTGCCCCGTCCCTATGGCGATGGCACCACACGGCTCGTCTCGCTGGCGGAAGGGCTGGGCAAGATCCGTGGCGCGCTGGCCGCGCGCGCCGACCCCGCGCTGGTGATCGTCGCCCGAACCAGTGCGATGACCGTCAGCGGGCTCGACGAGGCAGCGGCACGGGCGCGGACCTACACCGAGGCCGGGGCAGACGCGCTGTTCTTCACCGGCGTGACGTCGCTGGAACAGCTTCGCGCCATCCAGGCGGTGAGCCCTCTACCGATCATTCTGGGCGGCGGTACGCCCGGTGACGCCGCCGCGCTGGCCGCGCATGGCGTGCGCATCGCCTTGCAGGGACACGCCCCCATCTTCGCGGCGATGCAGGCGGTGCACGCCACATTATCCGCGATGCGCGCCGGCATGCCAGCATCCGAACTGCCAGGTCAGCCGGCGCCCGATATGGTCAGGCAATGGACTCGGGCGGCCTCGTACGTCGCCGCCACGAAGGATTTCCTGGCCGGGTAACAGCAGAATCTAGGGAAAATCAGCATGAGCGCGTTGTTTGTCTGCCTCACATTCGATCACGATAATGTCTCCGGCGCGATCGCGCGCGGCAACACCACGCCCACGCAGATGTCGCGTGGCGAGTTCGGCGTGGTCGGCGCTCAGCGCGTGCTGGCGCTGCTGCGGCGGCACAACATTCCCGCCACCTGGTTCACCCCCGGCCACACCATCGAAAGCTACCCGTTCTGCGTCGCCGCGGTACATGAAGCCGGGCACGAGATCGGCCATCACGGCTGGACGCATCGCGTGCCCTCCAGCCTTGGCGAGGCGGGGGAGGAAGAGGAATTGCTGCGCGGGATCGACGCGATCGCCAAGCTGACCGGCCGAGCGCCGCGCGGCTATCGCTCGCCCGCCTGGGACCTCAGCCCCCACAGCATCGCCCTGCTGCTGAAACATGGCTTCGTCTACGACAGCAGCCTGATGGGCCATGACTACATCCCCTATCAGGCCCGCCGGAACGACGAGATCTCGCTGCTGGAGCCAATGTGCTTCGGGCCGGACACACCGCTGGTGGAAATGCCGATCAGCTGGGCGCTCGATGATTTCCCGCATTTCGAATACACGCGCTCGGATGCCGGCATCCTTCCGGGCGGCATGAATGCGCGGCTGGTCATCGAGAACTGGATCAACGAATTCCGCTTCATGAAGGCGCATTACGACTGGGGCGTGCTGACCTACACCTTCCACCCGCATGTGATCGGGCGCGGCCACCGCATGATGATGCTGGAGCACATGGTGGAGGTGCTGAAGCAGGAGGGCGCGCGGTTCGTCACAATGGCGACGGCGGTCGAGGAATACCGCCGCCAGTTTCCGGGCGGCGTCAGCCTGCGCGGCGGCTAGAGCAATATGGCTTTAGGTGGGATCACCGGGCCATAAAATTGCTCGCTAAAACAAATACCTAGAGCACGATCTGATCGCTCGGATTCGAAGCCTCTTCCCACGACACGGCGCGGTGTGATTCACCATGCATGCTGGAGAGGAGGCCAGCCTGCATGACACGAGCCCTGTCGCAGGATCTGCGCTCTCGTGTGATCGCGGCCGTTGATGGCGGCATCTCCTGCAACGCCGCGGCGGAACGCTTCGGCATCGCAGTGTCGAGCGCGATCCGCTGGGTCCGTGCCTGGCGCGTCGCTCGTCCCCACCCTGAAGCGCGGCATGATCGTCGTGATGGACAATCTGCCCGCCCACCGGACGGCAGGCGTCCGGGCTGCCATAGAGGCAACGGGCGCCCGGCTCTGGTTGCTGCCACCCTATTCGCCGGATTTCAACCCGATCGAGAACGCATTCGCCAAGCTGAAGGCCATCCTGCGAAAGGCCGCAGCCCGCGCCATCCCGAGCCTCTGGAACGCGATCCGCGACGCCCTGCCTCAGTTCACGCCTGAAGAATGCGCCAACTTCTTCACAGCCGCCGGATATGAACCA
>DASXIW010000089.1:0-2305 GCA_036497785.1 Acetobacteraceae bacterium | reverse complement strand
CGAGGACGTGCCCGTCGCCGCCTGGGACCTCACCATGGGCGTCAACGCCAAGGGCGCCTTTCTGATGGCACGCGCCGCGGTGCCCGTGATGCGCAAGGCCGGCTGGGGCCGCATCATCAGCGTATCCTCCAAGGCCGCATTCCGCCCGGGCCGGCTGCGCGCCACCTACGCCGCCTCCAAGGCCGCCATCGTCGGCTTCACCAAGTCGCTGGCGCTCGATCTGGCGCAGTTCGGCATCACCGTCAACGCAGTTTTGCCGGGGCCGATCCGCACCACGCGCGCGATCAGCACCAATCGGCGGGAGTACGGCGACGATCTCGAGGCCGGCTTCCGCGAGCGCGCCAAGGCAATTCCAGTGGGGCGCTTCGGTTCACCCGATGAGGTGGCGGCGACCATTGCCTTCCTGGCTTCGGACGGCGCAAGCTTCATCACCGGCCAGGCGATCGGCGTCGATGGCGGCTGGTAGTTTGGCTGCCGGCGCGATCACAACAGGAGGAGGTCCATATGGCTTATGAAACGATCACGGTGACGCCCGCCACCGTTGCGATCGGTGCCGAGGTCGCAGGCATCGACCTGTCCCGCCCACTCGGCAACCAGCAGTTCCAGGAGGTGCATGACGCGCTGATGGCGCACCAGGTGCTGTTCTTCCGCGAGCAGAAACTGACGCTGGATCAGCATAAGGCCTTCGGCCGAATGTTCGGAGAATTGGCGATCCATCCCAACACGCCTGGCCCGGAGGGCCACCCGGAGATCCTGCCGGTGCACGCCGATGCCAATTCAAAGCGGATCGCCGGCGAGCGATGGCACTCGGACGTTTCGTGCGATCCCGAACCGCCGATGGGGTCGATCCTGAATCTGAAGGTCGTGCCGCCGGTCGGCGGGGACACGATCTTTGCCAGCATGTATGCTGCTTATGACGCGTTGAGCGCGGGGATGAAGACCTATCTGAGCGGCCTGACGGCGATCCATGACGGGTCGATGAACTACAGCCGGACCAACCGGCTGATCGGGGCGGACGGGCCGAAGAGTTTTCCACGCGCGGAGCATCCGGTGGTGCGCACGCATCCGGTGACAGGGCGGCAGGCGATCTATGTCAATCCGGTGTTCACCATGGCGATCAAGGATGTGCCGGAGAACGAAAGCAAGGCGATTCTGGACTTTCTTTATGAGCACTGTGGCCGCGCACACTGGCAGGTGCGGTTCCGCTGGCAGCCCGACAGCGTGGCATTCTGGGATAATCGCTGTGTCCAGCACATCGCGATGTGGGACTATTTCCCAAACGTGCGGTCGGGCTACCGGGTGACGGTGAAGGGCGACAAGCCGTTCCACCGGCCAAACTGATCGCGTTCCCTTACACCTCGACCAGTTCAATCGCCTCTCGGCTCGGTCCCTCGATCATCGCCGCGCGGGTGTCGCCGAGCCGGTATGGTTGTTCGAGAAAAGTAATGGATTCACCGCGGAGTTTATCGACCCAGGCATCCAGGTCACCAACCGCGAAGGCAATATGATCCTGCAACTGGCCGCGCGACGGCGCCAGCGGGGCATCGCCCTGATTGGCGTACCAGGTCAGCACCACGTCGCCGAACACCACCCCCGCGCGCGGATCGCGGAACATCCCTTCAGGGTTCAGCGCCGGCCAGGACCGGTCCGGCCCGCGCGTGGCAGTCCCGCCGGGCTGGGCCGGGGCGGTGCCGGGACGCGGCGCCGCGTTCAGGTGCTGCTGATACCAGCGCTGAGCGGCGAACACGTCATTTTGCCACAGATGCACGTGATCGAAACGTTCGGCCGGGTGGTCGCCGACATATTCCACCAGCGCACCATCCGGGCCCGCCATGTAGGCGAAGCCGCCGCCGCCCACGGGCTGCACGCCGTCCGATTTTGCCTGCGCAATCTGCGCCTTGGTCAGGCCCGGCGCGCCGCCTTTGGGGGCCGGCCAGGAGTCGCTGTTGATCCACACGAAGCCGCCTTCGTCACTGGTGTACAGCGGCAGAAGCTTGACGTCGGGACGTGCCTGATAGCTCGCGATATTGGCGCGGACGTCGGTCACATGCCAGCCGAAATGCCAGATCGCGCTGGGCGGTGAAACGGGCGGCGGCGCAGCAACTTTATTGAACAGGATCAGCACGTCGTTGGGCGAGAATAACGCCGGCAACCCGGCCCACACGCCGCCCGACGTGCTGGGAAACTGGCGCGTGTAGAACGCGATCGCCGCATCCGGATCGACCGCGTTGAGGTGCAGATGATGAAACGCCGGTGTCGCCAGCATGATGCCTCCTGCCTGTGGGTTCCGCGATGAGCGCCCGCG
>DASXIW010000088.1:0-15539 GCA_036497785.1 Acetobacteraceae bacterium | reverse complement strand
ATCTGGTGACTCACTCAAAAAACGCCCATTCCGCTAAAGTAAAAATTGTCCCCAAGCGATTAGCGGATGGGTCCATCAAAGAATATTACTACTCAAAGAATGAGAAACCGGCCACACCAAGCCCATCCGGCCGTTTCGCCGAAGGGACCATTGGCGCAGTTACGATTGAGTTGCGTCAGAGCCACGCGTTTTCGCTGCTCGCAAAGCGGACGAAGCAGAACTACGCCCTCCACCTGCAAACGTGGGAGCACTTCGCATCTCACAAGATGTCTGAGGTCCGTCGGGCCGATATACTCAAAATGCGTTATAGGGTTGCACTAGAGGATGGTCCCGGTGCCGCGACGGTCTGGACCAACATCACGAGCCGCTTGTTCTCGTTCGCACTGGATCGCTCGTACATCGAGTATAATCCATGCGTGCGACTTCCGCCCATTCCGCTTGGTTCGATCCAAGCTTGGAACCCAGCCGACGCCAAGCTCGCAATTGAGCGCTTGCCGGACTATATGACCCGCATCGTAATACTAGGAATGTATACCGGTGTTCAGCGGCGGGGCGACCTCATCAAGATGTGCTGGTCCGATATCGGCAAGCGCCTGGCCGGAACCATCTATGTCCGGCAACAAAAGATCGGCCGCGAACTCGATATCCCGATCCACCCCCGGCTGTCCGAGTATCTTGCAATCTGGCGAGTCGATGCTGACGAGAATGGGACGATCCTGCTCAACGCTTCTGGATCAGTTTGGGACGCGGAGAGCATGACCCAGCGCGTGACCGAAGAGATGCAAGGTTTGGGGCGGGCGGGACTCTCTCCCCACGGTTTGCGAAAACTCGCTGCCGCAAATCTTGCAACCGCAGGTTGCATCACTCACGAGATAATGAGCATCACGGGCCACACGACTTTAAAGATGGTCGAGATTTATACCAACTCCGCGAACACCGAACGGTTGGCAAAAAGCGCCATGGAGAAACTTGGAAACTATGATCTGGAAACTGCACCAGTTTCCACAGGCAACTAGCTGATATGATTATCTTTTATCTTTGAACGTCAAGCATGTTCTCAGCTTTTGCCGTTGTTGTGCACGGGATAGACCACGCGCGGGCCACATTGCGGACAGGTTACCCCGTTATCATGATCTCTGCACCATCTGCTGCCTGCTATGCGGGATGCGGATGGTGGCGCGCCCTGATGGCGGCGGCGCAGCGTGAATTTCCGGACACGCCGGCCGAGGATATTCTCGATTGCGGCGCCGCACCGGGCTTCGCCATGGCCGCCTTGCGTGCCGGGCAGCGCCAGCTCGTGCTCGATCCCACCTGCCCCGCCTTCGCCGCTGTGGCGGCCGCCGCGGCCAGGCTGGATGCGGTGGTGCTGGGCACCAGGCCTCCGGCGCTGGATCTGGCGGAACCGGGTGCCGCGCGCCGGCTTGTGGACTGGGTACGAGGTGACATGGCCCGCACACTGCGTTAGGACCGCACGGCCCTGCCACAGAGGACTTCCACCATGCGGATTACCCAGCGCGTCAAGAAAGTTGGCAAGCCGGCCATCCTGTCGGTCGATCAGCGCAAGGCCTGACACGAGATGGCGGACGAAGCAGGCTGCCGGCTCTATCTGGTCACGCCGCCGGCTATCGACCTCGTCCGCTTTCCGGACCTGCTCGCAGCGGCCCTGGATGCGGGCGACGTCGCCGCGGTGCAGCTGCGGCTGAAGGATGTGGACGATGACATGCTGAAGCGGGCCATCGCGGCGCTACGCCCGGTGGCCCAGTCGCGGGATGTCGCCTTCCTGATGAACGACCGGCCGGACCTTGCCGTCGCCTATGGCTGCGACGGCGCGCACGTCGGCCAGACCGATACGCCCGCGCCGGTCGCCCGAAAGCTGCTCGGCGATCTGACGATGGGCGTCACGTGCCACGCAAGCCGCGACCTCGCCATGACGGCGGGTGAGGACGGGGCGGATTACGTGGCGTTCGGCGCGTTCTTCCCCACCACGACGAAAATCGCCGAGACCCGTGCCGACCCGGAGGTGCTGCGCTGGTGGTCTGAACTGATGGAACTGCCCTGTGTGGCCATCGGCGGCATCACCGCGGCGAATTGCGCCCCGTTGGTCGAAGCCGGGGCGGATTTTCTCGCCGTGGTCGGGGCCGTCTGGTCCCATCCGGATGGCCCGGCGGCCGGTGTCCGCGCGATGAACGCCGCAATCGCCGCGGCCCCGCGCCCCGGCAACTAAACCACCTCCGTGCGTCAGCGCGGCGGCGCGTAGATTTGCTCGTCAGGCTCAGCCATGTAGGGCGGCGCATGCTCGTCGAATTTGTCCCAGCTGCCGCCACGATATTCCGTGCTGCGGTTCTTCCAGTCGCTGTCGCGTTCCACCAACACCGCCGCAATTTGCGGCAGCCGGGTCTCCTCCGCCCGCACCGCCACCACAGCCCCGCCCCGTCGGACACCATTGGTATAGACATGCGCCTCGTCCTCCGGCAGGCCGGTGCCTACCAGTGACCCCAGCAGGCCGCCGGCAACGCCGATCACCCCCGCCCCGGCCAGCATGCTGACCAGCCAGCCGGCCGCGACCGCCGGCCCGATGCCCGGGATGGTTAGCGCCCCGATGCCGGCCAGCAGCCCGGCCCCGCCGCCCAACACCACGCCGATGCCGGCGCCCGTCACCGCCGCCGTCGCGCCGGATGCAGCCGGTTCGGGCGCCGCGTAGCGCCCCTCGGAATCATTGGCGACGAAACTGACATCGTCGGCGGAAACGCCGAGGCGGTACAGATCGGAAACCACCGCCTGCGCTTCGCCATAGCTGTCGTACAGCCGTGCTATGGTCCTGATCGGCATGTCGGACGCATCCTCCTCTGGTGCCTCCAACGCTCAACCCATGGTCTGGTTCAAGCGGTCTGGTTCAAGCATCTCCGCACGCAACGCCGGCGCGGGATATGCGCCGGTGGCAAAGACGAAAAAAATTGAGGTCCCGATAGGGCCAAAATTGGTCGGAGTGGCGGGATTCGAACCCACGACCCCCAGTCCCCCAGACTGATGCGCTACCAGGCTGCGCTACACTCCGACCGTGGGGAGGCATCGTGTAGCAGCGCCGCACTGCGCCTGCAACGTCCCACTGCGAGAAGCTGTCTCGCGCCAGGAAAGCCGTGCCTCAGGCGCCATTCAGCGCAACAACGCCCGGCAAGCCTCCAACTCACGCAAGGTGTGCATCAACACCGCGCGCAGCCGCTCGGCCTCGGCATCGGCGCCGCGCGACACCGCCGGACGGACGGGCACCCGTGGGGGCCGCGCCGCCGCGCCGGCGGGCAACGTGTTCAGCCCGGGCATGGGCAGCTGGGGCTCGTCATCCGCCAGCGGGGGATCGCGCTCGGCCTGCGCCTCGGCACGTTCATCAAGTGTCGCCGGCGGAATGTCATCAGACAGGCGGCCGCCGCCCTCGCGCAGCAATCGCTGCACACCCTTGATCGTATAGCCCTGAATATACAGCAGATCCGAGATGCGCCGCAGCAGCGTGATATCGTCCGGCCGGTAATAGCGCCGGCCGCCGCCGCGCTTCAGCGGCTTCACCTGCGGAAATTTCGTCTCCCAGAAGCGCAGCACATGCTGCGGGATGTGAAGTTCGTCGGCCACCTCGCTGATCGTACGAAATGCGCCGGCCGCCTTCTTCAACTTGGAGCGGCTCGCATCGCCACGATCCAGCTGATCATCCAGATCCACGTACGGGATGGTCGTCAGACCGGAGGGTCCATTCATTCATCATCTCCGCCGTCATCGCCCGAAGGCGGTGTCATATGGTTCACCACGGCCTTGAGCACCTGGCTCGGCCGGAACACCAATACGCGACGCGGCAGGATCGGCACCTCGATGCCGGTTTTCGGATTGCGGCCGATTCGCCGACCCTTCTGTCTCACAGAAAACGTCCCGAACCCACTGATTTTAACAGATTCACCAGACTCGAGTGCCGATGACATCCGGTCCAGCACAACCTCCAGCAGATCGGCCGATTCGTTACGGGAGAGACCAACCTGGGTATAAATTGTCTCGGTCAGATGCGCGCGCGTGACGGTGTTCATACCGGGACGCTAGGCAGCCAGACGCGACTCGTCAAGAAAAACACAATATCAAGTGGTTGCGATCTCAGCAGCCGATGCCGCTTTCAGACGCGAACGAGAGCCGACCCCCAAGTCAATCCGCCGCCGAGCGCCTCGAGCAATAATAGCTGACCGGGCTTGATCCGGCCATCAGCATATGCGGCGGCCAGCGCAAGGGGAACCGACGCAGCCGAAGTGTTGGCATGCCGGTCCACAGTCACGACGACCCGCTCCATCGGCAGCCCCAGCTTGCGCCCGATCCCCTCGATGATACGGATATTAGCCTGGTGCGGCACCAGCCAGTCGATATCGCGATCGGTGAAGCCATGCGCATCCAGGGCCTCGCGCACCACGTCACTCATATGGCCCACGGCGTGGCGGAACACCTCCCGCCCGTGCATCACCAGACGCCCGCTTTTGTCCGGCCGCCCCACGGCGCCATCGACATACAATATGTCGCCCAGCCTTCCGTCGCCGTGCAGATGGGTGGACAACACGCCCCGGTCCGCCCCGGTGCCCTGCCCCTCGCCCCGGCGCAGCACCACCGCCCCGGCGCCGTCGCCGAACAGCACACAGGTGCTGCGGTCCTGCCAATTGAGGATGCGCGAATAAACCTCCGCGCCGATCACCAGCGCGGTGCGCACCTGCCCGGCGCGGATCATGCCGTCGGCCACCGAGAGGGCATAGACGAAACCGGTGCAGGCCGCCGCCAGGTCGAAGCCGAAGCCGCCGGCGCCCAGCTCGGCCTGCACCCGCAAGGCGGTCGCGGGGAATGCCTGGTCCGGCGTGGCCGTCGCCACGATGATGACGTCCACCTCCGCCGCCGCCATGCCCGCATCGGCCAGCGCCGCGCGCCCTGCCGCCGTCGCCATGAAGGCGCAGCTCTCATGCGGCTGGGCGATATGCCGCTGACGAATGCCCGAACGCTCGCGGATCCATTCGTCGGAGGTATCGACGGTCTTGGCCAGCTCGTCGTTGGTCACCACGATCTCGGGCAGATAGGCGCCGAACCCACACAGCAATGAGCGGATCACACCGCCCGGCCCCGCACCGGTCGTCTCGGCCAAGGGCGAGTGCAGCCCACGCTCCCGATACATGTCGTCCCGATCCATGGCGTCCTGGTCCATGGCCATCATCCCATCTTGGGCTCAAGACTCGTGATGAGCGTAAGCCCTTCGCGGATCCGGTCGTTGAACTTGTGTACCACCATGTCCATCGCGACATCCACGGCATGGGCGAAGCCCTGCGCATCCGTGCCGCCATGGGATTTCACCACCACCCCGTTCAGCCCAAGCATCACCGCGCCATTATAACGGCGCGGATCCAGCCACTCGCGCAGCCGCTCCAGCCCAGGACGCGCCAACAGATAGCCAATCTTGGCCAGGATGGAAGACGAGAACACCTGCCGCAACAGACCAGCCATCAGCTTCAACGCCCCCTCGCCGGTCTTGAGGGCCACATTGCCGGTGAAGCCATCGGTCACCACCACATCGGTGGTGCCCGCGGTGATGTCGTGGCCTTCGACGAAGCCGTGGAATTGCGGGCCGATATGGCTGGCACGGAGAATTTCGGCGGCCTCGCGCAGCGTGTCGTCCCCCTTCATTTCCTCGGAGCCGACATTCAGCAGACCGATCGTGGGCGCGATCAGCCCCAGCACCGTGCGGGCGAACACGTCGCCCATCACCGCGAACTCGACTAGATTGCGGGTATCGCACACCACGTTGGCGCCCAGATCGAGCATGACCACGTCACCGCGCGCCGACGGCCCGATGGCGGCCATGGCCGGCCGATCGATTCCCGGCAGGGTTTTCAGCACAATCTTGGCCAGCGTCAGCAGCGCGCCGGTATTGCCCGCCGACACCACGCCGGAGGCCTCGCCCTGCGCCACCGCATCGATCGCCACCCGCATGGAGGCATTGCGCAGCCGCAGTGCCGCGGCCGGCTTCGTGTCGCTGCCGATCACGTCCGGCGTGTGGCGCAGCGTGCAAGCGGCGAGCGCGCGACGAGACCGCTCCAGCAGCGGCTTCAGCTGCGGCTCGTTGCCGACCAGCAGGAAACGCGCGCCCGGATGTCGCTCGGCAGCGATCTCCAGCCCCTCGATGACGATTTCGGGCGCATTGTCACCGCCCATCGCGTCAATCGCGAGTGTGAACGGCTCTATCACCGCCGGGTACGCCGCCAAGCCTGTGCCCCGCCGGGGGCGCAGATCGCGATCAGGGTCTGCGCCATGTCACGAGCGCGCGCGCGACCGGTGCGGATCAGACCCGGACAGCGCCCTTCAGGGCCTTGCCCGCGCCCACCACTTCGCGGCCATCGTAATGGCCACAATGGCTGCACACATGGTGCGGGCGCTTCAGTTCGCCGCAATTGGCGCACTCGGCATGGGCTTCGCTCGTCAGAGCCTCGTGGCTGCGACGCATGCCCCGCCGCGAGGGCGATGTCTTACGCTTAGGTACGGCCATGGGACGATGCCCCTCCGGTCTGCGTGAGGCTCCGCGCCGGCAGAATCCCTGCCGGCCCAACGGATGCCTTCACAAAATGGCAATTAACGCGAGCCGCGCCCTCTAGCAGAGGCACCCTTCCCCTGCAAGCTGTTCGGTCGTTCATCTTATCTTAGCTGGGACGCTTCAGACGCGCGAGCGCCGCGAAAGGCGAGTCCGGCGCCTCGCCGGGCTCCTCCGGCAGGTCAGCGCCGGGTTTGCGTGGATACGGATCCAATACCAGCGCCAATTGCTCGGCGGCCGCCTCCCCCAGGTCGATCGTCGTTCCCGAATACGGGATCTCATCATCCGACTCGGGGTCCAACTCAGGATCCTCGTCGCCTTCCGGCACAAATCGCACGCGAAACCGCTCGTCGACGGTCGCCACGAACGGGTCAAGCGAGACCACACAGATTTGGGTTAGCCGCGCCCGCAGCCAGCCTTCTGCCAGGATGGCGCCGGATTTGGCGGGTTTCAGCCGGAACCCGCAGGATAGTTCCGCCACCTCCGGCACGCCCAGCCGCATTGCCATGGCCGCGCATTCCGCTGGCGTCGCGGTGACGGTGAAATCGAGGCCCGCCACGCCGACCCGTTCGACCGGCACCGGTCGCGGCATTTCGGGAATCATGGCCTTGCTCCGCCACAAGCCAGGAAATCCGCCACGCCACGGCCAAGCGTCCGCAGATCCTGGCGCGCCAGATGCGCATCCTGCGCCAGCACCAGCCGCGCCAGCGCCGCGGCAGCGTCGCCGGCCGGTTTGCCGCGCCACACATTGCGCTCCAGCGCCTCGGCCAGCAGCACCGCGTCCTCGGCCCCCAGCGCCGCCTGATAGGCCGAGGAACGGCCATGGAACGCCTCCCACATGGCCCGCACCCGTTTGCCCACGGACAGGTCGCCCACACCCATCTCCCGCAAATTCAGGTCCATGTCATGGAACATGGCGTCGAACACCGCCTGGGCCAGCGCCGGCCCTGGCGGCGGCAGCGCCCCCAGCCTGCGGATCAGCAGGAAGACATGCAGCCCCACCAGGTCGAATCGCCCGTCGAGCGTGTCCGGCACCCCCAGCCCGGCATACAAAGCCGGATCGCGCGCCGCCGCCACCGCCGCACCATAGAGCTGATAGCCCGTGCGCTCATGCCGGTTCCGCCCGAGAAGCCTGAAGAACCCCATGCACCCCCTCGCCATACCAACCACGGCCCGGCACCACGCCGGCCGCTTCGCCAAAAACCCCGCCGAAACGGTCTACCCGGATCGCGTGACCCGCCTTGAACGAATTACACGTGACGCGGGCCATGAGACGCCCTAGACGTAGCGTGATCGGCGCGCCGGTCAATCGATCCGTGCGCCGAGGCCCGCCGCTGTAAGCCAAAGGCCCGCGTTTCTGTAAGGCCCGCGCTTCTGTAAGGAATGACCCGCTTGCGCCTGCCGCGTCCGCTCCACCTCAGGCTCATGCCGCTGCTGCTGCTCCTCCCAGTCGCGGGCTGCGGCCTGCCGGCATTCATGACCTTCCCGCCCCAGGTCCGCGGCAACCGCGTGGACGCCGACGCCTTGAAGGAGCTGGTTCCCGGCACCTCGACCCGCGCCGACGCCCTCTCCCTGATCGGCTCCCCCACCACCAAGGCGCCATTCGACGATAACAGCTGGATCTATATCGGCGAAGTCACCAAGCCGGTGATCGGCGGCACGCAGGAGGTGCTGGACCAGGAGGTCGTGCTGCTGACTTTCGACGACAAAGGCGTGCTGAAAGTTGTGACGAAGAAAGGCCCGGATGATTCCCTGCCGGTCGCCGTCGTCGCCCGCACCACCCCGTCGCCAGGCAGCAACGCCTCGATCCTGCAGCAATTGCTGGGCAATGTCGGGCGCTTCAGCCCGAATGCCGGGCCCAACACGGGCGGCAACAGCGGCGGCAACCGGAGCGGGAGCGGCGTCGGCTACTGATCGGGGCCGCTCGAAGCGGTCGGCACCACCGACCGTTCAGCCGAAATGGCTCCAGCCGCATGAAACAATCGGCCATTGCGTGCCGTCGGCCGCCAGAACCGTCACACGCGGCTCGCCGGCCCGGAACGCGCCGATCCGCGTGACATCCACGCCTGCCTCGCCAGCCGCCTGGCGCAAAGCCGCCTCCCGCGCGTCGGGCACCGCGAACAGCAATTCGTAATCGTCGCCGCCGGTCAGGCACAGCGCCAGCCGGTCCGTCGCCCGCGCCTGTGGCGATAACGGCACCGCGCCGGCCATGATCTCGGCCGCCAACAAGCTGGCGCGGCACAGATGCCCGAGATCCTGCACCAGCCCGTCGGATACATCCATCGCGGCCGTGGCGATGCCATGCAGCCGCAAACCCAGTGCCAGCCGCGGCCGGGGCAGCCTGTAGCGGCCTGCCAGATAGAAATCGGGATCGGCCAGTTCCCCCTTGGCCGCGAGCAGGCCCAGCGCGCCGTCGCCGATGCTGCCGCTGACCCAGATGCCGTCGCCGGGCTGGGCTGTGTTGCGGCGCAGCGCCGTGCCGGGTGCAACTGTGCCCAGTATGGTCAAAGACAGGCTGATCGGCCCGGGTGTCGAGGTTGTGTCACCACCCAGCAGCGACAGGCCGAACGCCGCCTGGTCCTCCGCCAGCCCGGCCGCAAACGCCGCGAACCACTTCTCGTCCGTCTCGCGCGGTGCCGATACCGTCATCAGATAGCCCAGAGGCGCCGCCCCCATGGCCGCCAGATCGGACAGATTGGTCCGCAACAGCTTGCGCGCCACCAGATCGGCGGGATCGCCGGGCAGGAAATGCACGCCGGCCACCATGGCATCGGCGGAGATGACCAGCTCGCGCCCGGCCGGCGGCGTCGTCACCGCCGCATCGTCGCCCAGCGCCAGCGCGCCGGGTCCGGCCAGCGGTCGAAAATGGCGAGCGATCAGCGCGAACTCGTCGGGCAGCGCGCCGGCAATGTCCGTTTTGCTCAAGCGTTGCCCGCTGACGGGAATTCCGCCGGCCGCAGCAGATGTGCGAGACGATCGAGCACCCCATTGGCCATGCGCGACTCGTCGCCCTCGAAGAAGCCATGCGCCACATCGAGATATTCGTTGATCACCACCTTCGCCGGCGGCCCATCCCGCATCCATAATTCGGACGCGCCGGCCCGCATCAGCGCGCGCAGTACCGGGTCCAGCCGCTCCAGCGGCCAATCCTCGGTCAGCGCGTCGCTCAGCATGGCGTCCAGCCGGTCCTGCTGATCGGTCGCCACGCGCACGATCCGCGCGAATAGCGGCACATGCGCATCCGGCGCCCGGCCATTCTCGAACCCGCCATCGCCACGGGACTCCGTCTCGGGCAGCGCGCCGAGCCGGTGGCGGACAAACTCCTCGATCACCGTTTCCACGTTGATCTGCGCCTGTTCAGCCTGAAACAGCGCCTGCACGGCCGCGACGCGGCTGGCAGTGCGCGGGCGGCTTTTGGCTGGCATCAGACGGCCCCCAGCCAGCGCGCGGCACCAAGCTGCACCAGGGCGGCCACGGCGGCCTCCGCCCCCTTGTTATGCCCGTCCAGCGACGAACGCTCGATCGCCTGCTGCTCCGTGTGCACGGTCAGCAGCCCGTTGCCCACGCACAGGCCGAATTGCAGCGCCACCGCAGTCAGCCCGGCCATCGCCTCGCGGCAGACATGGTCGTAATGGTCGGTCTCGCCGCGCACCACGCAGCCCAGGGCCACATAGGCGTCGAACCGCCGCCGGCCGCGGGCCGCCAGGCGGATGGCCGATGCCAGCTCCAGCGCGCCGGACACGTCCAGCACGTCGTGGGTGGCACCCGCCTCCGTCAGGATACGCCCGGCGCCGGTAAGCAGCCCCTCGGAAATGGCGACGTAATAGGGTGCGCGCACAATCAGCACATGCGGCGCCGATCCCTCGATGCGCGGCGCGGCGGGCAGTTTCGCGTCGGCCGTGCTCATGCGCCGGCCCCGGCCGCGCCACGGACCGCCGGGATACAGCGATGCTCCACCACATTCAGGCCATAGCCCTCGATGCCGATGATGGTGTGATGCCGGTTGGACAGCAACACAAGATCCTTCAAGCCAAGATCCAGCAACACCTGGGCGCCGATGCCGTAATCGCGCAGCTCGGTGGGCGCGCTGCCCGGTTCCGTCAGCCGGGCGACACGCGCCGAGAGCGCGGCCGGGCGTACCTCGCGGATCATCACCACCGCTCCGCGCCCCGCCTCGGCGATCATGCGCATGGCGCCGTGCAGGTTCGAATTATCCTTGCCGCCAAGTATGTCCTCCAGCAGGTCCACCTGATGCATACGCACCAGCACCGGCTCGGGTCCGCTCAGATCGCCCTTCACCAGCACCAGATGCTCGGCATATTCCACGGTGTTGGCGTATACGATCAGCTTCCAGTCGCCGCCGATCGCATGGGGCAGCACGCCCTCCTGCACACGCCGCACCAGCCTTTCGGTGCGCCGGCGATAGGCGATCAGGTCCGCGACCGTGCCCAGCTTCAGATTATGGTGCTGGGCGAAGGCCACCAGCTCGGGCAGCCGGGCCATGCTGCCATCGTCGTTCATGATCTCGCAGATAACGCCGGCCGGGTTCAGCCCGGCCATCCGCGCGATATCCACCGCCGCCTCGGTATGCCCCGCGCGCACCAGACTGCCGCCCTCGCGCGCCATCAGCGGAAACACATGGCCGGGTGTCACGATGTCGTGCCGGGAGGCCTCCGGATTGATCGCCACCGCGATGGTATGGGCCCGATCATGCGCCGAGATGCCGGTGGTCACACCGTCGCGCGCCTCGATGGAGATGGTGAAGGCGGTGCTGTGTCGGCTGCTATTGGACTGGCTCATCAACGGCAGACCCAGCTGCTCCACCCGGTGCTGGGTCAGCGCCAGGCAGATCAGCCCGCGCGCATAACGGGCCATAAAGTTCACCGCCTCGGGGGTCGCAAACTGGGCCGGGATCACCAGGTCGCCCTCGTTCTCCCGGTCCTCGTCGTCGGCCAGGATGAACATGCGCCCGTTGCGTGCCTCCTCGATCAGTTCCTCGGCCGAGGACAGATATTCGGACAGGCTGCGGGTGATGATTTCGTTCATGAATACTCCGCCAGCCGGGCAACATAGCGCGCCACGGTGTCGATTTCGATGTTGACGGGATCGCCCACGCGCAACGCGCCGAAACTGGTCACGGCGGCGGTATGGGGAATGATGTTGACCTCGAACGCTCTGCCAGCCACCTCGTTGACAGTCAGCGACACGCCATCGACGGCCACACTGCCCTTGGGGGCGATGAACCGCGCCAGCGGATCGGGCACCCGAAAGCGCCAGCGCACCGAACCGTGTTCGGGGCGGCTGCCCAGCACCTCGCCCACCCCATCCACATGGCCGGCCACGATATGCCCCCCCAGTTCGTCGCCCACCTTCAGCGGCCGTTCCAGATTCACCCGCGAGCCGACCTCCCAGCGCCCCAGCGTCGTCTTGGACAGCGTCTCGCCCGACGCATCCACGGCGAACCAGTCCTCGCCCAGTTCCACCGCCGTCAGGCAGCATCCGGAACAGGCAATGGAGGCGCCGAGCGCGATCTGCGTGCCCGCGGGCCACGGATGGCCGATCACCAGCCGCATGTCATGGCCGTCGCCCAACCCGGCGATGGCGCGCACCGTGCCCAGGCCGCTCACGATCCCGGTGAACATCAGGCCGCCCTCCGCAATTCGGTCAACATATCGGCCCCGACCGGCGTCGCCGCGTGGCGCACGAAGCGCGGCATGTCGGCCAGATGCCGCAGACCGAAGGACTGCGCCGCCGGCCAGCCATCGCCGCCCATGACGGCCGGCGCATGGAACCACGCCACCCGGTCCACCAGATCGGCGCGCAACAGCGAGGCAGTCATTTGTCCGCCGCCTTCCACAAGCAGCCGGGTGATGCCGCGTTCGGCCAGGACGGTCAACGCCCGGGCGATATCCACCCCGGCCTCGCCACCCGCCACCTCGATCAGCGTCACCCCGATTTCGGCCAAGGCCCGGCGACGATTCGGATCGGCACCGTCGCGCGCCACGATCCAGGTTGGGGACTGCCGGGCGGTGGCCACCAGCCGGGAGGTCAGCCCAATGCGCAGATGACTGTCGGCAACCACCCTTACCATGGGCACCGGCTTGAAGCCGGGCAGGCGGCAGGTCAGGTCGGGATCGTCGGCCAGCACCGTGCCGACACCCACCATCACCGCGTCGTGCCGCCCACGCAGCATATGCGCGGCCCGGCGGGCCGGCTCGCCGGTGAGCCACTGGCTTTCACCGGATTTCGTGGCGATCCGCCCATCCAGCGTGGTCGCCAGCTTCAGCGTCACCAGCGGGCGGCCCCGGCGGATGCGGCTGAAGAAGCCGGCATTGACCTCCTCGGCCTCGGCGGTCAGCACGCCCTCCTCCACCGCGATCCCGGCGGCGCGCAGCGCGGCGGTGCCCTCGCCATTCACCCGCGCATCGGGATCGCGCACGGCCACCACCACGCGGGCGATGCCGGCGGCGATCAGCGCATCGGTGCATGGCGGAGTCCGGCCGGTATGGCAGCATGGCTCGAGCGTGACATAGGCCGTCGCCCCACGCGCAGCCTCGCCGGCCATGGCGAGCGCCTGGGGCTCGGCATGCGGCCGCCCGCCCGGTGCGGTGAAGCCCCGCCCCACCACCCGGCCATCGCGAACGATCACGCAGCCCACCGCCGGATTCGGCCAGCTATTGCCCAAGCCGCGCCGCGCCAGGCCTAGCGCCGCCCGCATATGTGAAAGATCGTCCATCACCGCCCTATGTGGGTTCGCCCAGCTCGCCCACAAATGCCTCGAAATCCTTGGCCTCGCGAAAGTTGCGATAGACCGAGGCGAACCGGACGTAAGCGACGGTGTCCACCTCCTTCAGCGTCTCCATCACCAGCTTGCCGATATCCTGGCTGGTGACGTCGCTCTCGCCGGAGGCCTCGAGCTGGCGGACGATGCCGTTGACGATCCGCTCCACCCGCTCCTCCTGCACCGGCCGCTTGCGCAGAGCGATGCGCACGGAGCGTGCCAGCTTGTCCCGGTCGAAAGGCTGCCGGCGATGATCGGATTTCACCACGGTCAGCTCACGCAGTTGCACGCGTTCTATCGTGGTGAAACGCTGGCTGCAGCCCGTGCAGAAACGCCGCCTGCGGATCGCCGCCCCATCATCGCTGGGGCGGCTATCCTTGACCTGGGTGTCCTCGTTTCCGCAGAACGGGCAGTGCATGGGCGCCTACCGGTAAATCGGGAAACGCGCGCACATCGCCAGCACGCGCTTGCCCACTTCGGCTTCGACCGCCGCGTTGGCGCCGTCGTTGGACGCGGCCAGCCCGTCCAGCACCTCGCCGATCATCCGGCCGATCTCCTGGAACTCGGCCACGCCGAAGCCGCGTGTCGTCGCCGCCGGCGTGCCCAGGCGGATGCCGCTGGTAATGGCCGGCTTGGCCGGATCGAACGGAATGGCGTTCTTGTTGGCGGTGATATGCGCCCGTTCCAGGCTCGCCTCGGCGGCCTTGCCGGTGACGTTCTTGGGCCGCAGATCCACCAGCATCAGATGGCTGTCGGTGCCGCCGGTCACGATCGCCAGACCCTGCTCCACCAGGCTCGCCGCCAGCGCCTTCGCGTTCTCCGCCACGGCGCGCTGATAGGCACGGAACTCCGGCCGCAGCGCCTCGCCGAACGCCGCCGCCTTGCCGGCGATCACATGCATCAGCGGCCCGCCCTGCAGCCCGGGGAACACCGCCGAGTTGATCTTCTTGCCCAGTTCCAGATCGTTGGACATGATCATGCCGCCGCGCGGCCCGCGCAGCGTCTTGTGCGTCGTCGTCGTCGTCACATGGGCATGGGGCACCGGGCTCGGATACACCCCGGCCGCGACCAGCCCCGCGAAATGCGCCATATCGACCATGAAATAGGCGCCGACCTCGTCCGCCACCTTGCGGATTCGGGCGAAGTCAATCACGCGCGGATAGGCTGAGCCGCCGGCGATGATCAGCTTCGGCCGCTCCTCGCGCGCCAGCCGCTCCAGCTCCTCATAATCCAGCAACCCGTCATCGCGCCGCACACCGTACTGGATGGCGCGGAACCATTTGCCGGACAGATTGGGTGCCGCGCCATGCGTCAGATGCCCGCCCGCTGCCAGGCTCATGCCCAGTATGGCGTCGCCCGGCTGGATCAGCGCCAGGAACACCGCCTGATTGGCCTGCGCGCCGGAATGCGGCTGCACATTGGCGAATTCGCACCCGAAGAGCTGCTTGGCCCGGTCGATGGCGAGTTGCTCGGCCACGTCCGCCTCGACGCAGCCGCCATAATAGCGCCGCCCCGGATAGCCCTCGGCGTATTTGTTGGTCAACACCGAACCCTGCGCCTCCAGCACGGCGGCGGAGACCATGTTCTCGCTGGCGATCAGCTCGATGCCGTCCTGCTGGCGCACCAGCTCGCGCCCGATGGCGGCGGCCAGATCCGGATCTGTCTCAGCCAGCGGGGCCGTGAAAAAGCGGGCCAGGCTGGCGGCGGGTGACTGCTCGTTCATGGAATTCCTCTAGGTAGCGGCGAGCTTGGCCAGACAGAGATCATGGCGGCCCCCTCATATGGGGTGGACAGGAACATGCGCAGAATGTCCAGCGTGGCATGACCGCTGGCGGCAAGTGCCGCGGTCGGCGCCGCCTTGAGCGAAAGGCCGGCATGGTCGCGACCGATGGCGATCGTGTATTGCATTTCGACGGCTCCTCTAGCATGGGCGGCCGCCGCGATGTAATTCCGATCCGGAGCCGGGCCGAGCATTCCGGCCATGCGCGGCCCCGATTGGCAAGACGCCGTCCCGCCGGCACTGTCGTTGTAGCTGTGAACGGGGAGACAGATCACATGCGCATCCTGGTGCTCGGTGCCGGCGGAATTGGCGGCTATTTCGGCGGCCGGCTGGCTCAGACCGGAGTGGATGTCACCTTCCTCGTGCGTCCCCGGCGCGCGGCACAACTCGCG
>DASXIW010000087.1:0-4375 GCA_036497785.1 Acetobacteraceae bacterium | reverse complement strand
ATGCGGCTTGATGCAGGGGGCATCCGCGAGCTGCACTGGCATCAGCAGGCCGAATGGGCGGTCATGACCTATGGGAACTGCCGCGTGACCGCGCTCGACGGCAAGGGCCGTCCCTACGTTGCGGACGTGAAGGCCGGCGATCTCTGGTACTTCCCCGCCGGCTTGCCCCATAGCCTCCAGGGGCTTGGTCCTGACGGCGCAGAGTTCGTGCTCGCTTTCGATAACGGCGCCTCCGGCGAGTATAATACATTGTTGATCAGCGACTGGTTCGCGCATACCCCGCCGGAAGTTCTGGCGAAGAATTTCGGCGCGCCGGCGGATTCCTTCAAAAACATCCCCCTCCAGCAGCGCTGGATTTTCCAAGGCGAAGTTCCCGGACCGCTCTCTGCCGATGAACAGGCGATTGCCTCGACGGCAGGTGCCCCCCCGTATCCGTTCATCTATCGTTTATCGGACATGAAGCCGACCAAGTCGTCGCCGGGCGGGGAGATCCGGATCGCGGACAGCTCGAACTTCCACGCCTCCACGACCGTTGCCGCCGCTCTGATCACGGTGAAGCCTGGTGCCATGCGTGAGCTGCACTGGCACCCGAACGCCGACGAATGGCAATATTATATCCAAGGCACTGGGCGGATGACGGTGTTCAATACCGGGCCGCAAGCCACGACCGCTGAGTTTCGCCCGGGCGATATCGGCTACGTGAAGAAGAGCCTCGGCCATTACGTCGAGAACATCGGCACAACGGACCTCACCTTCATCGCGGTATTCAAGTCGGACCATTACGAGGAAGTGTTGCTCTCTGACTGGCTTGCACACACGCCACCAGCCTTGGTGGCGCAATCGCTGAACGTCGATCCGGCCATCTTCGCCAAGAACAGCCCCGGCATCGCGCCGGGCTGATTTGGCGTCGCCAGAAGCTGTCAATCGGTATCGGGTGGGGCCCCCCGATCGGCGTGCAAAAGGGGGTCGAACGTTCCCAACCGGCGGCCATTTTCGGATGGCCGCCGATTTCGCATTTATCTCAGCCGGCGCGAGACTCCTTCGCTGGCAATGGGATGTTTTCCCACCCCGACAATTTCTCGATGGCGCGGCCAATGCGCAGCGTGGTGGCTTCTTCGAATGGCCGGCCCACCACCTGCAGGCCTATGGGCAGGCCGTTTTTCGCCAGGCCGGTCGGCACGGCGAGGGCAGGGCTGCCGGTGACGTTGAACGGCATATTCTGGTTCGGGCCGGCGGCGGCCATCAGGCTGCGCGGCGGATCGTCGAAGCGCGTGGCGGTGACCAGGGAGGAGGCGGTGATCAGCGCATCGTAATGGGCGAGCGCGCCGTTCACCGCGTCGGTCAGTTCGCGTCGTACCCGCAGGGCCTGGATCAGATCGGGCCCGGTCACGTAGCTGCCGCCGACCAGGCGATCATAGGTCATCCGGCCGAAATCCATGGGCCGGGTGCGGAAATCCTCCTGATGGATGGCGAAGGCTTCGGTCAGCATGATGACGCGGCCGCAGGTGCTGAACAGGTCGTAATCCGGCAACACGATGTCTTCGACAACGGCGCCCGCGTCGCGCAGCTTGGCGATGATGCCGTCTATGCCGTCGCGCACATCGTCCATCAGGTTGGACACGCCGGCAAAGAACGCGCGCGGCACGCCGATGCGCAGGCCGGCAACGCCCTTTTCAAGTCCCGAGAGGTAGTCCGGCACCGGCACATTGGCGCTGGCGGGATCGAGCGGATCACAGCCGGCGATAATCTGCATGGTGATGGCGGCGTCTTCCACGCTGCGAGTCAGCGGGCCGCAATGGTCGAGCGTGGTGGAGAGCGGAAATACGCCGCGCCGGCTGACGCGGCCATAGGTGGGTTTCAGCCCGACCGTGCCGCAAAACGCGGCAGGGTTGCGTATGGAACCGCCAGTGTCCGAACCCATGGCCATGCGCACCATGCCCGAAGCAATGGCGGCGCCGGAGCCGGAGGACGAACCGGCCGGGATGTAATCCGGGTTCCAGGGATTGCGCGCGGGCGGGAAGGGCAGATCCATGCTGGGACCGCCAATGGCGAATTCATGCGTGGCGAGCTTGCCCATGAGCACGCCGCCGGCTTCCGCGAGCTTCGTGGCCACCACGCTGTCGGCTTCCGGCACCACGTCCATGCGCAGGCGCGAATGGCAGGTGGTGCGGATTCCGGCGGTGTCGTAGATGTCTTTTAACCCGTACGGAATGCCATGGAACGGGCCACGATCCTTTCCGGCCGCGAGCTCGGCATCCGCGCGCCGCGCATCCGCCATGGCCCGCTCCGTCGTCAGCGTGATGAAGGCATTCACCGCGGGATCGCGGTCGGCAATGCAGTCCAACGCGGCCTGGGTGAGGGCGACGGAGGTCGTCTCGCCGGCACGCAGTTTGCGGCCGGCTTCGGCGATGGATATTTCGCTCATTTCGCACTGCCGGCTTTGGCCAAAGTGAAGATGTTCGAGATCTCCGCGACATGGGATCGCCGCGTGTGCAGCAGCGCGATCTGCTCGCGGAAATCGCGGAATGCTTCCAGCAGCGCCGGACGGCGATCGGCCGGCACCGCAATGCCGGCGCGCGTGGTCATCATGTCGAATTCCGCCTCGGCGGCTTCGAGTGACAAAGTTTCGGTCATGTGTGGGGGAAATCCGATCAGCTATTGGGTCCGCGTTCCATCGAGAAAGGCTGCCAGCGCCGCAGATCCGATGGCGCGAGCACGGTTGGGTTGACGCAGCTCATCGGCCAGCGGCCGCCGAGCAACAAGGCAAGTTCCTGGCCAACGCGGCGCCTGCGTGCGGGATCGAAACGCGCCGAGGCGGAGGCGACATGCGCGGTGAGGATGACGTTGTTCATCTGCAACAGCGGGTTGTCCTGGCGCGGCGGTTCGTGTTCCAGCACGTCCAGCGCGGCACCGGCGATCCAGCCTTGTTGCAGGGCGGTGATCAGCGCCGCCTCGTCCACCGTGGCGCCGCGTCCAGTGTTGATGAACCAGGCCGTCGGTTTCATCATGCGGAAATGCTTTTCGGTGAGCATGCCGCGCGCTTCCGGCGTGCCCGGCGCGTGCATCGAGACGAAATCGGACCGGCGCAGCACGTCTTCCAGGGTAGTTGGTTCCACACCGTAAGGCGGCATCACAAGTTCCTCGACGAACGGATCATAGGCGAGCATGCGCAGGCCGAAGGGGCGGGCGCGCAAGGCGACGGCGCGGGGGATATGGCCGAAGGCGACGAAGCCGAGCGTGGAGCCCATGAGCCGTGGGAATTGATAAAGCTGCGGCCGGCCTTCCCACCAGCGGCCGTAGCGCACCATGCGGTCCTGCTCCACCAGGCGACGAAAGCCGCCGAGCAGCAGGGTCATGGCGTGGTCGGCCACTTCCTCGATGAAGGTGTCCGGGCAGTTGGTCACGGGAATGCCGCGTGCGGTGGCGGCGACGACATCCACCGTGTCCACACCGACGCTGCCGAGCACGATGCCGCGGCATTTGGGCGCGGCCTCGATCATTTTCGCGGTCAGGCGGATACTTTTGGCGTAGATAGCATCCGCCTCCGCCGCGGCGGCGATGAAGCCTTCTTCCGTGGCGGGCAGCTCGACGATCTCGGCGTCCATGCCGGCGAGGGCTTCCATTTCGTAGCCGTAATCGGCCGCGCCCGGGCCGGCAGGCGTTGCGATCTTGAACTTTGCCAAAGTGTCCTCCTGTGATGAATGTCAGGACTGGAACGCGGGAAGGGTTTCGCTGCCGAGGTTTTTCATGTTTGCTCCCGCTGCCCGTCCTGGCGCGTGGGTTCGCTTGCCCTCGTCGCCGGCAGGAAGTCCAACACGGCCAGCCCGGTGCGACAAGCCATCCGGGTGCAGAAAAGGAGATGCGCGATGTCGCAGCTGCAAGACAAGATCGCCTGGGTGACGGGTGCCGGAACCGGCATCGGCGAGGCGGCGGCATTGGCGCTGGCCAAGGAGGGGGCGAGCGTGGTGCTGACCGGGCGGCGGCTGGAGCCGCTGGAGGCGGTGGCCGCGCGCATTATCCAGGCGGGCGGGACCGCGCATGTGCAGGCGGGCGACATGACCGTGCCGGGCTCGGTTGCCGCCATCGCCGACTATATCAAGACTACTCTTGGCCGGCTGGATATCCTGGTCGCGAATGCCGGCGTGAACATCCGCGAGCGCGATTGGGCGCAACTGACGCCGGAGGGAGCGGACAGCGTCATCACCGGCAATCTGACCAGCGTGTTCTACTGCGTGTCCGCCGTGTTGCCGATGATGCGGGCGCAGAAGGGTGGGGTGGTGATCATCACCGCGAGCATCGCCGGCCGGTTCATCAGCGGGTTGAGCGGGGCGGCCTACACGGCGGCCAAGCATGGGGTGGTGGCGATGAGCCATAC
>DASXIW010000086.1:0-5479 GCA_036497785.1 Acetobacteraceae bacterium | reverse complement strand
CGACGAAGCGATCGCCGGCGACGATGAAGACAGAGAAATCGAGATGGCGGTGCCGCAGGATCGGCAGCGCTAGCAGCCCGTATCCCAATAGAACGGCCAGCGCGAACGCCCATGGCGTTCGCAGCCATCGCCTGACATCGGCGCGGCCCCTGGATGCCGCTAGCGTCGCGAAAGACCTCGACAAAGGCTGCCCACAGAATTGTTACGCCGGCAAGCGTATCACGGATCCCTAGGCACACAAACAAATCGGCCTGCGCGGCGGCGAGCCCCTGTGGCGACTGTCCACGGCGCTAGAGAAATATGGCTTTAGGTGGAATCACCGGGCCATAAAATTGCTCGCTAAAACAAAGAGCTGGAGCATGATGGCTTCGCCTACCGGAACCCATCATGCTCTAACCCAGCCGCAAAGCGGTGAGCCCGGCTTCCAGGACCCGGCGCAGTTCGCCTAGGGGCAGGGCGACGCAGCCCTCGGTGGGTGACAGATCGGGCCGCGCGACGTGCAGGAAGATGGCCGAGCCGCGGCCCCGGACCACCGGAGCATCGTTCCAGCCGAGTACCCCGATCACGTCGTACAGCCCGTCTTCCCGCCACAGCACCTCGTGCCGGGCGGGATGGGGCAGCCGGATCAGCCGGTTGTAATCGACATGGGTGGGGTCGTCGCACCAGCCATCGTCCGGGCTGAGCGGCTCGCGCGGAACAGCGGTGCGGGGGATTGGCTGACGATCGGCGCGGTAGAGGACGCGGCGCAGGGGCAGCAGCCCGGCGGGGGTAGCGGCGTCGCCTTCCTGTTTCTCGGCGCGGATGCCGGCACGACCCAGCGCCGCCCAGTAGACGCGGCCGGCGAAGACGAGCCTGCCATCGCCGTGGACGACAGCCTCGCCCGGCCCCGGATCAGCGCCCGGATCAGCCAAGAAGATGGCCCAGCCGTTCCATTTTGGTGGCGAGGTAGAGGTCGTTCACCCCGTTCGGCGCAAAGCTGTGGCTCTCGCGCGCCAGAACCTGCATGCCGCAGGCGGTCAGGGCCGCGACCTTGTCCGGATTATTGGTCAGCAGGCGGATGCTGCCGATGCCCAGATCCTCGAGCATCTTGGCGGCCACCAGGAAGCTGCGCTCATCGATGCCCCAGCCCAAGGCGTGATTGGCATCCACCGTGTCAAGCCCGCGATCTTGCATGGCGTAGGCGCGCAGCTTGTTCACCAGGCCAATGCCGCGCCCCTCCTGGGCCAGATAGAGCAGCACGCCGCTGCCTTCCGCCGCCATCCGCTTGATGGCGCCGCGCAACTGGGCGCCACAATCGCAGCGCAGGCTGCCCAGCAGGTCGCCGGTGAAGCATTCGGAATGCAGCCGCACCAACGGCGAGACGGTGCCTTCGGGATGGCCGACCAGGATGGCGAGATGCTCCAGCCCCGCATCGGGCGCCCGGAAGGCCACGATCCGGGCGTCGGGGGCGCCTTCCAGCGGCACCGGGACCTCGACGAGCCGGCGCATTTCTGTCGCTTCCGTTGTGGGATAGGCCAGGATGTCGGCGGGCAGCACCGAGAGCAGTCCTGTCGCACCGGCACGCGCGGCGGCGTCGTCGGCGGCGGTGGCGGTGGCGGAGGCGGTGGCGACCAGCATGGCGGGTAGCAGCCGCGCGAGCTTGGCCAGCGCGATCGCGGATTCGGCCAGACTGGGAACCTCGCCGGCGAGGTCCGCCTCGCCCGGCAGCATCTGCTCCACCGTCGGATCCGCCAGGCCCTGAAGGATCTCGGGGACGAGCATCGCCGGCGACAGGCGCAGCGCAATGGCGGCGGCGCCCTGGGGCACCGGCCGGCGCAGTATCGTCGCGGCGCGACCCGAGGCGAGCAGCAGCACGGGCGGGGTGGCTGCCAGGGCCGTCAGCTCTCGCAGGCCACGGGCGCCAGCCGTTTCGGCCGGCAGCACAACCAGGCCCGGGGTGCCGGCCAGGAGCACGGGAATGCCCCGCTTCAGCTCCGACACCGCGCGATGCACCGCCCGCAAACGCAGGGCTGCCGCGTCGGGGATCGGGCCGGGCGGACCCTTGGCATCGATCGGGGAGACATTGCGCATTTCCGCGTGGGTCATGTCGCTTTCGGGCGTCGGGAAATTCAAGCGTCTGATCCTGTGTAATATGAATCGGGTCGCGCGTGTATTTGGTTACAGTCGCCCAATTGCGTCTTGGATGCCTGCACGGGTTGCGAAGCGTGAATCTTCACTAAAATAAGTGCCGCCCAGTGGACGGCAATACCCGATTTCCCATACACCGTGCATCGATTAGTGGAACCTCCGCCGCAACTATGCGATTGAAAGGGCATTCAATGCGGTTTGCGAGCGGTTCGCGCTGTGACGGATAGAAGGAAATTCTACATGGCCGGGGAACGGCCCATTTTAATCGTTGATGACGACCACGTCTTGCGCGTCATGCTTGCTGAGCAACTCTCCGTCGACGGTGAGTTCGTGGCATATGAGGCGGATAGTGCAGCAGAAGCAGAAGCCCAGGTGACCGGCGGCGCTGTCCGCTACGACGCCGTGATCCTTGACGTCGGCCTGCCGGATGGCGACGGGCGCGATCTGTGCTCGCGGCTTCGCAGGCACGGCGTCAAGGTTCCGATAATCATGCTGACGGGCTCGGACGACGAGGCCGACATCGTTCGCGGGCTCGACTCGGGCGCGAACGATTATATCGCCAAGCCTTTTCGCATGGCTGAGTTGCTCGCCCGGCTGCGGGCGCAGCTGCGCATCTTCGAGAACAGCGAGGACGCGGTTTTCACGATCGGGCCGTACACGTTCCGGCCATCTGCAAAGCTGCTGCAGGATGCCGTGCGAAACCGCAGGATCCGGCTGACCGAGAAAGAGGCGGCGATCCTGAAGTTCCTCTACCGCGCCGGCACCAAGCCGGTCGGGCGGCAGGTGCTGCTGAACGAGGTGTGGGGCTACAACGCCGCGGTGACCACGCATACGCTGGAGACGCATATCTACCGGCTGCGCCAGAAGATCGAACCCGATCCGACCAGCGCGCGGTTGCTGCTGACGGAGGGCGGGGGTTACCGGCTCGACCCGGTGGGACTGGAACGGGCTGGTTAACCTCCAACCGGTTAACCTTCCGGCTGGTTAGACTTCCAGCTCGACGCAGACCGGGACGTGGTCGCTGGTCTGCGGCCAGTCCCGGGCATCCTTCAGGATCGTGTGGGAGACCAGCCCGTCCTTCAGATCCGGGCTCACCCAGACGTGGTCGAGCCGGCGGCCGCGATCCGACACGCGCCAGTCACGGTTGCGGTAGGACCACCACGTGTAGAGTTTCTGGTCTTCCGGCACGAAATGCCTGAGCGCGTCGTGGAAGGTGCCGCATTGCATGGCGAGCAGGGCGGTGGTTTCCACGGGAGTGTGGCTGACCACGTCCAGCAGCTGCCTGTGGCTCCAGACATCGTGCTCCAGCGGGGCGATGTTGAGGTCGCCCACCAGCACCGTGCGCGCCAGGGCCGGCCGGGCCTTGAACCAGGCGGTGGCCTCGGCGACGAAATCCAGCTTGTGGGCGAATTTCGGGTTCGCCTCCCGGTCCGGGATGTCGCCGCCAGCCGGGATGTAGAAATCATGCAGCTCGACCGGGCCGGATGCGAGATCCAGCAGCACCGCGACATGCCGCGAATCGCCGCGGCCGCACCAATCGGGCGCGGTGCCGTGCAGCGCCAGTGGTATGCGCGAGAGGATAGCGACGCCGTTATACCCCTTCATGCCCTTATAAGCGACATGCGGATAGCCGAGCTGCGCCGGAGCCTTTTGCGGGAACAGTTCGTCCGGGACCTTGGTCTCCTGCAGGCAGATGACGTCCGGGTCCAGTTCGGCGATCAGGTTGCGCAACAGCGGCAGCCGCAGGCGCAGCGAGTTGATGTTCCAGGTGGCGATGCGCAGACGTTGGGTCATGCAAGCTGCATCGCGCGGATCCCGCCCGGTGGCAAGTAGGGGCACGGCACTCGCCTTGATCTGCCGCAAACTTCGAGTAGGGTGCGCATAATCGTTTCGGAGGAAACCCTATGAACAGACGACAGCTGCTGGCTGGCATGGCTGGCTTTGCCGGTGCGGCCGCCCTGCCCGCCTCCGTCCCGCCAGCCTCCGCCCAGACGCAAACCGTTCCCGTCGGCGCAATCGAGATCCTTTCCGGGCCAAACGCCGCCTATGGCGTGGCCATCAAGGGCGGGCTGGATCTGGCGCTGGAGGAGATCAACGCGAAAGGCGTGCTCGGCGGCCGGAAGATCGCGCTCACGGTCGAGGATTCCGCGGCCAACAAGGACCAGGCGATCAACGCCGCGCGCAAGCTGATCGGCCGCGACAAGGTGGTGACGATCATCGGCCCCACCCTGTCCAACGAGATGTTCGCGGTCGGCCCGGTGGTGAACGAGCGCAAGATCCCGATCATTGGCACCTCCACCACCGCCAACGGCATCACCGATATCGGGCCGTACGTGTTCCGCACCTCGCTGCCGGAATCGGACGTGGTGCCCGTCACCTTCGAAAAGGCGCAGTCGCGCGGCGTGAAGACGATCGCGCTGATCTATGCCAATGACGACGCTTTTTCGAAATCCGGCTTCGACGTGATGAAGGCGTCGGCCGACAAAATCGGGCTGAAGATCCTGACCATCGAGACCTTCGGCAGCAAGGACACGGATTTCTCGGCCCAGCTGACCAAGACAAAGGGGCTGAAGCCGGACGCGGTGGGCATCTCCGCCCTGGTCGAACCCGTCTCCGGCGTGCTTTTGCAGGCCCGCCAGCTGGGCTTCGGCAAGGAGACGCAGTTCATCGGTGGCAACGGCGCCAATTCGCCGAAGCTGGGCGAGATCGCGGGCGCGGCGGCGGATGGGCTGCTGGTGGGCAGCCCGTGGTTCATCGGCAAACCCGACCCGCTGAACACCAAATTCGTTGCCGCCTTCAAGGCCAAGTACAACAAGGACCCCGACCAGTTCGCGGCCCAGGCTTATGACTGCATGTTCATCGTCGCGGACGCCATAGATCGGGCCGGCGCGGCCGATCCCGCCAAGATCACGACGGCTCTGGCGCAGACCAAATATACCGGCGTGATGGGCCCGTTCACCTTCACCGACCATCGCGACCCCGCCTCCACCGCCGGTGTCGTGGTGTTGGAGATGCAGGGCGGTCAGTTCGCTATTGCAAAATAAAGCGGCGCGGAACCCTGGACGCATGATGCGTCCGGGGAATTCCTAAGCTAAGACCGCTGCCATGCTGGCCCAACAACTCGCCAACGGCGTCCTGCTTGGCGCCACCTATGCGCTGTTCGCACTCGGCTTCACGCTGATGTTCGGCGTGCTGCGCGTAATCAACCTCACCTACGGGTTTTATTTCTCGGCCGGCGCGTTCGTGGCGCTGCTGCTGACCCGCGCGGCCGGCATGCCGATCTGGGGAGCGCTGCCCGCAGCGGCGATCGCCGCTGGTCTTCTGGCGATGGCAATCGACTGGGTATTGTTGT
>DASXIW010000085.1:0-6101 GCA_036497785.1 Acetobacteraceae bacterium | reverse complement strand
GGTTTTACGTCAATCTCGGCATCGGCATTCCCACGCTGGTGGCCAACCACATCCCCGACGACATCACCGTGCAACTGCACAGCGAGAACGGGATGATGGGCATGGGGCCGTTTCCGTGGGAGGGCGAGGAAGATGCGGATCTGATCAATGCCGGCAAGCAGACGGTGACGACGATTCCCACGACTAGCTTCTTCGACAGCGCCACCAGCTTCGCCATGGTGCGCGGCGGCCATATCGATATTTCCATCCTCGGCGCCTTGCAGGTGGCGGAGAATGGCGACCTTGCCAACTGGATGATCCCCGGGAAGATGGTCAAAGGCATGGGCGGCGCCATGGATCTGGTTGCCGGGGTGCGCCGCGTGGTGGTTTTGATGGAGCACACCGCAGGGGGCAAGCCAAAGCTGTTGAAGACCTGCACCCTGCCGTTGACCGGTGCCGGGGTGGTGGACATGGTCGTGACGGATCTCGCCGTGTTCTCGGTCGATCGCGCGGGCGGCGGTATCATGCTGCTGGAAATGGCGCCGGGCGTGACGTTGGATCAGATCCGCGCCGGGACCGAGGCCGCGTTTACCCTGGCGCCTACCCTGGCGGCGGCCTGAGCAGCCGGGCGCTTTCGGCGGCGGCCAGTTCGGCGGAGGCGTCGCGCGCCAGGATAATCGTGGCGCCTGGCAATAATGCGCCATAGGGCAGCGGATCGGTGGGATCGCCGGCCCATAACAGACGGTCATCCGGCCGCGTGCCGGCCACGAGCATATGGTGGCTGACGATATCGACCAGCCCTTGCCAGTCGAGGGCATCGAGCGTGGCGGCGATGTCGGCCGGCAGCGCCGGTCGGTCGCAACGCAACTGGTCGCGCGACCATGCGTGCCGTCCGGCGCGGTGCAGGACCAGCGCTTCCCGTCCGCCCGTCGGCTGAAGCAGGTTCTGCCTGGGCGTGCGGGTGGGATCGAGGCCGCAGAAGGCGGCGATGGCGGCGGAGAAGGCCCCATTATCACGGGCCGGCCAGCCAGCGACCAGCGCGGGATCCGCGGCTTTCAGCCGGCCCGTGGCGCGAAGCCACTCGGCGAACGCGGCCATGGTGCCGGCCGCCTCGGCCTCATCGAATGGATGCCATGCGTGGGGCGTCATGTCTTTCCTGTGTACCGGCCCTTGATCATGTCGACGCTGCGGCGCTATACGCCACGCTCCTTGTTCCCCAGACAAGGATGACGCACCGGTTGTGGGGCCATAGCTCAGCTGGGAGAGCGCCTGAATGGCATTCAGGAGGTCAGCGGTTCGATCCCGCTTGGCTCCACCAACCCGGTTCGCAATCATAATTCATTCGCAAATCGAGACTTCTGTCGCCTGCCGGGCCGATACATTGTCTTCCCGAAAGTGGCGGGGGTGCCAGCGTGTCGGGTACGGCTGATCAAAATCTGGCCAGCGGGCTGGGCTGGCATCGGATACGGCCTTGATGCACGGCGTGGCCGCGCCCACGCCCCGTGCCTTTGTCGCGAACCCAAATTTTGCGTTTGCCCGGGTGGCGGCGATCGTCACCTTTGCCCTCTTCATCTTCATGCCCGCCGTGCTGAATGACGGCGACACCTATTCCCATCTGGCGGCCGGCCAGTGGATGCTGGCGCATGGCGCGGTTCCCAGCACCGATCCGTTCTCCTACAGCTTTGCCGGCGCATCCTGGGTCGCCCATGAATGGCTGGCTGAATTGCTGAGCGCGCTGGCCTTCCGGCTGGCGGGGTGGAGCGGGCTGGTGATGCTGTTCGGCGCTGGGGCGCGCTGACGGCCGGGCTGCTGGCGGCGCATCTGCGGCGCTGGCTGACCTTGCCGGCAACACTGCTGACATTGGTGCTGGGGCTCGCTTGCGTCGCGCCGAGTATGCTCGCCCGGCCGCATATGCTGGCCTTGCCGGCCGTGGAACTCTGGACGGCCGGTCTGCTGATTGCCTGTGCGAAAGGCGAGGCACCCAGCTGGTGGCTGCTGCCGGTGATGACCGTCTGGGCCAATCTGCATGGCAGCTTCCCGTTTGGCCTCGCCCTCGCGGGCCCGCTGGCGTTGGAAGCGGTGTTGGCGGAACGGACGGGACGCATGAAGGTGGCCGCGCGCTGGACCGCGTTTCTGCTCGCCGCGGCGCTGCCCACGCCGCACGGGGTGGAGGGGCTGCTGTTTCCGCTCCAGCTCATGCATATGAGCATGCTGTCCGGGATCGGCGAATGGGCGCCGACCAGTTTCCGAACTGCGCCGCCCATGGAGTTTGCGGCGGCGGCGCTGCTGTTCGTCGTGGTGGCACGCGGTATCCGCCTGCCGGTGATTCGCCTGCTGCTGCCGTTCGGGCTGACCTATCTGGCCTTGCAGCATGCTCGCATCAGATACTGCTGGGTATCGTCGGCGCCCTGTTGATCGCCCAGCCGCTGGGCGAGGCGTTGCGGGCCGACGCAGACAATGCCGATGCTGTCCACGCGCTGCCGTCCAGGCCGGCGGGAGACCGTCCGCTTGCCTGGATCATGATCGCCATCGTCGGAATTGCTTTTGGCGCGGCCCGCGTTGTCTGGCCCATCACACTGACCGATCGGCCGACCGCACCCATCACCGCCCTCGCCCATGTTCCGGCCGGCATCCTCGCCCAGCCGGTATTGAACGACCACGCGTTCGGCGGCTATCTGATCTATCGCGGCATTCCGCCACTGATTGACGGGCGTGCCGACATGTACGGCGATGCCTTTCTGGGGCTTTATCGGCGCGCGACCCATCCGGACAGGGCGGCGCTGGACGAGCTGGTCGACCGGTACCACATCGGCTGGAGCATCCTGGCCCCGTCCAACCCCGCCGTCGCTTTGCTCGATGTGCTGCCGGGCTGGCTCCGTATCTATGCCGATGGCGTGGCTGT
This sequence comes from Acetobacteraceae bacterium, assembly GCA_036497785.1. Lineage (GTDB taxonomy): Bacteria > Pseudomonadota > Alphaproteobacteria > Acetobacterales > Acetobacteraceae > DASXIW01. The sequence continues at coordinate 3,220 of DASXIW010000085.1, read as the reverse complement.
CGTGCATGTGCGCGACCATGCAACGCCCTGACATATGCCGGGCTGATACGATCCTGGCTTGGCACCTTCCAGGCGGGTAGAATTGTCGTGATGCAAGACCGGACACCCGCAAAGCACGTGGCGCGTCTGGCCGTGGCCATCGCTATGGTGGTCGGGCTACTGCTGCTGCAACTCGTGCTGCTGCCGGCTGGCGCCTTCGCTGAACCGGTCGATCCGCTCTGGGCACTGGGCGGCATTTGCCATGGTGTGCCGGATGATGACGGGGATGCACCGCAGCCGGCGACCAGCCACGACCATCAGCATTGTCCGTTATGCCAGTCCGGCATGGTCGCCTTCCTGGTGCCGGAGCAGACGCCGATCCTGCGGGAAGTTCGGGTCAGCCTGTTCCGGTGGCCCCAGCCCACCGTACCGGCGCCGCGCGGTATGCTGCGCCTCGCCTACGCTTCACGCGCTCCACCCACGATCTTCTGACGTCACGAATACCGCAGAGTCCTGTTTTGCACCGCTGTCGCGGTGCGTCGTCAGTCGTGGAACAGCATCATGAGTCGTCTTTCCGTTCGCCTTGGCCTCGTGGCCGGCGTGCTGGCCGCCAGCCTGTCGCCGGCTGTGATCTCCCGGGCTTTCGCCCATGCCCATCTGCAAAGCGCCGATCCCGCCGCCGGCAGCACCGTTACCGCCGCGCCGGCTGACCTGACCTGTAACTTCACCGAGGCGCTGGAACCGAAATTCTCCCAGCTTGAGGTGCGGGACGCGTCCGGTAAGCGCGTCAATGCCGGCGACATGCATCTGGCCCCCGGCAACGGCAGGCAGATGCTGATCGGCCTGCCCAAGCTCGTGGCTGGCGTATACACCGTGATCTGGCACGCGACTTCGGTCGATACGCACAAAACCGAAGGCCGCTTCACCTTCACCGTCGCGCCCTAGAGTCCGGTGGATCTCTTCGCAACCGCGCTGGCGACGCTGCGGGCGGTGCATATGACGGCGATGCTGTCGCTGGCAGGTGCCCTGAGCTTCCGGCTGCTCGTGGCCCCATATCCTCTGGCGCGCGTGCTGCGGCCGAGCGCGGTGCTGGCCATCCTTGGCGGATTGGTGTGGCTGGTGCTGCAATCGGCGGCCCTGTCCGGGGCGGACACCATTCCCGATACACTGGCGGCGATCGGCACCGTGATCCGGGATACCCGCTTCGGCAATGTGCTGATGCTGCGTCTGGTGTTGTTGGTGGTGGTCGCGGCGCTGGCCTGGCGCAGCGAAAGGCCATTGCTGACCGTCCCGGCCGCTCTGCTCGCCGCTGTCGCTGTCATTCTCCAGGCAGCGTTGGGCCATGCCGCGGCCTCCGGCAACCCGGTGCTGGAGGCATCGCTCGGGGTGCATCTGCTGGCGGCTTCGGCGTGGCTGGGCGGTCTGTTGCCGCTTTGGCTCGCCTTGCGGACGCCGCTTAACCAAACGGCCCACGCCACGGTGGCACGGAATTTCTCGCTGGTCGGCATCGTCGCCGTCTTCGCCATCGCGGCGACAGCATTCGAGCAGGGGGCCGCGCTGTTCGGCGGCTTTGCAGGGCTGATCGGCACGGCCTACGGCCATACGGCCCTGATCAAGATCGCGCTGTTTCTGCTGCTGCTGCTGCTGGCCTCCGCGAACCGGCTGGTCCTGACGCCGGCGCTGGAACAGTCGCGCATCGCGGCGAGCGGATGCGGGTGTCTGTTCTGGCCGAGGTCGTGCTCGGGGCGATGGTCATGCTGGCGGCCTCCAACCTCGCCTCACTGCCGCCCGGTATGCACGAGGAGCCGATCTGGCCCTTCCCGGTGCAGCTGAGCCTGGAGGCATTCCAGGACCCCGATCTGGCGTGGGACGTGACGCAAGGGCTGGTGCTGTTCGGCGTGGGAGTCGCTCTTGCTTTCGTCGGCCTTTTTTGGCGGCGGGTGCGCTGGCCGGCCATCGTGCTGGGACTGGGCATGGGCGGCATCGCCCTGCCGCATGCCCGCCTGTTGCTGGTGCCCGCATATCCGACCAGCTTCTACACCTCGCCCACCGGCTTCGATGCGGTTGGCATCGCCGACGGCGCAAGGCTGTTCGCGCAGAACTGTGCAAGTTGCCATGGCGCCGACGGGCGCGGCGACGGGCCGCTCGCCAAGCGCCTGGACATTCCGCCAGCCGATCTGACCGCCCCGCATCTGTGGGAGCATTCGGATGGCGAGCTTTTCTGGTGGCTGACGCATGGCATTGACTCGCCACGCGGCGGCCTAGCCATGCCCGGCTTCGCAGCCACATTGGACGAGGGCCAGCGCTGGGCCGTGATCGATGACATCCGCGCCCATAATGCCGGCGTGGCGCTGGGCAGCGCCGCTTCCTGGCCAGACCCGGTGCAGGCACCGGCATTGGCGGCGGATTGCGGTGGCGGCCAGGTGGTTCAGCTATCGGATCTGCGGGGCAAGGTGGTGCGGATCGTGGTCGGACCGGCTGTTTCAAGCCCGGATGTGCCGACCATCTTCCTCGATCCCGGGGCGCCCAAGCCGGATGCCTGCGTTGCCGCGGCGCCGGAGGTTCGCGCAGCCTATGCCATCATCGCGGGGGTCACACCCGACGCGCTGGCCGGCACGTCGTTTCTGATCGACGCCAATGGCTGGCTGCGCGAATTGCGCCGGCCGGACGACCCGGCGCTCACGCCTGCCACCCTCGCCGAAGCCGTGCGGCGCTTCGCCCCCCAGCCTTTGGCCGCGCCCGCTGCCGCACATCACCATTGAAACAGACGTCAAACAGGCAAGGAAAATGACCGGGATGAAACAGATGATCCTCGTTGCGAGCCTTTTGGCCGTCTCGCCCGCCATGGCCCAGAATTCTGCCGCGCCCTCGCCCTCCAGCGTCGCCGTGCAGAACGCATGGGCCCGCGCCACCACGCGGAATGCCCAATCCGGCGGCATCTTTCTGACGTTGACGGATAAGGGGGCGCCCGATCGCCTGGTCGGCGTCACGACACCCGTCGCCGCGATGGCGCAGCTGCATCAAAGCGTCAACGACAACGGCGTGATGAAGATGGACGCGGTGCCGGCGCTCGACCTGCCACCGGGCAAGCCGGTCGAACTGAAGCCGGGCGGGTATCACATCATGCTGATGGGGCTGAAACAGCAACTGAAGCCCGGAGATACCTTTCCGGTGACACTGAATTTCGCCAAGGCCCCGCAGGTGACGGCCACAGTGACGGTGGGCAAGGCCGGGGCGTCGG
>DASXIW010000084.1:0-9533 GCA_036497785.1 Acetobacteraceae bacterium | reverse complement strand
AGCGTTTCCCCATCGGCCAGTTGCTGGCCGACGTGCTGCACACGCCCGGCCACACCCCGGCCTGCGTCACCTATGTGGTGGGCGATGCGGCGTTTGTGGGCGACACGCTGTTCATGCCGGATTACGGCACCGCGCGGGCGGACTTCCCGGGCGGTGACCCGGTTGCCCTGTATCGCTCCATCCGGCGCATCCTGGATCTGCCTGAGCATACACGCATCTTCACCGCGCATGATTACAAGGCGCCGGGGCGCGAGGCCTTCGCGTGGGAGAGCACAGTGGCCGAGCAGCGGGCGCGCAACGTGCATATCCATGATGGGGTGAGCGAGGCGGATTTCGTGGCCCTGCGCAAGGCGCGGGACGCCACCCTGTCCGTGCCCAGGCTGTTGCTGCCCTCGGTGCAGGTAAACATCCGCGCCGGGCAGATGCCGCCGGCCGAAAACGATGGGGGCCGCTACCTCAAGATCCCGATCGATCGGTTCTGATTTCGCTCTGACCGTTTATTATATCGGAACGATCCGTATTCGGCTTGAGCGCGTGCGCCTGGCCACGGTATGATTCGAGTCGCAGCCAGAAGTACCGGAGCGCGCATGACGAGACACCAGGCGATCCGGGACCATGATAAGCTGGCGCACGGCCCTGAGCGCGCCTGGGATTTCGCGGACAGGCTTATGCCGGCAGTCGATGTGCTGCCATCCGGTTTCGATATGCCGATCCTGTCCAACTCGGTGCGAGCGCATGGCGCGGCAATTTCCGCGTGGCCGCCCCTGGCAACCCCCAATCCCGCGCGTGATGCTGGTGATATCGCGCTGGGCATACCGACGGTCGCCATCCCCGCCAGTGCCGCGGACAGCTTCACGGGGTGGCTTGCATCCAGCGTCAGCAATGCCGGTGCCGTGGCGATGGACGTGCCGGCTGCCACGAAGACCTATGATGTGGATGGCAGCTTCATCAAAATCGGCATCCTGTCCGACAGTTTTAACGCACAAGGCGGCGCAGCAAGCGAGGAAGCCGATGGCGACCTGCCCTCCAGCGTGACTGTTCTCGCCGATGCTTCCGGCGGCACCGACGAAGGCCGCGCCATGGCCGAACTGGTGCATGCGGTGGCGCCCGGCGCGCAGATCTATTTCGCCACCGCCGAAAGCACCATGCAGGCCTTCGCCAACAACATCCTCGCCCTGGCGGCGGCGGGCTGCAGGGTGATCGTCGATGACATCACCTCTTACAACGAACCGTTCTTCCAGCTCGGCAATGTGATCCAGAACGCCATCGAGACGGTGATTTCCGAAGGCGTCAGCTATTTCACCTCGGCCAGCAACGAAGGCACCAATTTCTATCAATCCGCGATCTCGCTGACCAAGGCGGCGCTGCCGGATGGCAGGCTCATCAATGGCAAGACGCCCGAGCTTGAGGATTTCGGCGCCACGGCCGCCGCCGCCGCTAGCGGCAGCGACACATTGCAACAGATCAGTATCGCCGCCGGCGTGACAATCACCTTCGACCTGCAATGGACAGCCATTCAAATCGATCGACGGAACCGGCACGGCTTACAGTCTGGCGCTGTATCTCTATCATAACGGCGTGCTGGTCGCGACAGCCGCGGCCAACGTGACCGGCGGCGACCCGGTGCAGGTGATGAGCTTCACCAATAGCGGCAGCGCGGGAAATTACGAGCTGGCCATCGGGCTGAACAGCACGGGCGCCGCTACCAGCGTCAGCGGCACGCTGAAATACATCATCTACGCCGGCAACACGACTTACGCGACCATCGATGACAGCAATGCCGGCATCGCCAGCGGCATCGTCACCGGGCACGAGTTGTTGCCCGACGTCAATACGATCGGCGCCGTCGCCGCCGGCAGCAGCCCGGCGGAGCCTTATTCGTCGGTAGGACTAGGCGAGATCTATTGCACCGCCAGCGGAACGCCACTCGCCACCCCGACGGATGAAGGCAAGGTGGACGTGCTGGCGCCCAATGGTATCGCCACCAGCGTGTCCGGCTTCAGCGCATTCTATGGCACGTCGGCCGCAGCGCCGGATGCGGCGGCGGTCGCGACCTTGCTGCTGGAAGCCAATCCCAATCTGACGTCAGCCGAAATTTCCGCCGATATCGACTTCACGGCAACGCCGGTGAGCGGGAACACGCTGCAGGATGGCGCGGGCGAAGTGAATGCGGATGCCGCACTCGCAGCCGCCTATGGCAGTGCCTGGACGATTGCGGCGGGCGGTGACTGGAGCAACGCTGCCGGCTGGTCCGGCGGTGTGTTACCCGGCGCGTCGAGCCCGGTCACGCTCGATGACGATATCGGCCGGTTGAGCGCCGGCTACACTGTGACCGTCGATATCCCCGACGCGGCAGCGGAAACCCTGACGGTCGGCAACGACACCGATCTGCGGGCGACGTTGACGATATCCGCCGGCAAGCCGCTCAGTGTCGCCGGCGGAGCCACGGTCGGCGGCGACGGCAGCGTTATCGATGCCGGCACATTTCCCGTCGGCGGCGATCTGTCCGGCACTGGCGGCATACCCTGGCCGCCGGCGGCGTGCTGAAACTCACCAGCACGTCCGCCAGCGTGCCTCCTGGCCGAGGGCCAGCCTGCCGAAACCTTCGTTGACGACAACGGCCGCGCCATGTTCGACAACGCCGCCGAATACGATGCGCTCTATCCTGATGCGACACCGCTCGCCGTGCGATTCTGTGTGCCGCGCATTGCGGGTGGCCTGCCACTCGCGCGCATCCGCGCGCGGATCGACGGGCTGGCCGGTCTCGTCCCCGGTAGGCTCGAAAGTCACATGGATTCCGCGAACCGCTCCACCATGTCGCGTTGGGCCATTGATCGCGACAATCCGGACAACCCGGTGCTGCTGGAGATCCTGGTCGACGGCGCCCCGATCGATGTCGTCCTGGCCGATCGCTACCGTGACGATTTGCGACAAGCCGGCGAGGGCGATGGCCATTGCGCGTTCTGGTTCCGCCTGCCGCAACCGCTATCGCCAGACCGGCGCCATCTGGTGTCGATACGCCGCGCGGCGGACGGCGCGGATCTCTTCGGCGGTCAGATGCTCATCGACCGGGCGGAGGCGCTGGAGACGCTGCTGCCACGCGCATTGCACGCCCCGGCAGCAACGCCGGAAACCCGCGCGGATACAGCCCGCGTCCTTGGGGAGCAGATCGATACGCTCCGTCGTTTGCGCGCTGCGTGATTTGGCTTGGAGATAATGGCGTTCAGGGCGCTCCCTGGCCTTCGTTCCCGTCCCAGGTCACCCCGATAATCAGCGCCTGCGCCATCCGGTCAATTCCGTCGGCCATGAAGATGGCGAGGGCATCCCGCTTGGCGGCGCTGGAGGCGGCGGCCACGGCGCGGTCCAGCGTCTCGGTCGGCGTCGCGTCACCGCCCCTGGCATGAGGCAGCAGCAGCGGCGAGCCGGGAAGCTCGGCGCCGTCGCCGGCGCGGCGGATCTGCACCACGTGGGCGCGGCCGCGCGCCAAGGCGGGCGCGAAACGGACGGCAAACCCGCAGCGTCCGTCGCCAAGTCCGGCCATTTCCAGGTCGGGTCGGCGGGCGCGGGTCTGGGCCACCGGGATGCCGTCGACAAGGATTTCCAATTGCACCGGTGCGTTTGGGCGAGTGGCGTCGAGCACCCAGCCCGCGGCGCCGGCATGGTCGCACTGGGCGATGTCGCCACGCAGCACGCCCGGCTCCAGGGCGGCACGCGCGTCGAGCCGTGCCTGCAGGCCGGTGGCTGCGGCGGCGCCATCGCCCTGGCCCGAGCAGGCACAGCCAATGCCGCCCATCGCAACCACATCCGCGCCGTCACGCGGGCCATCCAACTCAAGCGCGATATAGATCACCGGCTGACCCGCCGCGTCCTGGTGGACTGAGGCGGCATTGACCAATGCGCGGGCGATCGCCGACACGCCGCCGGCTGCCACCAGTTGGCCCGGCGCGATCGCCAGGTCCCGCTCCGGACAACCTTCGCCCAGCGCCCCCGCGCGGATGCGCACCGGGCGGGCATCCGGCGTATAGGCCAGCACATCGGCGGCAAAATGCCGGCGCGTCGTCCGGTGGATGGTCCGTTCGGCGCCATTGATCATCATTACCCGGTCGCCCGGCCGCAAATCTTCGACGAGTACAGATCCACCCGGCGTGTCCACACAGTTGCCGGCCGCAATGCCGTTCGGCGCGGCCATCAACGTGGCGCCCCCGGCACCGTCATAGGCGGCGCTGCCGGCGGCGGCGGTCGGGACAAAATGCCGCAACGCCGCATTCGGGGTCAGGTCGTGATCCATGCCATCACCCTAGCAGAACATCGCCTGGGTTGGATTGATCCGCGCCCGCTATTCCGATCACGCCGCCACTGCTCTACTGTCCGGCGCATGCTGACCGACCTGCCCAATCTTCTGACCCTGTCGCGTATCGCCGCCATCCCGTTGCTGGTGGTGCTGGCGGCGTTGCGCCTGCCATGGGGCGATCTGGGAGCGTGCATCATCTTCTCCATTGCCGCCATCACCGATTATTTCGACGGCAAGCTGGCGCGGGACAGGCTTCAGACCAGCGATCTGGGGCGCATGCTGGATCCGATCGCCGACAAGCTTCTGGTCGGCGCCGCGTTGATGATGTTGGTTGGCACCGACCGGCTGAGCGGGCCAGGGCTGTACCCTGCCATCGTCATCATGCTGCGGGAAATCATGGTCAGCGGCTTGCGCGAGTATCTCGCCGCGATCCGTGTCGGCCTGCCGGTCACCAGGCTGGCGAAATGGAAAACCGGCTTCCAGATGGGGGCGCTGGGCACGCTGTTGGCGGGCAGCAGCGGCGCGGCGCTGATCCATCTGGGATGGTTGCCGGTGCATGCGATCGGCGAGGCGATGTTGTGGATCGCGGCCTTGCTGACGCTGCTGACGGGTTGGGACTACCTGACCGCCGGGCTGCGCCACGCGGCGGTAACCCCAGGGCCGCGAGAATGAGGGCCGCGCGAATGACCGGCGGGATGGCGCACCGATGAAACTGTTCGGGCTGGCCGGTTGGTCGGGCAGCGGCAAGACCACGCTTCTTACGGCTCTGTTGCCGCTGCTCGTCGCGCGGAGAATGACCGTTTCCACATCAAGCACGCCCATCATGGCTTCGACCTCGACCAGCCCGGCAAGGATAGCTGGCGACATCGTCAGGCCGGCCGCGCACGAGGTTCTGGTCTCCGGCGGGGCGCGATGGGCATTGCTGCACGAGACCGGCGGCGTTGAGCCCGCTTTGCCCGAATTGCTCGCAAGGCTGGCGCCGGTCGATCTGGTGCTGGTGGAAGGCTTTCGGGAAAGCCCGCATCCCAAGCTGGCGGAGCACCGGGCAGCGCACGGCAAACCGCCGATTTGGCGAGGGCGCGCGGATATCGTGGCGGTGGCGTCGGACGTGAAATTGGAGGATTGCAACCGTCTTTTGCTGCCGTTGAACGAGCCGGAGATTATAGTCGGTTGGCTATGCTGCTTTCTTGAAACAAATGATGCACTGCACATAGCACCTTGAGTGGCGCCCACGCCGGGGGCACATTCGCGCCTGCAATCGCCGGATCGAGCCGGCAGACTTCTGTTCCGGCCCATGCCGGATCATGCCACAAGGGATTCTCGCGCATGCGGCGTATTGTGCTCATTGGATCGGTTTTGCTGTTGCCTGGCTGCCAGACGATGGGCCAGTACGCGGGCAATCCCTTCGTCGGCTTTGGCGGGTTCGTCTCGGACACGGTGAGCTTCCACCTCAATCCCAACGCGCCGCCAGGAAACGCCGAGAACATGCAGCGCGCCAGGGGACAGGACGTTGCCACAACGCCGCTGCTGCCCGAGCCCGGCAATGTCTGGCCCGCGCCGCCCACGCCGGAGCCGACATTGCAGGATATTGAGCGTGAACAGAACGCGGTCGAGCCGTCCCCGCAAGGGCAGGCGGCGCCGGGCCAACCCTTTGCGCCCCATCCGCAGCCGCGTGGCAGTTCGACGCCGCCCGATCTGCTGACGCAGCCCCCGCCGCCGCAGGCCCCGCAACTGACTGTGCCGCCGTCGCCGCAGGTTCAACTGCCGCACGTGCCATCGACAACCGGCGTGGTGGCGACGCCGGAGGGCCCGGCCACGATCACCAACGGCGGCAACGGTGTGCAGCAATACACCATGCCCAATGGCGTCGTCGGACGCGCCATTCCCAACGGCAACGGCACGGTCACGCTGATCGGCCCGGACGGCAGGGTGCAGTCCGTCCCCGCGCCGCGGTGATCGCATGAGCGACTCGGCAACTCCCGCGACGCTGCGGATCCTTTATTTCGCCTGGTTGCGCGAGCGTGTGGGGGTGTCCGAGGAGGATGTGGCGGCACCGCCGGAAGTGCATGACGTGGCCGGGCTGATCGCCTGGTTGCGCGGCCGCAGCCCCGGGCATGCAGCGGCATTCTCGGTGGAACGCAGCGTGCGTTGCGCGGTGAACCAGGATTTCGCCGCCCCGGATGCGCCGGTTCGCGCGGGCGATGAGGTGGCCTTCTTTCCCCCTGTGACCGGCGGCTGAGCGGCATGGCCACGATCCGGGTGCAGACGGCGGATTTCGACATCGGTGCGGAAATCGCGGCACTCGTCGCCGGGCGCGCGGATATTGGCGGAATCGGCAGCTTCGTCGGCACGGTGCGCAATAGTGCGGGCGGGCGGCAAATCCTGGCTATGACGCTGGAGCATTATCCGGCCATGACCGAACAGGCGATGCGGCGCGTCGCGGCCGAGGCCGAAAGCCGTTTTCCCATTCTGGGCTGCACCTTGATCCATCGCGTGGGCCGCCTGCTGCCCGGCGAAAACATCGTGCTGGTCGCCGCCGTTTCGCCGCATCGCAAGGCGGCGCTGGACGCCACGGCGTTCCTGATCGACTGGCTGAAGACCAGCGCGCCGTTCTGGAAGAAGGAAAGCTTCGCCGACGGCGCGGAAGCCTGGGTAGAGGCGCGGGCGGAAGACGAGCAGGCCGCTTCTGGCTGGAACAAGGCGCCGCCGCCGGCGAGCTGATCTTCGCGGATCGTTCAGGATTTCGTGCGCCACCGGCCGGGTTCGCATGGAGAGCCGTGCATGATGTCTGCCAATTCCGGCATGATCGACCGCCTCGCCGAGGCACTGGCGCAGCATCGTCTCGGTCGCCTTGATCTGGCCGAGGCCGGCTATCGTGCCGCGCTCGCCACCTCGCCGGGCCAGCCTCTGGCGCTCCATCTGCTCAGCGTGTTGTCCCTCGCCACCGGCTGGCCGGGCGAAGCGATGGCGTTGCTGCGCCGGGCATTGGCACTGCGGTCGGGCAATGCGCAGACCCGACTTGCGCTGGCTGATTCTTGTGCGGCGACCGGTGCGCTCGGGGAGGCGATCGATCGTTACCGCGACCTGCTCGCCGACCACCCCGGCCGCCGCGACGCAAGCCGTCACGCTCGCACTGGAATTGCCCGAAGCGCATTTCGTGGTCGGCCTCGCCCATACCGCTATCGGCCGGCCGGATCGCGCCGCCGCCGCATTGCGCCAATGTCTGGGTCTTGCGCCCGGCCGTGCCCGCGCCGCGCTGGCGCTGGGCAATGCGCTGATCGACCTCGACCGGCTGCGCGAGGCGGAAGAATATCTGCGCCACGCCATCGCGCGCGATCCCACCTTGCCCGAAGCACATGCCAGCCTTGGCTTGCTGCTTTCGGCGACTGGTCGGCTGGATGAGGCCATCATGGCCTGCGACGCCGCGATCGCGCTGCGGCCGGATTTTGCCTGCGCCTATTGGAACAAAAGCGTCGCCCAGCTTCTCGGCGGCGACCTCGCCCAGTGCTGGGAGAATTATGAATGGCGCAAGCGGCACGACCGCTTCGCCCGCGATTTCCCGGCGCTGCTCGGCCGCGAATGGCTCGGCGAATCGCTGGAAGGCCAAACGCTGCTGGTGCATGCCGAACAGGGGCTGGGCGACACCATCCAGTTCGCCCGCTACCTGCCGCTGCTCGCGGCACAAGGCGCGGCCGTTGTGCTGGCCTGCGCGGCGCCGCTGATCCCGTTGCTGGCGGATGTGCCCGGCGTCGCGGCCGTGGTCCCGAAGGACGCGACCTTGCCGCCTTATGATCTATGGGCGGACCAGATGAGCCTGCCGCGGCTTTTCGGCACCCGAATCGACAGCATCCCCGCAGCGCTCGGCTATCTGCGCGCCGCCCCCGCGCTTATTGCCAGGCGGACGCCGCCTCCTTCCCGTCAAGCGCGAGTCGGCATCGTCTGGGCCGGCAATCCAGCGCATCACAACGACCGCCGCCGCTCCCTTTCCACGGCGGCCCTGGCGCCGTTGCTGGCCACGCCGGGCGTGGCGTGGATCAGCCTGCAGAAAGGGCCGCGCAGCCTGGAGATCACCTTGCAGCACGGCATCCCCGACCAGTCGCGCGGTCTGACCGATTTCGCCGAGACCGCGGCGCTGATCGCAACGCTCGATCTCGTCATCGCCGTGGACACCGCGACGGCCCATCTCGCCGGCGCGCTCGGGCGGCCGGTCTGGCTCATGCTGCCGCATGCGCCGGACTGGCGCTGGCTGACCGGCCGCGCCGATTCGCCCTGGTATGCCAGCATGACCCTGTTCCGGCAAAGCTGCCCAGGCGGCTGGGCGGGCGTGATCGACCGGGTTGCAGCCGAAACGGTTTGTCCGCGAACGGGTCCGCCACCCGGCGGACGCCTTGACCTGAAACAGCCCGGCCAATCCCAGCGCTCCCGGTTCAGATCGGCGCGCGCCGTTCCACCTCGGCGGGCGGCAACCGAACCAGTTCCTCATAGTCCTTCATCAGCGTCTCGGTCATCGGCCCGGGCGTGAAGGACAGTTCGCCGATGGCCCGTACGGGCGTCACCTCGGCCGCCGTGCCGGCCAAAAACACCTCGCTCGCGCCGGCGATCTCCTTGGGCATGATCGCCCGCTCGACCAGTTTCATCTGGTGGCGTATGGCCAGCGACATGACCGTGCGGCGGGTGATCCCGTTCAGGAAGCAATCCGGTGTCGGCGTGTGCAACTCGCCATTCATGGCGAAGAAGATGTTGGCGCCGGTACCCTCCGCCACCTGGCCACGCCAATCCAGCATCAGCGCATCGTCGAAGCCTCGCGCCTCGGCATCGTGCTTGGACAGGGTGCCGATCATGTACAGCCCTGCGGCCTTGGACGCGGTCGGCGCGGTCTCGGGATGTGGCCGCTTCCACGTCGCCATGCCCAGCCGGACACCCTTCATCCGGTTGGCCCCGAACAGGTTCGGCCAAGCCCAACTGGCGATGGCCAGATGGATCCTGGTATGCTGGGCGGAAACCGATAGCTGCTCCGTGCCGCGCCAGGCAATCGGACGCACATAGGCCTCGGTTAGCCCGTTGGCCCGCACCACCTGCTCGCATGCAGCGTCGATCTCCCCGGCCGTGTAGGGGATCTCGAAGCCCAGGATGCGGGCGGACTGAAACAGGCGCTCGGTATGGTCGCGCAGCTTGAAGATATTGCCCGCATAAGCCCTCTCGCCTTCGAAAACGCCGCTGGCATAGTGCAGCCCATGTGACA
>DASXIW010000083.1:0-1659 GCA_036497785.1 Acetobacteraceae bacterium | reverse complement strand
GATCAGGCGTACAGCCCCGCCGACCGTGCCCGCAGTTTGCACAGCGCCACCAGCAGTTCCAGGGTCGGCGCCGCAACGCCGGCCATGTGCGCCAGCACCAGCGGCGCGTCGAACATCCCGTCGATCTCCATCGGCCGCCCTAGCTCCAGGTCCTGCAGAATGCTCGGTTTGTGGTCCATCGAGCGCTGCCCGTTGACCCGGCGCGCATGGTCGGTCAGCGGGTCGGCCCCCATCGCCTGGGCGATCGCCGTCGCCTCCTGCATCATCCGCAGCGACGCCTGCTCGGCCGCCGGTTCGCCGTAAACGCCCTTCGGCGCACTGCCGGTAAGCACTGCCAGCGTGCCCCCGGCCAGGTTGCTGATCAGCTTGTTCCAGATCTCGGTGCGGATGGCAGGCGTCGCCTCGCCGCTGATGCCGCCCTTGGTGATCAGCCCTGCCAGCGTCTCCACCCGCGCCGACATCGTGCCGTCCGGCTCGCCCAGGATGACGCGGCTTTTCGGCTGCTCGACCTCCACCACGCCGGGCGCGGTCACCGCACTGGCCGAATACACCACGCCGCCGATCGCCCGCCCCGGGCCCAACGCTCGGCGCAGCACGTCGCCGGGATCGATCCGTGGGAGCGATTTTCCCTCATGCGGCCCGGGCAGATGATCGAAATACCACCACGGAATGCCGTTCATCACGAACGCCACCGGCGTCTCCGCCCCCAGCAGCGGCGCGATGGAGGCCGCCACCGCCGGCAGCGCCGGCGCCTTCACCGTGACGAATACCGCATCCTGCCGCCCAAGCTCCGCCGGCTCGGACGACGCGCGAACCTTTGCATGGTGCTCGCCGTCGATCGCGTGAACGGTCAGGCCGTTGGCCTGGATCGCCGCCAGGTGCGCGCCGCGGGCAATGACGGACACCTCCGCCCCGGCGCGATGCAGCCGGGCCGCGAGGTGGCCGCCGATCGCGCCGGCCCCGTAAATGCAGATCTTCATCGTGAATTGCCTCCTGATCCCCTATCGGAGGCCAGGGCAGGTGGGTTGGTCAACCCGTCGCCCGTCCGGAGAAAGCCCGGAACTTCGCCGCGCAATCCCCAACGCTGATGGCAACGCCACCCGCTCACGCTTGCCGGATGATCTGATGCGACGAATTCGACAAGGCTTGTTCGACTCGCCCCGCGCAAAGCGCCGGGCGCGGGATGACCTGAAAACCTTCGGCAACCGCCATCGGATCAGTCGAAGCGCTGACCGGCACGCGGCAAGGCAACGAAGATCCTGCAATCCTGCACCGGCCCCCTGGTGTGACAGCGCCCGCTTTATTGCCTACAACGCGAGCATCCCCTCGGGACCCGTCATCCCTCTAACCTGGAGCAGCCGTATGGCCAAGATCATCCGCACCGAACCTGGCGCAATCCTGTCGAAAGCCGTGGAATACCACGGCTTCGTCTATCTGCCGGGGATCACGGCGAGGGACACCAGCAAAGACATCAAGGGCCAGACCGCCGACGTGCTGGCGCAGATCGACGCCATGCTGGAGCATCACGGCACCGACAAGACCCGCCTGTTGCAGGCGCTCATCTGGGTCAAGCACATCAAGGACCGTGTGCTGATGAACGAGGTCTGGACCCCCTGGCTGCCGAAGGAAGGCGCCCCGGTGCGCGCCTGCGTCCAGTCC
>DASXIW010000082.1:0-1760 GCA_036497785.1 Acetobacteraceae bacterium | reverse complement strand
CGCCTGGCCGGCGGACCGGCTGTGGACGTCGTCACCCTGCGCGAAGGCCCGCCGGCGATCCTGACCTGGCGCGACTGGCACGCCGTCGTCGAACCGATGTGCCGCCTGGTGGAGCGCGACCCGGCCGACGTCACCATCATCGCCTGCGCCTCCGACCCCGGCATCGAGGCCGTTCGCGCCGCCACCCCCCGCCCGGTGCTCGGCATCTTCCGTTCGGCCGCCGCCGCCGCCGTGGCGCGGGCCGAGCGGTTCGGCGTGATCGCCATCGTGGAGGCCTCCAAGGCGCGCCACCGCGCCGCGCTGCGGGCTATGGGGCTGCACGACCGCCTGGCCGGCGAAGTCGCCCTGAACGTCTCGATGGAGGCTCTGCTGGACCCGTCGGCGTCGCGCGCTGCCCTGGTGACGGCGGGCAGGCAACTGGCGGCGATGGGGGCGGAGACAATTATCCTCGGCTGCACCGGGATGGCGCATCATCGGGCGGCGGTGCAGGACGCGGCCGGCGTGCCGGTTATCGAACCGGCTCAGGCAGCGGTCGGGCTGGCGTTGGCGATGCTGTTGCAGGCGTCTTCCGCCTAAAGGCGGGGAATCAGCCCAGCCGCTCCGTATTGGCCGCGACCGCCACCTGCAGCGGGGCCAGCGCCGCGGCCGGCACTCCCAGCGTCATCATGCCCAGCGTCATGAAGTTGGCGGCGGTACGATCGAACCAAGCCTGAATAAATCGTCCCTGGGCGGCCAACATGGAAAACGGGTCGGCACAGGCCGCCATTTCGATCGTCGCCCAGGCCGCCGTCATGACCTCATCGGAGGCAAAGCGCGAGATCTGGCTGGTGACTCCCTCGGAGTGCTCGATCACGGCCATGCCGGCGGCAGAGAAGGCTTCCATCTTTTCTGGCACCATGCGGGCGAATTCGGCATGATCGGCCTGCATCGGATTGACCGCCGCAGCCACCCCCAGCGCCACGCGCCTGGCAATCACCTGGCCCGCGGCGATCGCTAGATCGCTACCGCTTCCCACGGTCTGCGCCGCCAAAGCGAGCATGTCGCCCAGCCCGCCCGCGCCCGATCCGTCGGTTTTGTGTGCGGTCATCAATCGATTCCTGGCTGCGGAAAGGCAAGATGCCATTCCGACGATGGTGTGTATCTAGACTGCAAGGCCGGTGCGGCCCCTCGGAACAGCGAGCCGGCTTCTCTCTGCGGACGCTATGTTGCATTGCACAATAAAAAACTGCAAGATTTTTCCTGTCCGTCTACCGAGGTTGCTTCCACATCGGCGGCGCCACCGCGCCGATTTGGCCGGTGATCCGGCCATATGCCTCGGGGCGCCGGTGCTTCTCGAACGCGAAGATCGTCGTGCGCCCGAGCACGCACATGTCCAGATCGCAGTCCGCGGTGATCAGTTCATCGTCCCAACTCGACGCCATCGCCACGATCTCGCCCTGCGTATTGACGATGATCGAGTGACCAAACAATTCTGCCCCGTCTTCGGTTCCCGCCTTCGCTGTCGCCACCGCGAAGCAGGCATTCTGGTAGCACCCCGCCTGGATCGACAGATGCGAGTGAAACACTCGCAGATGATGCGCCTCGAACCCGCCTGCCTCCATGTTGAGGCTGGGCGTATTGTACCCCAGCGCCACCAGCTCCACGCTCTGCAAGCCCAGCACCCGCCACGCCTCCGGCCAGCGGCGGTCGTTGCAGATCATCATCCCCATGTTGATCCCGTCCAGCCCGCCCATCGGTGCGCGGATCACCGGGAAGCCGAG
>DASXIW010000081.1:0-4182 GCA_036497785.1 Acetobacteraceae bacterium | reverse complement strand
ACTGTCCCCGCCCGTGCCGCTTCCCCGACGGGGCGATCGAGCGGTTCCTCGCCGCGGTGCCGGCGGTACGCCAGGGCGATAGGCTGACGCTGCTGTTCACCGCGGGCGGGATGGATTTTTTCATGAACGGACGGCCGATCGGCAGCGTGAAGGATCAGGACTTCGCCAGGCTGATCCTGGCGACGTTCATCGGCCAACACCCCTCGTCCGAGGAAGTGAAGTTCGGGTTGCTTGGCGCATCGGGATAACGATCGCGCGGCTGCCGGCCGCGGCGCGCTAAAGTTCTATTTGTGTTTGAGCGGCCCGCTGCTGGCATGCGCGGCGGGTGCTGCAACATGCGCCGCCGGGGAGGCGACATGCGCCGGCGGACCCGCGCCCGGATGGAATCCACCCGCCGAGGCTGTCGGGCTAGGATGCACGAACCCTGCGGGCGAGGCCGTTGGACCCGGATGAATGGCGCCGGCATTCCCGGCAATGCCGGGATGTCCCGCGACTCCCGGTGCGGCCACGCCCGGCTGCCCGGACATTGCCAGATTAGCGGGATGGCGACCCTCCAGACCCGCTCGCCCGGCAGTTCCACCGATACCAGGGTGCTCGCCAAGTCCGGGACGCCCGACCTCGTGGGCGCCGCGAAAGCCCTCATGTCCCGCGCGATAGCCGTCGTAGCCGCGCAATCCCTGACCGCCGGGATGAAAACGCTCCAGATGATTGCGGAACCCATCCGTGGCGCCACGCCAACGGTGGTAATGATCGTAATAGCCCCAGCCCAGCCCGGCACCGTAAACCAGGAATACCGACTCGCCCGCGATCAGCCCCACCGGCGCGCCACCGACATAGGAGATCCCATCGACCCCTTCATCGCCCGCCATCAGGACGTATTGTGGCTGCTGCGGCACCGCCAGCGCGGCAGTCACGACCTCCGGTGAGGCGGTCAGCCAATAGCCTCGATGGTTGTTCAGCGCGTCCGCCTGCTGCAGGCGATAGGAATCCGGCGCGTCCGGCGCAACCCGAGCGGCGCCGTTCACCAGGGCCACCTTGGCGATATCGGTGCCGTCCGGCAGCACGCAAATGTAATGACCGGGATTGTTCTGCGGCGAACACGTCATGCTGTCGCCATTGCCGGCGATGTAATCCTGCAACTGGGCGCTGTACGGCGCCGCGAACCCGTCTATGCCGTCCAGCACGAATGTTCGTC
Source organism: Acetobacteraceae bacterium (assembly GCA_036497785.1). Lineage (GTDB taxonomy): Bacteria > Pseudomonadota > Alphaproteobacteria > Acetobacterales > Acetobacteraceae > DASXIW01. The sequence goes on along the minus strand of DASXIW010000081.1, from coordinate 2,987 downwards.
TATCGGCTATCAACGTCGCGGTGTTCCGCACCAGCGGATGTCTCAAGGTTTCCGGGGGCGGCGGAAGATTGACCCACACCCCGCGTCGAGCGATCTGCGCTGCCGCCTCCTGCTCGCGATAGGAGTCCGGTGCGTCGGCCCTGGTGCGGGCCGCACCGTTGACCAGCGCGACCTGCGCGACGTCGGTCCCGTCGGCCATCAGGCAGACAAAGCCGGCGCTAGGCTGAGCCTGGCACGTCAGCCGATTGCCGCCCGACGAGAGGAAGCCCTGCAAGCCCTGCGCCGGTTCGCCGGTCAGCCCTTCGATGCCGTACAGCGCGACGGTCGCGTCGCCTGCATGCAGCGTTGCCGTGTCGATAACCTGCGGACGATCCAGGGTAACCGGCTGCGCCGCGGCCGGCCGGGTTTCGGCGAGCGTCGGCGAAGCCGCACCATTCAGTGGCGCTGCTGGCGCCGACGGCACCCGATCGGCCGACACCGCGCCGCCGAGTGGCGCAGCTCCATCCTGCGCAGCGTCCCGCGGCACTACCGATGCGCTCGGTGGCGCCACGACCGCTGCGGCCGGACCCGCGTCGATGTCCGGAACGGGTTGCGGCGCGGCCGGTGGCGCCGTGTTCGGTCCGGCATCCGTGCCTAGCCCTTGCGCCCCGGCGCTGCCAAACCCGGCCCAGCCCCAGCAGGCGGCGACCGAGGTCGCCAGCAGCACCCTTCGCCACCGCTTCCGTGCGAATGTCACTGGCATTTCGGCGCCTCCCGCCGAGGGGCGTGGATTACGGTGACCTGGTGACGGGTGCGACCCAACCGGACGACGCCGGCACGGTCGCTGCCGCCGGCATGACGCCCGGCGTTGGGCTCGGAGCAACCCAGGCGCTGGGTGCCGCCACCGCATTCGTCGGGGTCGCCTGCAGCCGCGCCAGCAGCCGCGACGATACAACGCCGTCCGCCGCCATGCCGTTGGTCTGCTCGAAGCTGGAGATTGCGTTCCGTGTCCTCGGGCCGGGGAAACCGTCAGCCCCATCCCTGAGATAGCCCAGGCGGATCAGTTCCAACTGGGTCGCGCGCACCAGCGGGTCCGGCGTGGGAGCCGCCACGGCGACAACCGGGTGGACCGGAGCGAAGCCCGGCACCTGTTCCCCGTTGGCATACATGCATTGCGAGAATGCGGCATCGTACTGCATCTGGATGTTCATCTGCTCGCCGGAACTGTTGGACGCGCCCAGCGCCGTACCGCCACCTGCCCCGACCGCGGCGCCCACTGCCGCCCCACCACCCGCATTCCCGTAGAAACTGCCGCCGGCCGCACCCAGGCCCGCCCCAAGTGCGGTCCCCAGCAGCGCCGTGCCGACCGCACGCTGGTTCGCGGCATCGGCCTGGCCATGCACTTGTCCCGCAGCAAAGTTCTTGCACAACGTGTTGTCTGCCTGGAACGCGTCAAAGCTCTTTCCAGGTCCGGGCATCACCTGCACCGTCGGTCCCATCGGCGTCGCCGCGCAACCAGCCACCAGCGCCACCACCAAGCCCGAGGCCAGGAGGCGCCCCGCAGCGACATGACGAAGAAACATGCAACAACTCCCCTAAGAGACCTATTCCATAACGAACCGTAAATTGAACTGGCATCGTATTGCGATAGATTTCGGCGTTGTACCAAACCAAAGCGAATTGATATTTCCGTGACCGGCAATGATGATGGGTAAAACAGCCTGTATTATTAAGGCCTGCATGAATTTGCGCTGACTGCGACGCCACGCGCGCAATCCCGGCCCGGGCTGGCCAGCCAACAGCTTGTCTCGACCCCGCTGCGATTTTTGTTCCAGCCAAGGACAATCAGGGCGGATGCGCTGCCGGTTGCCTGCCAAGTACAGGCACTGCCGCCGTCATCTCACCCCTGGCCATTCCCGCGCTCGCGCGCCAAATGCCCGGGGTGTGAGCCGTATGTGGGAAATCCGCCCGTACGGTCTGTGCGAGGGCGCCCAGTGATGGGCGCCCCTACCGCAAATCAGACCACGCTGTCGCTGCGAAGCTTTTCGACTTCCGCCTCGCTGAGGCCAAGCCAGGCGGTGAGCACGTCCTTGGTGTGCTGGCCGAGGACGGGCGAGGCGCTGACACGCGGCGGCTTGCCGTCGATGCGCACCGGCCAGGCGGGCATCTTGAACGGGGCGTGGGTGGGGTGCTGCATGACCTGCATGATGCCGCGCTGCTCGAAGGTCGGGTCGTTCTGCAGTTCCATGGTGTCGAGCACCGCACCGGCGGGGATGCCGGCGCCGCCGACCTGCGCCATCGCTTGGTGCTTGTCGCGGGTGCGGGTCCAGGCCTCGATGATGGCGTCGAGTTCGCTGCTGTTCTTGACGCGGTCGGTGGGCTTGGCGAAGCGGGGGTCCTCGATCAGTTCCTCCCGGCCCATGACCTTGCACAGTCGCGCCCAGTGTTCGGGATTGGCGCGGCTGGTCATAATCCAGACGTAGTCGTTGGGGCCGCCGGGGGCGCAGGGGTAGAGGCCGGAGGGGGCGTTGCTGCCGCCACCGGAGTGGGTGCCGTCGCGCTCGACGGCGCGGCCGCTGCGCGCTTGGGTGGCGAAGTTGGTGCGCATGTAGTGCAGCATGGCGTCCTGCATCGCGACCTGCAGGCGGTGGCCCTCGCCGGTTTTGGCTCGCTTGTGCAGCGCGCCGAGGATGGTGACCGCCATCGTCATGCCGGTGCCGGTGTCGCCGAGGGACAGCCCGGGCTTGACCGGGCCGCGGCCCTTCTCGCCGGTGACGCTGATGGTGCCGCCGGTGGCCTGGGCGATCATGTCGAAGGCGAGGTTGGTCTCGTATGGGCTGCCGGTGCCGAAGCCTTTGACCTGGCAGTAGATGATGCCGGGGTTCAGCGCGCGGACGTCGTCATAGCCGAGACCGAGGCGCTCGATGGTGCCGGGGGCCATGTTTTCGACGCAGACGTCGGCTTTGCGCAGAAGGTCCTTGACTAGCGCGAGACCTTGCGGCGACTTC
>DASXIW010000080.1:0-6505 GCA_036497785.1 Acetobacteraceae bacterium | reverse complement strand
CAGCGCCTCTGCTGCATCTATCGCCCGTAGAGCCCGCCTATCTTGGCTTGGCCGTCGCAGGATCGCTGCTGCCAGACATAGATCACCCGCAATCCTGGGTCGGCCGGCGATCGCGGCCCGTCTCGACAGCCATCGCCGCTGCCCTCGGGCACCGCGGATTGACGCATTCGGCGGTCGCGCTGCTTGGCCTCGTGTTCCTGCTCCAGCACGAGCGATTTCAGCGCGGCGTCGTGGCGGCGCTGGCAGTCGGCTACCTGTCCCACCTCGCGGCGGACATGCTCACACCGCAAGGGCTCCGACTGGCGTGGCCGCTGCGAAAAACCTGGGGGCTGCCTCTTTGCCGCACCGGCTCGCCGGCGGAAGGCGCCATCGTGTTCGCCCTGGCGTGCGGCGTCGCCTGGCGTTTCCTGCTGCACGACCCCGCCCGGCTCGCCGCCATGCCGCATTGGGCGATGCACCCCCGCTTCTGGTAAGGCAACGAAACACTGGCGCCCGCTGGTAAGCCGGGCATACTCGCCAGCACTCCAGCCGCCGGAGGCCAGAGTGCCTGAAATCAGCTTTGCGCTTATCTTGAACGAGAATCTCAAGAACAAAAACCTCAAGGTCAGGCAAGTCGAAAGCGTCATCCAGGTAAAGGGCGCGCTCGAGCCCTACTAGATGCAGAAGATCCGCGACCATGTCAGCGACAGCTTCCACGCCCGCCAGAAGACCATCAACGAGCTGATTGCCGGCAAGGCGAAGGAAGCGGCGGCGGCCAAGGACCCGAAGAAGCGCCGCGAGATCATCGCCCAGGTGGACAGCGCCATCGCCAAATCGGCGGCCGCCTTCGACAAGAAGATGCAGGAAAGCATGACCGCCTTCTGCGAGAAGGACGCCGAACTGGCGCAGGCCGCGAAAACAGGGCGCTGGTCCTATGCGGTCAACACGCTCTGGGATGTCGGCTCGCTGCTCTGGAACGGCACGGAAGTCGGGGTGGGAACTGCCTCGGCCATGGCTACCGGCGGCGGCGCCGCGGCGCTGGCACTCAAGGCTCTGCTCGATTTATGCCTGGATTTCGAGAAGTTCTGCACCACCAAGGCCGATGCCTGGCGCGGTCTGGAGGCCCAGGAGAAGAAGCTGAAAGCCGCCCTGGACGTGATCAAAAAAACCAAAAAATTGTAGCCCGATCGCGCAATCGGACATCGAGAAGGCGGATTCCGCCCTCGCCCCGCTCGGCCCCAAGATCGATGTCATGGAAAAGACCACACGCGGTCTGGCGGTGAAACTCGACGCCATGCTGAAGCAGCAGCTCGAAAAAAAGGTGACCGACAAAAAGACCGTCAAGAAGGTCGAGAATGCGGTGCAGGCGGCGGTCACCGAGGTGGCCGAGCTGGGAGCTGCCATCGCGCAGAAGCGCAAGGCGCAGCTCAGCGCCAAGGATTCCATCAAAAGCGCGATGACCAAGGCCAAGGCGGATCCATGGTGCTATGTCACCTGGGCGCGTGGCATCTATGAAAGCTTCAACGACACGCTAGATTTGTCCAAACCCGCCGAGAACCTTTACGACGCCGCCAAACAGTTGAAGATCGTCGTCACGGACGCGCTGAAAGAAGCCGAAGATGATTGATCCTGAGTTACCCGGTCCATGTCACATGGCGTGGACCGGGTGACGTGCCGCCATGTCGCGACGCCAGTGGAACCGCGCCCGACACAGGCCTACAACCCTGTCCATGGCCGGCCCGCTCTTCGACGACATGTTCCGCACCCAGCTCGCGCAGCTGTTCCAGTGGCGCCGCGATGTGCGTCACTTCCTGCCGGAGCCCGTGCCGGCGGCAGTGTTGGACGGGTTGCTCGCCCTGGCGTCCCTCGCCCCGTCGGTGGGCCTCAGCCAGCCCTGGCGCTTCGTCACGGTGGACGATCCCGCGCGTCGGGCGGCGGTGCGCGCCAATTTCACCGCCTGCAACGCGGATGCGCTTTCCCGCCAGACGGCCAGCGACGCACCACTTTACGCCAGTCTCAAGCTCGCGGGCCTGGACGAGGCTCCATGCCACCTCGCCGTGTTCGCCGAGGCCGATCCGCTTCAGGGCCGCGGCCTTGGCCGCGCCACCATGCCGGAAACCACCGCCTATTCGGTGGTGATGGCCGTACACACGCTCTGGCTCGCCGCGCGCGCCCAAGGGCTCGGTCTCGGCTGGGTGTCGATCCTCGATCCTGCCACCATCGCGGCCGCGCTGGACGTGCCGGCCGACTGGACATTCATCGGATATTTCTGCCTCGGCCACCCGCGCCACGAGGAGGACGTGCCGGAACTGGAGCGCCTGGGCTGGGAACACCGGCGCCCCGCCAGCAACTTTCTTCTTCGCCGGTGATCGCACAAATCCGCAGCCTAACCGCCTTGCCAAGATCAATCCCGCAAGCATAGGCTGCGACGTCGATGGTCCCGCGCGAGCGGGTGAAAACGGAACGTCGTGCGTCCCGGCTGGACCCTGGGTCCGGGGGCAAGGCGGCGGCTGCCCCCGCAACTGTCAGCGGCGAGCCGCCAATCCGTCCACCCCGTTGGGTGGGTCACTGAACCCGGGTCGGTTCGGGAAGACAGGATGGGCGGCGTCAACCCGCGAGCCAGGAGACCTGCCATCGTCGCGCCAATCAGCGCCACCGGGCGGGGTGAACCGGAGGCCGGAGACGACCCATGCCATCCGCCATCAAAGCGCCATCCCTTATCAAAGCCATATGCGACGAACGCGCCGGCAGCCTCCGCCGGCCGCTGATCGCCATCTACTCCCTGCTCATTATCGGCAATCTGGCGGTCTGGGCCTGGGCGCTGCTGGTGTTCCGCAACCAGCCCATCCTGTTGGGCGCGGCCCTGCTCGCCTATGGCTTCGGCCTGCGCCACGCCGTGGACGCGGACCACATCGCGGCCATCGACAACGTCACCCGCAAGCTGATGCAGGAAGGCAAGCGCCCGGTCAGTGTCGGTTTCTTCTTCGCCCTCGGGCATTCCACAGTGGTGATCCTGGCCGCCGCCGGCGTCGCCGCGACGGCAACCATGCTGTCCACCCATTTCGAACAATACAAAAGCATCGGCGGCATCGTCAGCACGCTCGTCTCGGCATTCTTTCTGTTCGCCATCGCCATCGCCAACCTGCTCATCCTGCGTTCGGTATGGCGTAGCTATCGGCATACCCGGGCCGGCGGCCGCTATGTGGACGAGGATCTGGACATCCTGCTCAGCAGCCGCGGCCCGCTCGCCGGCCTGTTCCGCCCGCTGTTCCGGCTCGTTGGCAAAGGCTGGCACATGTTCCCGCTCGGCTTCCTGTTCGGCCTCGGCTTCGATACGGCAACGGAAGTCGCGCTCCTCGGCATCTCCGCCACCCAGGCGGCACAGGGCGTGTCTTCCTGGTCCATCATGGTGTTCCCGGCTCTCTTCGCGGCCGGCATGTCACTGATCGACACCACGCACGGCGTGCTGATGCTGGGTGCCTATAACTGGGCCTTCGTCAAACCGATCCGTAAACTCTACTACAACTTCACCATCACCCTGGTCTCGGTCGTCGTCGCCCTGCTGATCGGCGGCATTGAGGCGCTGGGGCTGCTCGGCGGCCAGCTCAACCTGTCCAGCTGGTTCTGGCGCGGCATCGGCGCGCTGAACGACAATTTCAACAGCCTGGGCTTCGTCATCATCGGCGTGTTCATCGTCGCCTGGATCGGCTCGATCATCGTCTATCGCTACAAGGGACTGGACGAGGTCGATCTGGGGCCGGCTGGCTGAGCAGGAAGGAAGGCCGGGGGTCTTGCTCCCGGCCGCGCTCCCGGCTTCGCGCCTGTAACCTTCCCGGCAGCGGGGCGAAAATCTCCATAAGGGGTGAAGCCCCACGCCGAGAATGGCCAAGCAACGGCGTCGGCAGTTCCGCCGGCTGCCGACACGGGAGAGGACGATTCCGATGGCTATGAAGAAGGCTTCCAGGATGCTCGTCGCACTGGCAACCGCTTGGGTTCTGTCGATCGGCACCGCCAGCGCTCAGGGTGAGGGCACCACAGGGCTGTATGTCGGCACCACCGTGGTATCCCAGGCGAACTGCATGCCGATGGATTTCCATATCAGAATCACCAATGTCGGCGACGGCCAGAACGGCACGATCCAGGGCTATGCGTTCGCCACCAACATGACGGATGTGATGAGCGCCGTGCACGGCAAGGTCGCCAATGGCGTGGTCACGATGGAGCTGACGCCGATGCATGGCGCGGCGATGAAGGGTGAACTGAAGGGCACGCTCAAGGATGGGAAGGTTGTCGTTTCGATGAACGGCACGGGCTGCAACCAGTTCACGGTCAGCTTGCCCCAGGTGACCAGCCTACCGACGGGCAATGGCTGAATTGGCGGTAGATGATCCAGCCCTGCCTCCGCGCGGAGGCAGGGTTTGGATATGGTCTCAGGCCGCGCGGGCAACCTGCCCGGGGGCGGGTATCACGGGTACGCGGGCGCGGATCAGCTTTTCGATGCCACGCAGGAAATTGCGTTCCTCTCCATCGCACAGGCTGATCGCCGAGCCCGAGGCGCCGGCGCGCGCCGTGCGGCCGATGCGGTGGACGTAGCTCTCCGGCACGTTGGGCAGGTCGTAATTGATCACATGGGTCACGCCATCCACGTCGATGCCGCGCGCGGCGATGTCGGTGGCGATCAGCACCCGGGTCTGGCCGTTGCGGAACGAGGTCAGGGCCTTTTCGCGCTGCGGCTGGCTTTTATTGCCATGGATGGCAACGGCCGGCAGGCCGCTTTCCTCAAGATAGCGCACCACCCGGTCCGCGCCATGTTTGGTGCGGGTGAAGACCAGCGTGCGGCCGGTGGCGACGTCACTCAGCAGCTCGAACAGCACGGCCCGCTTGCGGGAGGTCTCGACGAAGATGACCGATTGCTCGACGCGGTCGGCCGTGGCGGCGACCGGCGTCACGGCCACATGGGCGGGGTCGCGCAGCATGCCGCCGGCCAACGCGCCGATTTCCTTGGGCATGGTGGCGGAGAAGAACAGCGTCTGACGCATGGCCGGGATCTGGCTGGCGATGCGACGGATCGGGATGATGAAGCCGAGATCGAGCATGTGGTCGGCTTCGTCCAGCACCAGTATCTCGACGAGGTCCAGCCTCACGGTGCGGTCCTGCATGTGATCGATCAGACGCCCGGGCGTGGCTACCAGCACGTCCACGCCGTTGGACATGGTGCGGGCCTGGCGGGCCTTGGGCACGCCGCCAAACATCAGTGCCACGCGCACGCCCATATGGGCGCCGTAGGCACGAAAGCTGTCGGCGATCTGGCTGGCCAGCTCACGGGTGGGCGACAGCACCAGCACGCGGCAGGCGCCACGGGCGGGCGGGCGGCGATTATCGCCCAGGCGCTGCAATATGGGCAGCGCGAAGGCGGCGGTCTTCCCGGTGCCGGTTTGGGCGATGCCCTGCACGTCGCGTCCCGCCAGCACATGCGGAATGGCCTGCGCCTGGATCGGGGTGGGGGTGGTGTAGCCCTCGGTCGCCAGCGCCTTCAGAAGCGGCGCGGAGAGGCCGAGGCTTTCGAAACTTGTCATGAAGTAAATCGTCTTTCGCGTATCGACGAACGCCGGCAGCCGCGGATTGGCGGGTAAAGCAGGCGCGAGTCCCTCGCGGTCTGCAGGACCACGAACCGGCGCAAATTGCTGAGTGAAATGGGCTACCGGGGGGCGTGTCGTCCCGCGTTTCGCCTTGCGGCGGACACAGCAGCGGGTGGCAGCGCATAGAACCACATCAAGGCGCGCAGCGACCGTTTAAGTGTGCGCCGCAGCAAAGTCAAGGAAATCCGCCCTTCCCCCGGGAATGTGCGGGCCCGACTTCACAAGCGGGCGCGGCCGGGGGAGAGTGCGGCCGACCGCTGGGAGTGAAAGCATGACCGTCCGAATCCTCGATGTGCGCGAAATCACGCAGCCCATCGCCTCGCCAATCCGCAACGCCTATATCGACTTCACCAAGATGACCACCAGCCTCGTCGCTGTGGTGACGGATGCCGTGCGCAATGGGCGCCGGGTGGTCGGATACGGCTTCAACTCCAACGGGCGCTACGGCCAGGGCGGCCTGATCCGCGAGCGCTTCGCCGCCCGCATCACCGAGGCCGATCCCGCCAGGCTGATGAACGACGCCGGCACCAATCTGGATCCGGACCGGGTCTGGGCCGCCGCCATGACCAACGAGAAGCCTGGCGGGCACGGCGAACGCTCCGTGGCGGTCGGCACAATCGACATGGCGGTGTGGGATGCGGTGGCCAAGATCGAGGGCAAACCACTATTCCGCCTGCTGGCCGAGCGCCATGGCGTGCAGGCGGATCCGCGGGTGTTCGTGTATGCTGCCGGCGGCTATTACTACCCCGGCAAGGACCACGACGCGCTGCGCCGCGAAATGCGCAGCTATCTCGACCGTGGCTATAACGTGGTGAAGATGAAGATCGGCGGCGCGCCGATCGAGGAAGACCGCGCCCGCATTCAGGCCGTACTGGCCGAGATCGGCA
>DASXIW010000079.1:0-3635 GCA_036497785.1 Acetobacteraceae bacterium | reverse complement strand
CGCCATCAACCGCTTTCTCGCCGAGGCAAACCAACACCCGCGACCCTTCCGCTGGACCAAGGACCCCGACAAAATCATCGCCGCCGTCAGACGTGGGCACCAAGCGTTAGATTCGATCCACTAGGTGACCTGCGGCGATCGCTGCGCTATGACGCGAGCATGAATACGTCAGCGCTGAATTACCCGACCGACCATGGCGTCAACAGCCTGCGCAGCGGCCCCGATGCGCGGGGCCGCTTCGGTGGCTTTGGCGGCCGCTTCGTGGCTGAAACCCTGATGCCGCTGATCCTGGAAGTGGAGCAGGCCTACCGGGCCGCGCGCACCGACCCGGCGTTTCAGCGCGAGTTGGACGAATACTTGACCCAGTATGTGGGCCGCCCCAGCCCGCTATGGTTCGCGGAGCGCCTGACCCGCAAGCTCGGCAGCGCCAAGATCTATTTCAAGCGCGAAGAGCTGAACCACACTGGCTCCCACAAGATCAATTCCTGCATGGGCCAGATTCTGCTGGCCAGGCGAATGGGCAGGACGCGCATCATCGCGGAGACCGGCGCCGGGCAGCACGGTGTGGCGACCGCGACCGTGTGCGCCCTGTTCGGCCTGCCCTGCACCGTCTACATGGGCGCCACCGATGTGGAGCGGCAGAAGCCCAACGTGTTCCGCATGCGCCTGCTGGGCGCGGAGGTGAAGTCCGTCACCTCCGGCGCCGGCACGCTGAAGGATGCGATGAACGACGCGCTGCGCGACTGGGTGGCGAATGTGCGCGACACCTACTACCTGATCGGCACGGTGGCTGGCCCGCACCCCTATCCGATGATGGTGCGCGACTTCCAGAGCGTGATCGGCAACGAGACCAAAGCGCAGTTGCAGCAGGCCGAGGGGCGGCTGCCGGATGTCGCCATCGCCTGCATTGGCGGCGGCTCCAACGCCATGGGTCTGTTCCATCCGTTTCTCGACGATCCCACGGTGCGGCTGATCGGCGTGGAGGCGGCGGGGCTCGGCCTGGATACCAAGCAGCATGCCGCAAGCCTCTCACGCGGCCGCCCGGGCGTGCTGCACGGCAACCGCACCTATCTGCTGCAGGACGATGACGGGCAGATCCAGGAGGCGCACAGCATCAGCGCGGGTCTGGACTATCCGGGTATCGGGCCGGAACATTCCTGGCTGCACGAAATCAACCGCGTGGAATATGTCGGCGCCACCGACGACGAGGCGCTGGAAGCCTTCCAGTTGTGCACGCAGACCGAGGGCATCATCCCCGCCCTGGAGCCGGCGCACGCTTTGGCGCATGTCATGAAGATCGCGCCGGAGATGGATCGGGACAAGATTATCGTGCTGAATCTCAGCGGACGCGGCGACAAGGACATTTTCACCGTGGCCGAAAAGCTTGGGGTAGAACTGTGAGCCGGATTGCCGCCCGCTTTGCCGCGTTGAAGGCGGAGGGACGCGGGGCGCTGATCCCGTTCCTGGAAGCTGGCGACCCCGATGCCGCGACCTCGATGGAGATCCTGCGCGGCATGCCTGGCGCCGGGGCGGATCTGATCGAGATCGGTTGCCCGTTCACCGACCCGATGGCCGACGGCCCGACCATCCAGCTTGCTGGCAACCGGGCGCTGGCCGCGGGTGCGACGATGGCGCGCACCATCGCCATGGTGCGCGACTTCCGCCACGATGACGACGCGACGCCGGTCATTCTGATGGGCTATCTGAACCCGATCCTGTCCTACGGCACCGAACGCTTCTGCCGCGACGCCGGCGCGGCCGGGGCGGACGGGCTGATCATTGTCGATCTGCCCACGGAGGAAGCCCATGTGGTGCTGCCCCATGCCACGGCCAACGGCCTGGACATCATTCGCCTGGTGGCGCCGACCACGGACGATGCGCGGCTGCCGCTGGTGCTGGAGGGCAGCTCCGGCTTCGTGTATTACGTGAGCATCACCGGCATTACCGGCACGCGCACCGCGAGCGGCGCCGAGCTGGCCGAGGCAATCCCGCATATACGCAAAGTGACCGACCTTCCCATCGCCATCGGCTTCGGCGTGCGCACGCCGGACCAGGCCGCCGAGGCGGTGCGTGCGGCGGACGCGGCGGTGGTCGCCTCCGTGCTGATCGACACGCTGGCGAAGAGCCTCGATGCACACGGCCGCGCTGCGCCGGATACGGTGCGGCGCGTGCTCGATCAGGTGCGAGCCCTCGCGGACAGCGTCCGCGGCGCCCGTGTCCCGGCATAGGGAAACAACGATGAGCTGGCTGAGCGAGTATGTCCGCCCGAAGATCCGCACCTTGCTGGGGCGGCGGGAGGTGCCGGAAAATCTGTGGGTGCAGTGTCCGTCCTGCCAGCAGATGATGTTCCACACCGAGCTGGAAAAGAACCTGAAGGTCTGCACCCATTGCGGCCACCACATGCGCGCCACCGCTCATCAGCGGCTGAGCTGGACCTTCGACGACGGCAAGTTCACCCGCATCGAGTTGCCGAAGGTGCCGGCCGATCCGCTGCGCTTTCGTGATTCCAAGCGCTATCCGGACCGGCTGAAGGAATATCGCGACAAGACCCAGCTGGACGACGCCATTCTGGTGGCACATGGCCAGCTGCGCGGCCAGCCCGTGGTGGTCGCGGCGATGGCGTTTGAATTCATCGGTGGCTCCATGGGGGCGGCGGTCGGCGAGGGCATCGTGGCGGCGGCAAAGCTGGCGGTGCTGCAGGACGCCTCGCTGATCATCTTCACCGCCTCGGGCGGCGCACGCATGCAGGAAGGCGCGATCAGCCTGATGCAGCTGCCGCGCACCGTGATCGCCGCACAGATGGTCAAAGAGGCCGGTCTGCCCTTTATCACGGTCCTCACCGATCCCACGACCGGCGGGGTGACGGCCAGCTTCACCATGCTGGGCGATATTCAGATCGCCGAACCGGGTGCGGAAATCGGCTTCGCCGGCGCGCGGGTGATCGAACAGACCGTGCGGGAAAAGCTGCCTGAAGGGTTCCAGCGTTCGGAATACCTGCTGGCGCACGGCATATTGGACATGGTGGTGGCGCGGCCGGTCATGGCGGCGACACTGGCCCGGCTGATCAGCCTGCTGCGGGTGAAGGAATTGGAGGCGGCGTGACCATGACGGCTCCTGTCCGGGGACCCGGCCGGGCGGAGAAGATCATCGACCGCCTGCACGGGCTATACCCGAGGCTGATCGACCTGAGCCTGGACCGGCTGGAACGCCTGCTCGGGCAGCTCGGCCATCCCGAGCGCAACCTGCCGCCGGTGCTGCATGTGGCCGGCACCAATGGGAAGGGCAGCACCTGCGCCTTCCTGCGTGCTATGGGCGAGGCCGCCGGCTTGCGGGTGCATGTGTACACCAGCCCGCATCTGGTGCGATTCAACGAACGTATCCGCCTCGCCGGGGAGCTTGTGACGGACCAGGCTTTGGCCGACATCCTGGCCGAGGTCGAACAGGTGAATGCGGATGCGCCGATCACCGTATTCGAGGTGCTGGTGGGCGCCGCGTTGCTGTTGTTTGCACGGGTTCCCGCCGATATCTGCGTAGTCGAGGTTGGGCTGGGGGGGCGCGGTGACGCAACCAACGTCATCGCCCGCCCCGCCGCCTGCGCCATCACCTCCATTTCGCTGGATCACCGGGAGATGCTG
>DASXIW010000078.1:0-2737 GCA_036497785.1 Acetobacteraceae bacterium | reverse complement strand
AACGGTGGGGCTGAAAGGGCGCCCGTCTGCTGGTAGCGAGTGGCCACAGCGTCATCGGCAACAGTGCTGTGAGCGAAGGCAGGAACGATAGCGACACCCAGGCTCAGTGCGGCAAAGAACAGGTTTCTCATCGGAACTCTGCATCTCCAGTCGGGCGGAATGTCCGGCTTCGATGGCCTGTAGTTGGGCTCAGGGTTGCCGCGCGAGAATGCTGCACTGCAGCATTAGACCCATGCGCCAGATGCAGAACGCAAGGCGGGTGGGACGATGCGAGGATACGACACGGCAGAGAATGAGTGATGGGCCGCGACGGGTTGGGTCGGGCGTGACGTTCCGGCCGCCAGCCGCAGTTGCAGCCGGAAGGGGTCGAGCACCGCCCCTGGGCTATGTGGAAGGGAATGGCCGCTTCGGCGTGTGGCTTCCGCCGAATCGGCCATTCCCTTCCGGCCAGGTCGAGCCGAGAGTCGACTGACCGGTATCCGGTCGGCCGGACCCGGAAGTAAATCGTCGCAAAGCCACCCGTAGCGGCCTTTTGGTTAAATCTCAGGCGCGTCCGTTTTGGGGATATGGCACATGCTGCCTGCCGTATGTCGCGGATGGGCGCGATGCTGCCGGGGACAGGCGGCGCCGAACGACCGGTTCCGGGATGATCAAATCGGTTGTCTCACGGCCGAGTTGGGTCGCGAACGGCTATGGCCCGGCGGTATCAACCATCAGATCCTATCCACTAGTTTGCTTGCGCCGCAGGCATTCATTCTGACTGCACGGCCGATATCGTCCGTAATCGCAAGATTTTCGCGCTTCGCCAACAACCCAACCAAGATGCTGCCCGTTGCGCAAACCCCTCGCCCCCAACAAAGTATCGGATTCTTAAGGCTCCGCCTTAAGTGGGTCCAGGGCAGCGCCCTGGCCTTCCTCCTCTCCCAGGAATGGAGACCAAAATGCCCCTCCCCTACCGCACCGCCCTCATCGTCGGCGCCGGCGCCGGCATCAGCGCCTCGCTCGCCCGCGCTCTGGCAAAGGAGGGACTGAAGCTAGGCCTCGCCGCGCGCAACCCGGACAAGCTGGCCGATCTGGCGGCCGAGACCAGCGCCGCAACCTTCGCCGTCGACGTCGCCGATCCGGCCGGCGTCGCCGCGCTGTTCACCCAGATGGACCGGCGGCTGGGAGAGCCGGACATGGTACTGTTCAACGCGAGCGCACGGGTGCGCGGCTCGGTGCTGGACATCGATCCGCAGGCGGTGCGCGGCGCGCTGGAAGTTTCGGCCTTTGGCGGGTTTCTGGTGGCCCAGCAGGCCGCGCGGCGCATGGTGCCGCATGGCCGGGGCGCCATTCTGTTCACCGGCGCCTCCGCCAGCGTAAAGGGATATCCGCTGTCGTCGTCTTTCGCCATGGGCAAGTTCGCGCTGCGCGGCCTGGCGCAAAGCACGGCGCGGGAGCTCGGCCCAAAGGGCATCCACGTCGCGCATTTCGTGATCGACGGCGCGGTGGGCAGTGCCGCGCGCCCGGACATGGACGACGCCACGCTGGACCCGGACGGCATTGCCCAAACCTATATGGACGTGCTCCGCCAGCCGCGAAATGCGTGGTCGTTCGAAGTGGAGCTACGCCCCTGGGTCGAGACGTTCTGACGCAAATAGGCCATCATACTTTAAGCGCCTCAGCCCCCTGCGCGCCGATCGAACGCCTCCCGCGCCGCATCGATGCACGCCATATTCGCCTGCGCCCAATTGCCCAGCGCCATCACCGGCTCAAGCAGTGATCGGCCAAGCGGGGTCAGCGCGTAATCCACGCGGGGCGGGATGGTGGGGTACACGGTGCGCGTCACCATGCCGTCCCGTTCCAGCCCCTTCAGCGTCAGGGTCAGCATGCGCTGGGAAATGCCCCCGACCAGTCGCTTCATCTCGTTGAAACGGCGTGGCCCGTGGCCCAGCAGCATCACCACCAGCACGCTCCATTTATCGCCCACCCGCGCCAGAATCTGGCCAACCTTCCGGCAATCCCCATGGCCCTGCATATCCCCCTCGGTCGGGAGCGCCGCGCTGGAGAGCGCGGTGCGGGCGATCGGAAGGACGGTTACATTGCTGTGCTCGGGTACCAAAAAAGTGCCTCCTTGTGCGACCCAACGTCAGTCACGAATATAGCGCAGGTTACTTATCCATACCAAGGTAGACGCTATGAACCTGCTGCACATTGATTCCAGCATCCTCAGCGAAGGCTCCGCCAGCCGGTCGGTCACCGCCGCCATCGTGGCCCGGCTGCGCGAAGCCCATCCCGGTCTGACCGTGACACACACAGACCTCGCCGCCGCCCCGCTGCCGCATCTCACGCTGGCCAGCCTGCCGCCGGCGCACCCAGCCGCCGCCGCCGGCAGCCAGGACGAGGCCGCCGCCGCCCAGGCGGCGCTGGACGCGTTCATGGCCGCGGACATCGTGGTGATCGGCGCGCCGATGTATAATTTCTCCGTGCCCAGCCAGCTGAAGGCCTGGATCGACCGCATCCTGGTGCCGGGCACCACCTTCAAATACGGCGCCAATGGCGTGGAAGGGCTGGCCGCGGGCAAGCGTGTGATCATCTCCATCATTCGCGGCGGCCTGTATGGCGCGGAATCGCCGGCTGCGGCAGCGGAGCATGCGGAGAGCTATCTGCGCGCGGTATTCGGGTTCATCGGCGTCACCCCCGAGTTCATCGTGGCCGAGGGCGTGTCGATGGGGCCGGACAAGCGCCATGGCGCGCT
>DASXIW010000077.1:0-21434 GCA_036497785.1 Acetobacteraceae bacterium | reverse complement strand
CAGCAGCCTGCACATGATGACGGAGCTGCCGAACACCTCGCGCCGGGGTGTGCTCATCGTCGCCATCAACCCGCTGCGCGAACGCACGCTGGCCTGATGTCGCTGAGCCACCACGATGCCAATTCCAGGACCCAGTCTGCCAAGTCCATTCCCGTGATCGTGCGGTCCGCGGCAGTATAGAGCGGTATCGTACAGAACAAGATCGTTCTGCGCACTAAGATCGTTCGCCGAAACAAAAAAATGAGAGTGGTTTCAGGTCTTTCGCTCGGCAAACTCTTGAAGTGAACTCGGTCCAAAAATGATCCAGATCAATAGAACCTTGATCGGGGTTTGCTAAGTTTATACTGTCGAACGGAAATAGACGACGGTCAGGACGTTTTTCGTCCGAGCGCGAGACCGTCCAAAAGGGGAGTTAAGCATGTGGTCAACGTAATCAAATCACCGCTCATTGCCGGAACGTTGCTGTCGACCATAGTCCTGACAGGATGTGTCTCTCAGAGCAAATACGATACGCTTCAGGCGGAAAACCAACAATTGCGCCAACAGACCGATGCGCAGGCGGCACAGATCGCCACGGATAAGCAGCAGATCGCTCGCCTGCAAGGGGCGATCAAATACACCGTCAACAGCGACTTGCTGTTCCAGTCCGGTGGCTGGGAGATGAGCGCCCGGGGCAAGCAGATCATTTCCACCATGGCTGCGAAACTCGCGCCGACGCAGCAGAACAAGATCCTGGTGAGCGGCTTTACCGACAACGCCCCGATCGGGGCGGCGCTGCGCGCGAGGGGCGTCAACTCCAACGTCGAGCTTTCGCAAAAGCGCGCCGACACCGTGATGCAGTATTTGATCTCGCAAGGCCTCAACCCGAGCCTGGTCTCGGCGAAAGGGTTCGGCGAAGCGAATCCGGTCGCCTCGAACGACACCGCGAACGGCCGGGCACAAAATCGGCGCGTCGAATTATCGCTGGCCGGCTAGAGCAATATGGCTTCTGGTAGTCGACGCCAGCATGCTCTAGTTCTTTGTTCTGACAAGCAGTTTTATGGTTCGGCGATTCCGCCTAAAGCCATATTGCTCTAGTCGTCTCATAGATTTTGTGACCCGGGCGGGCCGGAACCGGCCCGCCTGAATCGCACCATACCAACCGCCTGAAACGATGACCGTTCCATGGTTTCAGGCGGTTGGTATCATTGGAATCACACCGCGCATCCTAGCCGCGCGTCGAGAGCATGATGACTTCTGGTAGGCGAAGCCATCACGCTCTAGCTCTTTGTTTTGGCGAACAATTTCATGGCTCGGTGATTCCACCTAAAGCCATATTGCGCTGGCTCACAGCAGCTCGGCGCGCCAGCCCGGCTTCGTAATGACAATCCCCCGGCCGGCATCCGCCGCCGGCATCGCGGTACCGGGCCGCCCGGCACGCCAGACAACGACCGCCTCGCCATCTTCAGGTCCGAAGCCCCGCTCTTGCGGATCATGGCGGACATAGGCAGCGGACCAGCGTGTGTACTCCGCCATCGCGTCCAGCACCGCGCCATGCACCGGATTCTCGTAGATGAAGAAAGCCTCCCCGCCATCTCCAACATGCGCGGCAACCCGTCTGGCAATCGTCTCCACCAGCGCAGCCCCGAAGCTGTGATACAGGAACACCACCAGGTGCCGCGAAGGAAACGCCACCTGCGACGCATCTCCCTGGCGCACCGTCATCGCGGTACGCAAGCTGTGTCGCGCCGCCACCGTGCGAACATTGCGCCCGGCGGTGCGCGCAAGAGCAGATGACAGTTCCACGCCCATAATGCCCGCGAACGGAAATTCGGAGGCGACGATCAGCGCCCGCCCCATCCCGCAGCCGAGATCGAGGAATTGCGAGTGTTCCAGCCCGGGAAGGGAGCGAAGTGCCGCGCGCAGGCAGCTCGGCTGGCAACCCGCATAGGCGGTGCTGTGCGCATCCGCCGACGAGCCCGACCATAGCAGCCAGGCCGGAAGAAAGCCGCTGGTCCGAACCCCGTACTCGACATCGAACGGATGCGTGCGGGAGAACGGATCGTCCGCCTTGCGGAGCCGGCGCAGCGCGAACAGCGCGTGATGCACCGGCCCGAGCGCGGCAATGCGCGCAAGGTGCCGGCGGCCATCCGCGCCGCGCCAGCCAAGCCGGGTAACCTTCCGCAAGCCGCTCGCGATCGCCGCCATCGCCTCAGACATGCCGCGCCTCGCCCATGTCGCGCCTGCGCAACAGATCAACGAACTTTGTCACCTGGCCGGCCACACGATAGGCGGTACTGTGCCGCGATACGATGTAGCGCGGAGTAACTTTCCCGCCGAACCCCGTGAAGAACAGGCGGCTTCCCGGCGTTCCCACGCCATCGAAATCGAACACCAGGCCGCAGCCGGCGGCCTCGCGCAGCGCGTGCCAGATCAGCAGGCTCATCACACCGTTATCGGCGTGTTCCGATCGCGTCGAAAGCAGATAATAGGCAACCCGTCCGTCCCATACCATGACGATCGCCCCCAGCACCGCGCCCTGCCGATCCTTAACGGCCAGGATGCGTCCCTGACCATTCTCGATCGCGGCGCCGCACACGTCGGCGATGCGCGCGTAATAATTCACAAGCCCACGGCAGCGCAGATTCGCGTCATAGGCAGCGACGAACGCAAAGGGGTCGTCAAGCGTCACCACCTCCCAGCGCTCCTGGGCACGGCGGATCACGTTGCGTGTCTTGTCGCGCATACCTGCCCAGATCGCCTGCTCGGACTGCGGCGCGATCTCATAAGTGAATTGCACCATCGTCGTGCAGCCGGCCTCCTCGAAAGCCAGTGTGTCGGCGATGTCGCCATGCAGCTTGTGGTAGAAGCCGCTGAAGCCGGACATCTGCGCCAGCAATTCCTGCGTCAAATGATGCCGCTTGACGCTGCGATTGGCAGCGTGACCAGCGCCCAGATCAATGGCGGGGCCAAGAAAATGGGTCAACTCCGGCATCGTGCACAGCTTGTGCCCCGCGAACTTGCGCTGGATCATGTAGGGAAAACGCGCGACAACACGCCCGCCGGAACGTATTTCCGCCTCCCCGTAATCCCCCCCCGTTGCCGCTTCCAACCACCAGCGCGTATGAAACAGCGTAGGTGTCAGCGGGTCGGGCTGATCAGATCGAGTGGCGCTCACGCTCAAGGAAATGCCCGGCTTCGTCAATGCATTCATCTAAATCTCCGAGGCATTACCAAGCAGAGTCATTATTAATAATATTAAGGTCGCGGCGACAGCCGCAAGCTTGCAAAATCGCGAGCGTTTCACATTCCGGTGTACGAGGCATTCCCAAGCAGCATTATTATTTAGACTATTCAGGTCGCAGCGACAACCGCAAGCTTGCAAAATCGCGATCGTTTCACATTCCGGTGTACATGGTACGCCAGCGTATGAGACGGTCAGACCGTTCCCGGCGCACCCCGCACCTAGCGATGCCGGTCCTGCAGCGCAAGCTCCCAGTGCTGCCCGATCAGATCCTTGCCGAAAGAGTGATGCGGCTCCTCGGCAACCAGCGCGAATCCTGCTGCCTGATAGATCCGCCCTGCCGCCACCAGTATATCGTTCGTCCACAGCGTCAGCGTGGCATAGCCATGGTCCCGCGCGAAGCGGATACACTCTTCGGTCAAGCGTCGCCCGATCCCCAGCCCCCGCGCGCTCGGCTCCACATATAGCAGCCGCAGCTTCGCCACCGCGTCGGACACGCGCACCAGGAACACCGAACCCACAATCTCGCCGCCGCGCTCGGCAATCCAGCACCGTTCCTGATCCGGATCGAAATTCTTCTCGAAGCCCGCTGCAATCTCGGCCACCAACGCCTCGAAACTCTCGTCCCAACCATATTCGCGCGCGTACAGCACGCCCTGCCGATGCGTGATCCAGCCGATATCGCCAACCCGGTGCGGCCGCAGCCGATACGGCACGGCGGGCGTCGCGGGCGCCCCCATCAACCGTTCCACCGTGGCCATCGCGCCGGTCAGCCCGGCGATATTTCCCGGTGGCAGCCGGGCCAGCAAGGCCCCCACCTCCTGCTGGGCGGCACGGTCGAGCGGCGCGAAGGCTTTCTGCCCCGCTGACGTCAGCGTCAGCATCATCTGTCGCCGGTCGCCGGGAGAGGCCGTGCGTCGGATCAGCCCGCGCGCCTCGAAGCGTTTCAGGATCCGGCTCAGATAACCGAAATCGATGCCGAGTTCCCGCCCCAGCGCCGTCGCCGTCAAATCCACGCGATGCGCCAGTTCGTACAGGATGCGCCCCTCGGTCAGGGAGAACTCGCTGCGCAGCAGCCCCTCCCCGAGCAGCCCGAGCTGACAGGTGTAGAACCGGCTGAACCGCCGCACGGCAGCGATAGCGTCCGCGGGCACGCTGGAATGCGCCTCGGCCATGGTGTTCTCCTCGCCATCGCATATTTGACTAAGTCAACTATATCGTCAAAGAGAAAGCGCCCGGATCGATGATCAGGGCGCGGCATGGTGCAAGATGGCTGGCGGCGTGCGCTGGGAAGCGTCAGGCAGCCTGCGTCGCAATTTGCAAGTGAAGTGTTACTGGCCGGAGCCGCTGAGCATCACCCGCAGCGTGCGCAATGAAATCAGCAGATCAGGGAGCAGCCACGTGCGCATATCCGTCAGATGCAGCGAATAGGCCGCATCGTAGCCAACCTTGCGGATAATATCGGCGTCGCTGCTGTCATAACCCGGCAAACCTGGCTCAGGCCGGTGATGCCGGGGCGCAGACCCATGGTGCGGTCGGCAAATCCGGTCCAGGCGGCGATAGACGGAGGGCCGTTCCGGGCGCGGCCCGATCATTGACATGTCGCCCTTCAGCACATTCAGCAGCTGCGGCAGCTCGTCCATCCGTGTCTTGCGCAGAAACGCCCCCCGGGTGATCCGCGGATCGCGCTTCTGGGCCAATACCGCACCGGTCAACGCCTCGGCGTCCGCGCGCATCGACCGGAATTTGAAGATGCCGAACAATTCCGTGCGATCGGCCATCGCCCGTCCCACCCGGATCTGGCGATAGAAAACCGGTCCGGCGCTGTCGAGCTTGATCGCCAGCGCGATCAGCGGCCATAGCGGCGCGGTGATCACCAGCGCAGCCAGGGCGGCAAGGATATCCAGGGCGCGCTTGCCAATTTCGATCGGACACGGAACGTCCCTGATGGCGAACACTGCGTCGGAGGAGCAGGCATCGTTGGTGCGGTGGCGGTTCGACATGATTGCAATTTCCCGGCAATGGTTGACGTAGGCGTAACGACCCAAGCGAAACGATCCATTGCAACCGCCGGGCCAGTTCGCTCTCGCAATCTGCAAGAGCGTGCCAGAGCCGGTCTCCAGCCTAAATCTCGGGAATGCCTCCCTCTGCGCGCCAGATCGCCAATTTGCGGTAGATGGTGGAGGGATTGATCTCCAGCAGGGCGGCGGCGCGCGGCACGTCATTGGCGGTGCGGCGCAGGGCCGCGACCACCAGGCGGCGTTCCATCTCGGCCAACGGCATCACCTCGACATCCTGCGCGACAGGCACAGACTTAGGCGCCGCGGCGCCGAAATCCTCAAAGGGCGGGAGCGGCGCCGGCGCCCATTCCGGTTCGGCGATGCTCTCCCGCGGATGCTCCGCCGGATAAGCGAAGCTCATCGGGGCGGACGTAAATTCGCGCGGCGGCGGCGCCAATTCGCGCGGGGCCGGCATCGCCATGCCCGGCCGCACCACCGGCGGCGGCAACATGCCTGCATCCACCAGATCGGCGTCGTGCCGCACGACCACGTTGCGCGTGACGTTCTGCAGCTGGCGCACATTGCCCGGCCAAGCATAGGCCATCAGCGCGGTCTCGGCATCCGGCGTGAAACCGCGGAAGCGCCGGCCTTCCTCGCGGGCGAAGCTGGCCAGGAAATGCTGGGCGATGCGCAGCACGTCCTCGCCGCGCTCGCGCAGCGGCGGCAGCTCGATCGGCACGACATATAAACGATAATAGAGATCCTCGCGGAAGCGCCCGGCCTGCACCTCCAGCATTAGGTCGCGGTTGGTGGCGCAGACGAAGCGCACATCCACCCGCTCCATGCGCGAGGAGCCGACCGGCGAATAGGTGCCGGTCTGGACGAAGCGCAGCAGTTTCACCTGCATGTCCAGCGGCATCTCGCCGATCTCGTCCAGAAACAATGTGCCGCCATTGGCGAGTTTGGCAGCCCCTGCCCGGTCCGAGGTGGCGCCGGTGAAGGCACCCTTCACATGGCCGAACACTTCGCTTTCCAACAGGTCGTGCGGGATGGCGCCGCAGTTCAGCGCCACGTATTCCGCGCCTGCACGCGGGCTCGCCTTATGGATCGCCTCGGCGGCCAGCTCCTTGCCGGTGCCGCTTTCGCCGGTGATGAACACGCTGGCCCGGCTGGCGGCGACGCTTTCGATGGTGCGATAGACCGCCTGCATGGGGGCGGAGGCGCCGATGAAGCCGAAGAAACGGTCGCGTTCCAGCCGCGCGCGCACCGTGCGCAACTGCGCGACCAGCGCCCGCTTCTCCAGCGCGTTGGCAAGCGTGACCTCAAGCCGCGCCTTGGCATAGGGTTTGACGATGAAATCGACCGCCCCGCCGCGCATCGCCTCGACCGCGGTGTTGATGGAGGCGTTGGCGGTCACCACCACCACGGCCGCGTCGATCCCCTCGGCCTTGAGCTTCTTCATCAGCTCGAAGCCGTTGTAATCCGGCAGTTCCACGTCCAGCAATATTGCGTCCGGCTGCCATTTCCGCGCCGCGATCAGCGCCGGCCCGGCGGCGACCGCCAGACGCACCTGGTGGCCCAGCGAGGTCAGCAGCACGCGCGCCAGTTCCGCCTGCGTGGGCGTGTCCTCGACGACGAGGATCCGGGCCGTCGTCTCGCTCATGTCAGAACGACGATCATCGCATCAGCCCTTGGCATCCAGATCGGCGACAAAGGCGGCAAGCTCGGTCAACGGCGCCGCACAAAGGCGGCCAATCTCGCCGGACACGGCGGGCAACGCCAGCGGCCCGATATCGGCGCGGCTCATCGCCACCCGGCACGCCTGCTCCAGTTCGCTCGCACCCACCGCGCCGGCCAGGCTGTGGGCCACGCGGCGGAAGGTGCCGACATCCCCCGCGGCGGCGGCCACACGCATGACTTCGCTCAGCCGGTCGAGATCGGCGCGGAAAACCTGCAGCACCAGCCGCACATCCTCGGGCGTCAGATCCTCGGCCAGTTGGGCAGCGAAGCCGCGTTCGATGGTCATTGTTGTCATCGTCCGGTCATTTCGCTCAGCCTGCACCAGCTGTCGAGGGCGTCAAATTGCATGGCGCCTGCCCAGTTGTTTCGGGAAGCCGCAGCACCCGGCTCAGGCCGAGATCGCGCAAGATCGCCAAAGGCTGTCCCGACACGCCGTCCAGGGTAAGCTTGCGTCCCTTGTCGGTCAGCCGCTGGACCAGGAAGGCGATCGCCCCGATCGCGGGGCCGTCAATGAAGGACACGTTGGTCAGATCCAGCACGACATCGCCGCTCGGCGCCGCCGCGATGCGCTCCAGACCCTCCCGCAGCCCTTCCCAGATGGCGCCGTCGAGGACCCCCTTGAGCCTCAGGCGTACGCTGCCACCATCACTCTCGATCCGCTCGAACATGCTCGATACCCCTGCGTTGCGCGATCGTAACCGGCAGAAAATCCGGTCGAAAACCCGTTCCGAAGGCGGGCAACGCAAGGCTCGTGCCATGCTTTTCGCAAAATAGAGCGGCTTCTGGACGCAATTAGGGAGGACCGTTGCATATTCACTAGCCTTTCATCGCAAATTGCGAGGCAAGATGCACGCAAAAAGTTTGCGTAATCGATACGTTTGGCATCGTGACCAAGCGGCCGGGCTTTCTGCGAGGGCCTTGTCGTTGTGCGGCGGCGGCCACAGAGGCGTTCCATGCGCCCGCGAATCCTGCTGCTCTCCCTGTCCGACTGGTTCGGCCCGACGTGGCTGCCGCACGCGTTGCAGAAGGCCGGATTCGAAGTGGGGCTGCTGGGGGAGCCGGCAGGATTGCTGGCGCAGTCCAGTTTCATCGACTACCGCTTTCCACTCTCGATCCGCCATGTTCGGCTGGGCCTGCTGAAGAACATCATGCGGGTGATGACCGATTTCGAACCGCGGCCGGTGTTGCCGTGCGAAGAGGCGGCGGCGGTTCTGCTGCAGAACATGGCGACGGGGTGGGCTGGGCTGCACGGGGGTGGGCTGGGCTGCGCGGGCCGTTGCGGCAGTTGCCGCTCACGCTGTCGCCGGCCATTCGCGAGCTGCTGCTGCGCTCATTGGGCGATGCGCGCAGCTTCCCGATGCGGTCCCACCGCGCGCAGGCGCGCAAAGCTGGTGGAGGCGATGGGTGTGCCCTCTCCGCCCAGCATGACCGTGCCCTATGGGCAGGCGGCGATGCGGTTCGCCGACGAGCATGGTTGGCCGGTGGTGCTGACCCGCGACGAGCGCGCCGGCGGCGTGGGGGCGGTTATGTGCCGCACGCGCGAGGAATTGCATGCCGCCTACGCCACGTTCACCGCGGAGATGGATGCGCGGCCCGGGCTGAAGACGCGGCTGGCGCAGGCGTTGTGGACGGTGCTGACGCTGTACCATCTGCCCGGCGACCTGACTGTCCTGCCCCAGGACGGCCCTGCCCTTTCCATTGAGGCGCTAGTGCCAGGGCGGATGGCGAGCCATTGCGTGGTGGCGTTCGAGGGACGGGCATTGGGCGGGCTGTCCGCCGTAGCGGAGGTGGTGCATCCGGAGCCGCTGGGGACGAGCACGGTGGTGCGCCTGGTGCAGGACGCCGAGATGGCCGGGATCGCGCGCCGGCTGGTGGCACGTGGCGGGTTCACCGGATTCGCGGGGCTGGATTTCGTGCGCGACGAGGCGAACGGGAAATTGTGGTTTCGGAAGTTCACGCCACGGCCGACGCCGCTTGCCCATCTGGGGCATCTGGCCGGGGGATTTGTTCATGGCGCTGCTGGCCGCGGTGACGGGGGCGCCTCCGGTGCGGCAGCGGGCGACGAAGGAGACGACGGTGGCGCTGTTTCCGCAGGATTGGATGCGAGACCCGGATGCGGCGGACGGGGGGGCGGAGCACTTGGATGTGCCGGCGGATGATGCGCGGTTGATGGCTGCGCTGGGGCGGTTGGTAGCTGGTTACTAGCACTACTTTGGCACTTTAGATTTCGTGATATCTGCAAGAAGCATATCGCAGTGAGGACATCGTTGACCGGCCTCCTGTGCGACGTCGGCTTCCGCGTCGCTGAATCTTTCCCAGACGAGAATCACCGTGAAGGCGAGCAACACGGCGTAAAGCACCCCGATGGTCGCAAACTTGAAGCCGGCGACCTCGTTGTTTATGGCTAGCCGGTCCAGGCCGATTCGGCGGCGCACGCATACGGGGCCGAGCATCGCGACGATTGTGGTCAGGCCGACAAGGATGAGGCCGGATATCCAAAGTGGCTTGGTGGTCAAAAACAGCATGTCGTTCGACCATTTCTTCGCTAGGAATAATTATATCGTCCGAATGCAAAATGAAAGATCAGTCTTAAGGCGTATTGATTGATATTGCGGCGCTTGGCCGTACACTGCCGATCCTGTAGATGATGCATATGGATCACAGTGTTTCCGGGTGGCGCCTGATGCGGCGCTTTTTCTGCTATTACCGGCCCCATCTGGGGTTGTTCGGGCTGGATTTCGGCTGTGCGGTGATCTCCGGCCTGCTGGAGCTGGGGTTTCCGGTGGCGGTGCGCAGCTTCGTGGACAGGTTGCTGCCGGGGCAGGATTGGGGGTTGATCCTGTTGGCGTCAGGCGGATTGCTGTCGATCTATCTGTTGAACACCGGCCTGATGGTGGTGGTGACCTATTGGGGGCACGTGCTTGGGATCAACATCGAGACCGAGATGCGGCGGCGCAGCTTCGACCATCTGCAGAAACTGTCGTTCCGCTTCTACGACAACCAGAAGACCGGGCATCTGGTCGCGCGGGTGACCAAGGATCTGGAGGAGGTGGGCGAACTGGCCCATCACGGGCCCGAGGATCTGTTCATCGCCATCATGACTTTCGTTGGCGCCTTCGGGCTGATGTATGCGGTGAACGTGAAGCTGGCGCTGATCACCACGGTGATCGTGCCAGCCTCGGCCCTGCTGTCCAGCCGCTATGGCGGGCGGATGACGCGGGCGTTTCGGGCGCTGTTCGCGCGGGTGGGACAGTTCAACGCGCGCATTGAGGAGAATGTCGGCGGCATGCGGGTGGTGCAGGCCTTCGCCAACGAGGAGCATGAGCGGAAGCTTTTCGCGCGGGACAACGCGCAGTACCGGGCGACCAAGCTGGAGGGCTACCGCATCATGGCGGCCAGCACCTCGCTGAGCTATCTGAGCATGCGGCTGACCCAGATACTGGTGATGATCGCCGGCACGTATTTCGTGCTGCATGGCGAGTTGAGCGAAGGCGGCTTTGTCAGCTTCCTGCTGCTGATCGGGGTGTTCTTCCGGCCTGTCGAGAAGATCAACGCGGTGATCGAGACCTATCCGAAGGGGATCGCCGGCTTCAGGCGCTATACCGAGCTGCTGGACACCGAGCCCGACATCGTGGACGCGCCGGGGGCGGTGGCCGTGTCCGGGCTCAAGGGGCGGATACGCTATGAGGGTGTGAGCTTCGGCTACAGCGCCGAACGGCTGGTGCTGGACCGGGTGGAGCTGGAGATCGCCGCGGGGGAGACGGTGGCGTTTGTCGGGCCTTCCGGTGCGGGGAAGACCACGATCTGCACATTGCTGCCACGTTTCTACGAGGTGAATGCGGGGCGGATCACCATTGACGGGATTGACATACGCGGGATGACCCTCGCCGCATTGCGCAGCCAGATCGGCATCGTCCAGCAGGACGTGTTCTTGTTCGCCGGCACGATGCGGGAGAATATCGCCTATGGCCGGCTGGGCGCTGATGAGGCGGAGATCCGCGACGCGGCGCGGCGGGCGCAGCTGGACGCGACCATCGCGGCCCTGCCGGACGGGCTGGACACGGTGATCGGCGAGCGTGGGGTGAAGCTGTCGGGCGGGCAGAAGCAGCGCCTGGCGATCGCGCGGATGTTCCTGAAGAACCCGGCGATCCTGATCCTGGATGAGGCGACCTCGGCGCTGGATACCGAGACGGAGCGCGCCATCCAGGCTGCGCTGGCGGAACTGGCGCGGGGGCGGACGACGCTGGTGATCGCGCATCGGCTGGCGACGATCCAGAATGCGGACCGGATCGTCGTCGTGGATGAGAACGGGGTGGCCGAACAGGGACGGCATACCGAGCTGATCGCGGCCGGGGGCGCGTATCGGCGGCTGCATGAGGCCCAGTACGGGGTGGCGCATGAGGCGCCGGCGGGGTGATGCGGCCCAGCTGATTTTGCAAGGCCGGTTCGCGGCAATTTGTCTTTGTGCACCGCACAATACGCGCCAATATTCGCGCGCCATGTCAGACGCCATTCCCGCCGTGCCGCAAGTGTTGCCGACCGCCCGCGGGGCGTCTGTTGAGGGCAAGCCACCGCTGCGGCTGCTGCTGGCGCTGAGCGCGCTGATGAGCCTGGGATCGTTGTCCACGGATATGTATCTGCCGGCGCTGCCGACGCTGGGCGAGGCGTTCGGCGTGAGTGTCGCGACGGTGCAGCTGACGCTGACGACGTTTCTGGCGGGATTTTGTGGCGGGCAGCTGATCTGGGGGCCGATCGGCGACCGCTACGGGCGGCGCATTCCGGCGGCGATCGGGCTGGCGCTGTTCGCCCTGGGATCGGCGGCCTGCGCCATGTCCGGCACGGTGGGACATATGATCGCCTGGCGGCTGTTTCAGGCCTTCGGGGCGGCTTCCGGACCGGTGCTGGCGCGCGCCATGGTGCGCGACCTCTACACGCGGGAGAAGGCGGCGCGGATGCTGTCCGTGCTGATCCTGGTGATGAGCATTGCACCGTTGCTGGGGCCGATTCTGGGCGGTTTCGTGCTGGTGCATTGGACGTGGCAGGGCATTTTCTGGGTGCAGGCCGTGCTGGGACTGGCCGGGCTGGCCGGGCTGCTCACCATTCGCGAGACGCTGCGGCCGGACAACCGGACACAGCTGCGCGTGTCGGAAATGGTGGTCGGCTATATCCAGTTGCTCGGCCAGCGGCGGCTGCTTGGGTACGGGCTGGCCAGCGGCTTCTTCTATGGCGCGGCCTATGCGTATCTGGCGGGGACGCCGTTCGCCTATATCACCCTGTACCACGTGCCGCCGCAGACCTATGGCTGGCTGTTCGGGCTGAACATCGTGGGCATGATGGCGATGAACGCGCTGAACAGCCGGCTGGTGGGGTCCGTGGGTGGTGACCTTGTGTTGCGCTACGGCATCGTCGTCACGGCGATTTCCGGCCTGGCGGTAGCGGTGGATGCGCGATTCGGGTTTGGCGGGCTGATCGGGCTGGTGGTGCCGGTATTCGTGCTGATTTCGATGAATGGCGCCGTGGTGGCCAATTCGATCGCCGGCGCGCTGTCGGCCTTTCCACGCAAGGCCGGGGCGGCCTCGGCGCTGGTCGGCGCAATCCAGTTCGGGATGGGCATGCTGACGACGGCGGCGACGGGCTGGTTCGCGAATGGGACCGCTTTCCCTTATGCGGCGATCATCGCGTTGGCGGGCATTGGCGGGCTGGTGGCGAATATCGCGCTGGTGCCGGCCCAGCGAGGGGCGTGATACCAGCCGCATGAAGTAATCTTCTTCCATCATTCGGTCTTGCGTGGTGCGGCGGCCAGGGCAACGCTGGTCGCCGCATAACAGGAGACCGAATGATGGATCCCATCGCCCTGCCCTTCGATGCCGATGCCATGCTCGCCGGGCTGCGGCCCTGGGTGGAATGCGAGAGCCCGACCTGGGATGCCGGCGCGGTGGGGCGGATGATGGATCTGGCGTCGCGTGATCTTCAGATCATGGGGGCGACGGTGGAGCGGGTGCCCGGCCGCATGGGATTTGGTGACTGCGTGCGCGCGCGCTTCCCGCACGACCATGCCGGGCCGGGCATTCTGGTGATGGGGCATTTCGACACCATCCATCCCATCGGCACGCTGGCACGGCTACCGTGGCGACGGGAGGGCGTGCGGTGCTTCGGGCCTGGCGTCTACGACATGAAGGGCGGCAATTATCTGTGCCTGGAGGCGCTGCGCCAGCTCGCGCGCACCGGGATCGCAACGAAGCTGCCGGTGACGATCCTGTTCACCAGCGATGAGGAGGTGGGCAGCCCGAGCACGCGCGACCTGATCGAGGCCGAGGCGTCGCGGGCGCGGTTCGTGCTTGTGCCAGAGCCCGGTCGTGCGGACGATGGCGTGGTGACGGGACGATACGCCATTGCGCGGTTCAACCTTGAAGCGACCGGGCGGCCGAGCCATGCCGGGGCACGGCTGGGTGAGGGTCGTTCGGCGATTCGCGAAATGGCCCGGCAGATCGTGGCGATCGAGGACATGACGACCGAGGACTGCACCTTCAGCGTGGGGGTGGTCCATGGTGGCCATTGGGTGAATTGCGTGGCGACCACCTGCACCGGCGAGGCGCTGAGCATGGCCAAGCGCCAGGAGGATCTGGACCGGGGCGTGGCCGCCATGCTGGCGCTGCGCGCGCAAGGCAACGATTTGCGGTTCCAGGTAACGCGCGGCGTGACGCGGCCGGTATGGGAGCCGGATGTCGGCACGATGGCGCTGTACGAGCATGCGCGCGGGGTGGCTCGGGGATTGGGCTTCGACATGCCGCATGGCAGCGCCGGCGGCGGGTCGGACGGGAATTTCACCGGCGCGATGGGGATTCCGACGCTGGATGGCCTGGGCGTGCTGGGTGGCGGCGGACATACGCTTGAGGAGCACATCCTGGTGGACAGCCTGGCGCGGCGCGGGCGGCTGATGGCGGGGCTGCTGGCGACGCTGGGAGACTGATCAGCCAAAAAGCGGGGCCGAACCGGGCCGTTTTGGACCGGCGGCACTCGCGGCGATGCGGGGGGACTGCCATGAAAAAACGGAGCTTTCTGAAACGACGCGGCTTTCTGAAGGGTGCATTGGCGGTTCCGGTTGCCGCGGCGGTACGGCCGGCGGGCGCGGCGCGTCCTGCCGCCCGCGTGCGGCCGGACGATGCGGGATGGCCAGATGCGGCGAGCTGGGACAGGCTGCGCCGCGATGTCGGGGGCAGGCTGAGTGCGGTGGCCTCGCCGCTGGATCCTTGCCGCGCCGCGCCGGCGGGAGAAGCGTGCAGCGCGTTGTTCGGCGAGTTGAAGAACCCGTACTACATTGGCGCTACGGTCGGGCTGACGCAGACCTGCGGCTGGGTGGATGCGTGGACCGCCGCGCCAAGCGCCTATGCGGTGGCAGCGCAGAGCACGGACGATGTGATGGCGGCAGTGAATTTCGCCCGTGCCAACCGCTTGCGGCTGGTGGTGAAAGGCGGCGGGCACAGTTATCTCGGCACCTCGAACGCGCCGGATTCGCTGATGATCTGGACGCGCGCGATGAACCGGGTCGTGGTGCATGACGGGTTCGTGGCCCAGGGCTGCGCGCGGGCACCGCAGCCGGCGGTGTCGATCGGCGCGGGCGCGATCTGGATGCACAGCTATGACGAGGTGACCACGCGCCACGGGCGTTATGTGCAGGGGGGCGGCTGCGGCACGGTGGGGGTGGCCGGGCTGGTGCTGGGCGGCGGGTTTGGCAGCTACGCCAAGACCTATGGCACGGCCGCTGCGAGCCTGCTGGAGGCCGAACTGGTGACGGCCGATGGGGTGGTGCGGGTCGCCAATGAATGCAGCCATCCGGACCTGTTCTGGGCGCTGAAGGGCGGCGGCGGCGGCAGCTTCGGCGTGGTGACGCGCCTGACATTGCGGACGCATGACCTGCCGGAATGGTTCGGCGTGGTGGCGGCGACGATGCATGCCGCCTCCGACCGGGGGTTTCGGCGGCTGGTCGGATGGTTCGTCGATTTCTATGGCGAGCGGCTGCTCAATCCGCATTGGGGGGAAATCGCGACGATCCGCCCCGGGCGGCGGCTGGATATCCGGATGGAGTTCCAGGGCATGGATCGGGCGCAGGCCGCGGAAATCTGGCAACCATTTTTTGATGCGGTGGGATCGGATGGCGATCTTTCGTTCACCATGTCGCCGCTGATCCGTGGCGTGCCGGCACGGCATCGCTGGGACCCGGCCTTCCTGAAGGCGCATGCGCCGGCAGCCGTGATCACCGATGACCGGCCGGGGGCGGCGTCGGACAATGTGTTCTGGTCGTCCAATCTCAGCGAGACCGGGCATTTCCTGTACGGGTTCGAGTCCGCCTGGTTGCCGCAAGCCCTGCTGCGCGTGGATCGGCGGGGGGCATTGGTGGACGCGTTGCTGGCGGCCGGGCGAATTTCGGCGGTGGAGTTGCATTTCCAGAAGGGCCTGGCCGGCGCAACGAATGAGACGCTCGCGGCAAGCCGGGATACCGCGACCAATCCGGCGGTGCTCGACGCCTTCGCGCTGGCGATCATTGCCGGCGAAGGCCCGCCGGCTTTTCCCGGGCTGCCCGGCCATGAGCCGGATCTGGCGGAAGCGCGGCAGCGGGCGGCGGCGATCGGGCGGGCGATGGGGGAGATCCGCCGGATCATGCCGGATGCGGGGTCCTATGTGGCCGAGAGCAACTTCTTCCAGCCGGCGTGGCAGGCGGCCTATTGGGGCGCGCATTATCCGCGCCTGCTGGACATCAAGCGCGCTTACGATCCGGAGGGGCTGTTCTTCGTCCGCCACGGCGTGGGCAGCGAGGGGTGGAGCGAGGATGGGTTCACCCAGGTGGTGGCGCTGTGACCGGGGACGTGACAGGCACGTTTCTCGGGTAGCCCGCGCCGGTCAGCAAACGGGCGCCGCGACCATAGGTGAAGAAGGCCCATGACCAGTTGACGTAGACGAGCAGGCGGCTGCGTATGTCCACCAGCAGCATGAGGTGGACGAGGGACCAGGCGAGCCAGGCGACGAAGCCGGTCAGCCTGAAGGTGCCGAAATCGGCAATGGCGTGGGAGCGGCCGATGATGGCCATGGCGCCGAGGTTGCGATAGCGGAACGGGCCCGGTTCGGCACTTCCGGCCAGCCGGGCCTTGATGAGCTTGCCCACATAATGGCCCTGCTGCTTGGCGACGGGGGCGAGGCCGGGCAGCGGCTGGCCGGTGCCGGGGTCGAAGCTGGCGACGTCGCCGATGGCGAAAATCATGGGATGGCCGATCACCGAGCAGTTGGCGGTGACCCTGACGGCGCCATTGCGGGCGGCGGCGGCGCCGAGCCATTTCGCGGCGGGCCGGGCTTCGGTGCCGGCGCACCAGAGGATGGTGGCGGCCTCGATCCTTGTGTCGCCGACCTGCAGGCTGGTCTCGTCGATGTTGCTGACGGCTTCGTTCAGGCGGAGTTCGACGCCGAGATCGCGTAGCGCGCCGGCGGCGTAGTCCGAGAGATGTTGCGGGAAGGCGGAGAGGACCCGGCTGCCGGCTTCGAGGAGGAGGACGCGGGCGGAGGTGGTGTCGATATGCTTGAAGTCGCGCGCCAGGGTGGAGCGGGTGAGTTCGGCGATGGTGCCGGCGAGTTCGACGCCGGTGGGGCCGCCGCCGACGACGACGAAGGTGAGCAGGCGGCGGATCAGCTCGGGGTCGTCGCACACCTCGGCCCGTTCGAAGGCGCCAAGCAGGCGCTCGCGGATGGAGAGCGCGTCATCCAGGGTTTTGAGGACCTGGGTGTTCCCGGCCCACGCGTCATGGCCGAAGAAACTATAGGCGGCACCGTTGGCGAGGATGAGGTAGTCGTATGGCACGTCCGCGCCGCTGGCGAGATGGACGCGTTGGCATTGTGTGTCGACACCGGTGACGTCGGCCATCAGGACGGTGGTGTTGGGCTGGCGGCGCAGCAACACGCGGCTGGCGGTGGCGATGTCCGCCGGCGAGAGGGCGGCTGTGGCGACCTGATAGAGCAGTGGCTGGAAAAGATGGTGGTTGGTGCGGTCGATCAGGGTGACGTCCGCGGCGGCGCCGCCCAGGACCTTCGCCGCCGACAGGCCGCCAAAGCCGGCACCGACGATGACGATACGCTTGCGGTGGGCCGGATCAGCCATGGTCTTTCTCCTGTGCGGTCAAAGTCCAGTATATGGCTCTGGTGCGGCTGTGATTCCCGATTTGAATTGAACGCGAATAATGCCGCCAATCTGGCGGTGGCCGGTCGACGGCGTCAATCGGCAAGTCGTTCGGCGAGGGAGTCGCGCTCCCTCGGCACGCGCTCGCGGCCGCGCAGGACGACCGCCGCGGCGGTGAACTGGATCAGCGCCGCGGCGGTGAAGAGCACACTGGAGGACGGCGCGACGCCGAAGCCGAGGCCGCGCAACAGCCCGAAGGCCGCCGGGGCGAAGGCGTAACCGGCCTGGCTGATGGCGGTGACCAGGGCGACCACCCGCGCGAGATCCGCCGGCGCGAACTCGGCCTGGGCGATGAGCGGCGGCAACGACGTGACATTGCCGAGACCGAGCCCGAATAGCGCGCAACCGAGCAGGATGAGGGGTACCGATGGCCCGGCGCAGAGCAATGCGACCGAGCCCAGCGCCTGCATGGCGACATTGGCGGCGGCGACCATCCTGCGGTCGGTATTCGCCGGCACCAGCCGAGCGAGCAGGATTCGGCCAAGGATGGCGCAGGCGGTGGCGGCCGCCATGGTGGCCCCTGCCCCGGCATCGCCCAGCCCTGGCGCTAGCAGCGAGAAAAGATGGTCCACCAGGCCGACCTGGGCGAACAGGCCAAGCGTCGCCGAGGCGGCCAGCGTGACGAAGCGGCGGTCTCGGCAAGGGTTTCCAAGTGGCTGGCTGCCTGCCGATCCGCGTTGGGGGGCGGCCGATGGTGGGTCGGCAGGGAGATCCCCATCCGGGGCCAGGCCCATCGCGGCCGGGTCGGTGGCGAGATAGCGGCCGGCGAGGAACCATATGGCCGCCGCGATCGCCGCCGCCACCAGCATCGCGGCCACGGGGAAGCCGAAACGGGCGATGAGGGCGACCCAGAGTGGCGAGAACACGACGCCGCCCATGCTGGCGCCGTTGAAGGCCATGCCGAGTGCGGCTGCCCGGCGGCGGATGAACCAGGGTGCCACCATGGCGTTCAGCGCCGCCCCGCTGGTCATGGCCCAGCCGGCGCCGCTTAGGGGCGTGGCGAGGAAGAGCTGCCAAGGCTGCCGCGCTAAGCCCCAGCCGAGCAGGCCGAGCGCCGCGAATATTGCGCCTGCGCGGGTGACGGCAACCACGCCGAAGCGGCGGTGCAGCGTGCCGAGATTGGCGACGATGGCCGCCCCGAGCAGAAAATGCGCGGTGATGGCCGCCGAGATCTGCGATACCGGCCAGCCGTACCCGGCATGCAGCGCCTGCAGGAAGATCGGCGGCCCATAGAAGCCGACACCCCAGGCGAATATGGCGACGATGACGGCGGCGCCGACGACGCGCCAGCCGTAGAAGGCAGTTCGCATGACGATCATGGGGGGCTCCTGCCGGGTGCGCCGCACACCTCCCGCGTTTCGGGCGCGCGATGCTACGGCCGCGGCCGAAGCATTCCCGTGCGGGACGTTGTAGCATCGGCACGCAACATGGAGACGAGCCATGCTCAGCACCTCCGCTTTTGCTGAAACCGCTTCCCTCGTGGGCGACCCGGCCCGCGCCAACATGCTGGCGGCGCTGATGGATGGCCGGGCGCTGACGGCGGCGGAACTCGCGCATGTGGCGGGGATTGCGCCGCAGACGGCGAGCGGCCATCTCGCGCGGCTGACGCAGGCGGGGCTGCTGGCGATGGAGCGCCAGGGGCGGCATCGCTATCACCGGCTGGCCTCGGGCGCCGTGGCGCAGATGCTGGAGGGCATCATGTCCGTGGCGGCGGATCTGGGGGGCGCGGATCGGGCGAAGCGGCGGACCGCGACGGTGACCGGGCCGCGCGATCAGGCGATGCGCTATGCCCGCACCTGCTACGACCATCTGGCCGGGCGGATCGCCGTGGCAATGGCCGATGGGATGGTGGCGCGCGGGCAGGTCGATCTGTCACCCGATGGCGGCGCGCTGACCGATTCGGGGGCAGTGTTTCTGCGCGGCCTGGGGGTGGAACTGGATGGCGCCGGGGCGCGGGCATCAAGCCGCGGCGGCGGGCGGGTATTCTGTCGCCCCTGCCTGGATTGGAGCGAGCGGCGGCCGCATATCGCGGGCGCGGTGGGCGCTGCCCTGTGTCAGACCTGTTTCGCGCGGGGATGGGTTCGGCGGATCGAGGGCACACGCGCCGTGGCGGTGACGCCGGCGGGGCGGCTCGCGCTCGGGAAGGCTTTCGATCTGTGGGATTGATTACTTTCGAGGCGTGGCAGCCTGCCTCAACACGCAGCCATATCGGCCATCGCCGCGAACATAAGCACGCATTCCACGCCATCCGGCTTGAAGGCGATCGAGACGCTTCCCTGTTCCGCCGCGAAAGCATTCTGTAGCAGGGTCGATCCGAATCCGTATCGCGCGGGGGCGGTGACCGGTGGACCATCCATCTCCCGCCAGCGCAGCGTGACGCGGGCATGCTCGACCGTCCACCGAAGCGAGGCATGGCCTTCGGGCACGGAAAGCGCGCCATATTTCACGGCGTTCGTTCCGAGTTCGTTGGCCAGCAGGGCGACGGATGAGCCGATATCGGAGATGACGCAGGCTTTCGGACCGGAGATGACGAATCGATCGAGGCCGAATGGTTCAAGGACCTGGTGGATCAGGGTTTGCAGATCGCGCGGAATTTCGCGGTTGGCCACAGCGAGTTGCTGCGACCGCGCGAGGGCCACGAGACGTGCCTCGAAGATTGTTTTGTACTCCTCGACGGTCGTGGCGGTTCGCGCGGTCTGATGCGAAACGCCCACGACGACGCTGAGCAGATTGCCGACTCGGTGCTGCATTTCCCGCGCGACGACGTTGGCATGTTCCATGGCCGAGACGAGCGCGCGGAACAGAATCGCGACCACGATCACCAATCCGCCGAACACCCAGAACGCCATCACCGCGATCCAGATGTTGACGACTAGGTAGACGTCCTCTTTCAGCCCGAGCCACGCCAGCGCGGCCATGAGCGAACTAAGGAAGAGGGCACAGATTCCCGCCAATCCGCCCCCCCACATGCTCGCAACGAACACGGCGGGGAAGAAGGTGAGGAACGGCATGCCGGCCAGATATCGATCGAGGATGAAGCGCAGAAGGCCGGCGACGGTGACGCTGGCGACCGCGACGGCTTGTCCCCGCCAGAACGACAGCGAATGATGTGGCAGATATCGGACCCAATGGCGGACCGCAAATCGGCCGAAGCCTAGCAACACGACCGATCACCTCTTGTTCTAGAGCCGTATCCTTACGCTGCGGTCGGTCATCGCACAACTCCGTTACAAGAGAGCTGTCGCTTGGAATATTTACGTGATGGCGGCTGCTTCGGGTGCAGCCGCATTAAGGATGTCAGCAGTACAGATCAGCAAAGAATCGCAGCGCGCAGTAAGCGCTCCGCGATATCGGAAGGCCTGCATGCGGGTGGGCACGAAGCGCTCCGCCTGGAGCGATCCTGCTCCAGGCGGGAATCGTGCACCGCTTCAGTTGCTGGAGGCGGGCTTGGCCGAAGCCTTCGTGGCGTGGTGGGCGGCCCGCTGGGCGGCATAGTAAGCCTTGATGTCGTCCTGGGTGACGTAGCCCTTGTGGTCCTTGTCGATGGCGTCGAAATGGCGATACACGGCCGGCAGGTGTCCCTTGGCCTGCTCTTTGGTCAGATGGCCGTCACCAGTGGTGTTGGCGGCCTCGAATCGCTGGGCGGCAGTCATGTGCGTGTGCGTGCGCGTGGCCGGTTTGGCGGCGGCGGTGGATTTCGTGGGAGCCGGCGTGGCGGCCTCGGCCGGCGCCGTGGCCGAGGCGTCGGGCGCAGCCGGCGCCGCTGTCGCGGGAGCGGTTTGCGGCGCCGGGGTCTGGGCATAGAGCGGGCCGGCGACGAGCAGAGATGCAGCCAGGACGATGTAGGGAATACGCATAGCGAGGCATCCTCGATTGATGTGCGGCAGTCTTATACCGGCAATCGCACATGTCGGCGCAAGTTAGAAATGTCACCGCGCGCGCAAAGTAGAGACGACACCCGCTGGGCTGCGGACACGCCGTGGGCGAAACGGCATTACAGCCAAATGCCTGATGCGGGTGAGGGGATCAAGGGCCGAAGCCGGCTTGCCGGTGCGCGCAGCGCAGCCCTTGAGGCGCTCGTCCGCATCCGGGCATTATGAGGCAGCCGGGGCGTCCGTCTGGGATCAGGCAGGCGGCGCAGCGACAGCCGCACCGCGTCGCGGCCGGCCCTTCGTCGGCATTCCCGGCGCTTGCAGATTGTTCGGCGGCCGTTGCCGCGCCGGGTCGTAACGACGCTTGTTGGGCGCGT
>DASXIW010000076.1:0-2024 GCA_036497785.1 Acetobacteraceae bacterium | reverse complement strand
GCACGCTCGGCATCAGCACCCCGTCATAAGGCGCGGTCGCGCGGTCGAAA
Source organism: Acetobacteraceae bacterium (assembly GCA_036497785.1). Lineage (GTDB taxonomy): Bacteria > Pseudomonadota > Alphaproteobacteria > Acetobacterales > Acetobacteraceae > DASXIW01. The sequence continues at coordinate 1,974 of DASXIW010000076.1, read as the reverse complement.
CCGGCAATCAAGCGGCGGCGCGCGTTCCGCAAATCGACATAGTCCGCCGCATCCATACGCTCGCCGCGCGCAATGCGGACGCGGATGCGCGGATCGTAACCGGCGCCTTGCGTCGCCAGCAGATTTCGGTGCCAGGCATAGGCCTCCGAGGCGGCGAACCCGCCTTTCGCATTCACCGCCGCCGCCTCCGCGAATTCCGCGAAACCGGTGCGCTGAATCACCGCGCCCGCCGCGGACAGCCTAGACAAGGCGGCCTCGAACGCCGCCGCCACAGTGTCATCCATGCCGTCCAGGACCATGTTTTCCGGCACCGCAAATCGTAGCCCACGCAGACCCATCGCCATCGGCGCCGCCGCATCCACGCCCGCCAGGATTGTATCGATCGCGGCACAGCAGGCAACACTCGGCGCCAGCGGTCCGACCGAGTCCAGGGATGGCGCCAGCGGCAGCACCCCGGTGATCGGCACCCGCCGAGCCGTGGGCTTGTAGCCGACAATGCCGCAGAACGCCGCCGGAATGCGGCAGGATCCCCCGGTATCCGTGCCCAGCCCGGCCGCCGCCATGCCATCGGCCACCGCCACCGCCGTGCCGGAGGAACTGCCCCCCGGGATCCGCCTCGAAGCACGGTCCCAAGGGCTGCTCGGCGTACCGTAATGCGGATTGATGCCCAGGCCAGAGAACGCAAACTCGGTCATGTTCGTCCGGCCCACAGGCACGAATCCCGCCGCCAGCATGCGCGCCACCACCGGCGCATGTGCCCGCGCCGGCGGCGCCTCGGCCAGCACCGCCGACCCCGCCGGCGTCGGCTCACCGGCGACGTCGAACAGGTCCTTCAGCGCGATCGGGATACCGGCATAGCGCCCCGGCGCACGATTGGCCTTGCGCAGCACGTCCATCGCATCGGCCATGGCGCGCGCCCGTTCACCATCAACCTTGATAAACGCGCGGCTTCCCTCACCGGCCGGATCGGCGATCCGCGCCAGGCATTCCTCGACCAAGGCACGGCTGGTGGTGGTGCCGTCGGCCAGGGCCTGGGCGAGTTCGTCGATCCTGCGCATGATGCCTCCCACGATAGGTTCGCGAGCAATGCCATCAGGGTGACATTGCCCTAAGCTACAGGAGGAGCATGCCATGACCGACAAGCCTGCCAAACCGGTCCTGTTGACGGGGGCCTCGGGCGCGCTGGGCCGCGTTCTGGCGCGAGCACTCGGCGCACTGGGCTGGCAACTGGTGCTGACCGATATCGCCCCGTTCCCCGACCCGATCCCCCAAGGCGCGGCATTCACCAAGGCGGATCTTTCCGACGGGCTCGCCATTCTGCGTCTGGCGGAAGGCTGCGGCGCCATCATCCACCTCGGCGGCATCGCCGTGGAGCGGCCTTTCGAGGAAATCATCGGTCCCAATATCCGCGGCCTCTATCACATCTACGAGGCCGCGCGGCGCGAGCGGGCCCGCGTGATCTTTGCCTCCTCGAACCACGCCGTGGGCTTCAACGAGCGCAGCGCGACGCTGCCTGCCGACACCCAGTTCTTGCCTGACGGATACTACGGATTGTCGAAAGCCTATGGCGAACTGATGGGCCGGATGTACTGGTTCAAGCACGGCGTCGAAAGCGTCAACCTGCGCATCGGGTCCGCCTTCCCCGAACCGGTCAACGCGCGGATGCTGGCGACGTGGCTGTCCTACCCGGATTTTTCACGCCTCGTGGAGCGTTGCGTGCTGACTCCTGGAGTCGGCCACGCGGTGATCTGGGCCACCTCGAACAACGCGCGCATGACCTGGTGGCGCGAGGATGCGCGCAGCAAACTCGGCTGGACGCCGATCGACAGCGCCGATCCGTTCGCCCCCCAGTTGGCCGGCGCCGTCAGCGGCGATCCGGTAGAGGAACGCTACATGGGCGGCCCCTACTGCTCGATCGACTACTCCCGCAACGCACCGGCCCCTGCCGCGTTGTTCGGAGGCAGCGATGACTGA
>DASXIW010000075.1:0-1782 GCA_036497785.1 Acetobacteraceae bacterium | reverse complement strand
CCGTCTCGTGCAGCACCACGCCCTCGACCTTCTCCACCGGTGTGTTCCACGGCTCCAGCCCGAGGATTCCCCTGGTGTGCTCATAACCCGCCTGGCGCCGCTTGCGCACCCCGGCGCGGCTGAAATCGATGTCCTTGGTGTGGTCCTCGTGATCGAGGCGCGGGGCCAGCAGCCGCACGATATGCATCTGCGTCATGCAGCCGTAGCCGGCATATTCCATCACCTCGGGGTCCTGGCGCAGCTCGTCGGGCAGTTTTTTCGCCAGTTCGGCGATGATGTGGCGCATCCGGTGCAGTTGCTTCTGCTTCAGGATGTGGCTGAGCGCCCGGCTCGAATACTGCACGTCCTTCTGGCGGTTGGTCACGTCCCAGATGCTGGTGGGCTCCGGCCCCTGGGGATTCCACAGATGCACCGCGAACACCAGCGAACTGCGCCGCGGATAGTCGTCGAAGATCGCCTCGACCGGCGTGTTCGACAGGATGCCGCCGTCCCAGAACAGATCCGATCCCACCCGCACCGCCGGAAACGCCGGCGGCAGGGCGCCCGAGGCCATCACGTGCTCGACGCAAAGCGGCATTTTCCGGCTGTCGAAATAGGTCATCTCGCTGGTCCGCACATTGGCCGCGCCGACCGTCAGCCGGCAGCCGCCATCGCGCACCTGGTCGAAATCGACCAGCCGGCACAGCGTCTCGCGCAGCGGCGCGGTGCGGTAGTAGCCTGCCGCCTCCGCCCCGAGCGGCGAGTGCTGGCCGGTGAAGGCAAGCGGGTTCGGCGTGAAAAACCCGTTGATGCCCGAGGCCATCGTCATCCAGGTCGCCATCATGCCGCCGATGCCCGGCAGCGTGCCCAGCGTGTCGCGCCAGCCGGAATGCTCGACCCCGGCCCAGAATTCCTCCAACCGCTCCATCCGCCGCTCGACCGGATTGCCGGTGATCAGGCTGGCGTTGATCGCCCCGATCGATGTGCCAACGACCCAGTCCGGCTCGATCCCCGCCTCGTGCAGCGCCTGATAGACGCCGACCTGGTAGGCGCCGAGCGCGCCGCCGCCCTGCAGCACCAGCACGATCTGGCCGAGTTTGCGGCGCAGGGTGATGCCCATTGGTTCGGCCGTCGTGGCGGTTGTCATGTCGTTCATGGTGATCTCCATTGGTTGGGTCAGGAAATGGTGGGTTGCGCCACGACGGGTTTGGTCCGCAGCAGTGCGGCCAGCACCGCCGAAGCCAGCAACGCCAGCCCCACCCCGGCCACGCACCCGCCCCAGCCGAAGAACTGATAGACCTGGCCGAGGATCGCGGTGCCGAGCAGACCGCCGAGGTAATAGGCCGCCAGGTACATACCGCTGGCCGCCGCGCGTTCGCCCATCGCCGCGGCGCCGACGATGCCGGTGGCAATCGCCTGGGCGAGGAAGGTGCCGACCCCGACCAGCACCAGTCCGGCCAGCACCAGCCAAAGCGTGGGTGCCAGCAGCAGCGGCAGTCCCGCGCCGGCGATCGCCAGCGCCGCCCATAGGCCGCGCGTGCGGCCGATATGCTCAACCACGCTGCCGGCCAGCGGCGTGGTGAAGATCGCCGGCAGGAACACGAAATAGACCACGCCCAGCATCATCGGGCCGATGCCGAACGGCGCCTGGGTCAACGCGAAGTTGACGTAGGTAAAGGTGCCGAGGAAGGCAAACAGAATGCAGAACCCGATGGCGAAGGAAATCCGCAGCGCCGGATTGCGCAAATGCTCCTGCCAGATCGAGACGATCGACGGGCGCGCCTGGTTCGCCGCCGGTCGCAT
>DASXIW010000074.1:0-3912 GCA_036497785.1 Acetobacteraceae bacterium | reverse complement strand
GCGGCGGGAGGTTGCTTCGTCGCTTCGCTTCTCGCAATGACAGGTTGGGGCCGTCACTAGACCCCGATCGCGGCCTTCACCTTTGGCGCGGTAAACGGCACATCGCGCAACCGCACGCCGGTTGCGTCGCGCAGCGCATTGGCGATTGCGGCGGCGGTCGGCCCTTGGCCTGCCTCGCCGGTTCCGAGGAACGGCTGGCCGGGACGGGGTACGATATGCACCGCGATCGATTCCGGCACCGCAGGAAATGGCATGATCGGATAGCCGCTCCAGTCACGACTCAGAATGCGCTGGCGATCGAAATGGACAGCTTCGTAGAGCGTCCAGCTTGCGGCTTGGATAATTGCGCCCTCGATCTGGTTCCGTATCCCATCCGGATTGACCTCCTGGCCGCTATCCACCGCGGCGACGATGCGGCCGAGGCGGATCTGGCCGGTTTCGTGCTCGACCTGCAGCGCCAGGGCGACGGCACAGTAGGCGCCGAGGTTCTTGTAGCGGGCAAATGCGAAGCCGCGGCCTTGGCCTTTGGCGACACGCGGCCAGCCGAATTTTTCCGCGGCCAGCAAAACGACCGCCTTCGCCCGGTCGTCGCGCAGGTGACGCAGCCGGAATCGCACCGGATCGGCCTCGGCCGCCTGCGCCAGTTCGTCCATGAAGCTTTCAATTGCAAATACGTTCAGATAGGCGCCGAGCGAGCGCAGAGCTGAGACGCGGACTGGCATTTCGGGGATGAAGTGGGAGACTACGCGCGCGTTGGGGAAGGCATAGATCGGATTGCTGTTGCGCTCGCCGCCGCCTTCCGGCATCGGGATCGGTGCTGGCGGAGGCACCGGCAGAGGGTCCGGCAGAGCGGCGTTTTGCAGCAGCAGGCCGCCGGCGGTGGGCCGGCGATTGTGGGTGTTGCTCCAGACTCCGTAGTCCCAGTCAACGATTGTGCCATCGGCGTCGAGTGCGGCTTCGACTTCGGCGATCATCGCCGCGCCGTAGGGTTCGCCGGTGTGCTCCTGCTCACGCATCCACTGGACGCGCACCGGGCGCCCGGGCATCGCACGAGCGATCAGCGCCGCGTCGCCGGCGACGTCGTCGGCGCCGTTGTGGCCGTAGCAGCCAGAGCCTTCGACGTGGATGCAGCGCAGCTTTTCCGGCGGCATCCGCAGCAGGGCTGCCAGCGCGGCACGCAGCGGATAGACGCCCTGGCTGTGGGTCCACACCGTCATCGTGCCATCGATCAACTGGGCCACGGCGCAGGACGGACCGATAGCGCCATGCATCACGTAAGGACGCGTGTAGCGCGCCTGCAGCCGCCGTTCGGGCGCACCCGCGTCGGCTTTCCAGGTGAGAACAGGAATATCCCGAGTGGGGAGCGATCGGATGGTTTGCAGAATGGTCGATTCTTCGGGAAGGCTTGCCGTCTCCTGCCATTTTGCCGCGGCGGCCAAAGCACGCATCGCCTTGATCGCCTGCCATTCCTTGGCGGCGACCACCGCGAGATAGTTTCCTTCGCGCACGATCTTTACCACGCCCGGCAGCCGCTCTACCGGGGCGGTATCGAACTCCAGCAGCTTCGCCCCGACGCTGGGCTGGCGAATGGCCCTGGCATGCAGCATTCCCGGTAGTCGCAGATCCTGCACATAGGCGGCGCTGCCGGTGAGTTTCGCCGGAATATCGATTCGCGGCATTGGCCGGCCCATGACGCGGTAGGTGCCGGGATCTTTCACGACGCTGTTCGGCGCGGCATCGACATGCAAATCGAGTTTCGCTGCCAGTTGGCCATAGCCGAGGCTGCGCCCGTCGGCAGCCTTCACCATTCCGTCCGCGGTTGCCAGCGTCTCGATCGCCACGCCAAGTTCGCCGGCGGCCGCAGCGAGCAGCAGTCCGCGCACCTGGGCTGCGGCATGCAGGATCGCCGTGCCACTGTCCTGCATCGAATGACTGCCGGCGGTGAAGCCCTCGTTAGGAGAACGCATCGTATCGGCGGTGACCATCTCGATCCGTTCGGGCGGCACATCCAATTGTTCGGCTGCCACCTGCAACAATGCGGTCTTGATGCCCTGACCCAATTCGACCTTACCGGTGAACACCGTCACGCTACCGTTCGGCCCCACCTTGATCCAGGAGTCGAGGCGAGGGATTTCTTTCAGGCTGCCCGGCCGAGCCGGCTCCTCCGCGTGCAGCGAAAATGCAACGACCAGGCCGCCGCCGAGGGCCAGCAGGCCGCGGCGGGACAACTCCGCGCTCATGACTTCACCGTTTGGGCGGCGGCGCGCCGAACCGCGGCGAGAATGCGCATGTGGGTGCCGCAGCGACAGAGATTGACTGCCATCGACTGGCGAATCTGCTGCTCCGAGGGGTGCGGATTGTGTTCCAGCAGCGCCTGCGCGCGCATCACCATGCCGGCGATACAGTAGCCGCATTGCGCGGCCTGCTCTTCCAGGAAGGCGCGCTGGACGGCGTTGTTGCCAAGCCCCTCGATGGTGCGGATGGCGCGTCCCGGCAGCACCGCGGCGGGAACCAGGCAGGAGAACACGGCCTGGCCATCCAGCATCACGGTGCAGGCGCCGCATTGGCCCAGGCCGCAACCGAATTTCGCGCCGTTCAGGCCGAGTTCGTCGCGCAGCACATAGAGCAGCGGTGTATCCGGATCCGTATCGACATCATGGTCCTGTCCGTTCACGTTCAGCCGGATCATGACGCCCTCCGGATCTTTGCCACCTCGGCCGGAACATCGTTCCAGGCTGGCTTGTCGCTGTATTTCTCGCGTAGATACGCCGCCAGGTCCGCCACCTGCGCGTCGGTCAGCGCGGCAGCGAAAGACGGCATGTAGGGCGCGGGTTTTCCTTCGCGCCAGGGAATGCCGTGCAGGATCATCTGGATTACGCCGCGAGGAGTCGGTGCGTTCACCGTGGAACTCAACGCCAGGGAGGGCGCTCCGTCGCGGGTCATCGGGGCGTCCTCGGCATGACAGCCGCCGCAGGCGCCGGCGAAGATCGAGGCGGCGCCTGCGTCGCCGCTACGGGCTGTGGTGACGGATGTCGTTGCTTTCGGCATCAGCGAGCCGACATAGACCGCGATCGCGCGCAGATCCGCCTGCGGCACGTGCGCGAGTTCCTCGGTCACCGCGGTGATCGGGCCGGCCGCGGCCCCGTGATGGGCGTCGAATCCGGTGCGCAGATAGGCCACCAACGAGTCCTCGGTCCAGGGGCGGCGCGCGGGCGAGGCTGCCTGCAGCGGCGGGGCGTACCAGTTCTCGGCCTCGCCGCCGGCCAGGGTCTGGCCGGACTGTTCGGCGCCCAGCGCGTTGTGCGGGGTGTGGCAGGCGCCGCAGTGACCGATGGCCTCAACCAAATATGCGCCGCGGTTCCAGGTGGCGTCTTGCGTGGGGTCCGGGCTCCACGGGCCGGGCTTCAGGTACAGCAGGTTCCAGCCCGCCAACAGGACGCGATAGTCGAACGGAAACGGCAACTTGTTGTCTGGCGTGTCGGCACGCACCGGCGCGCGCGTCATCAGGAAGGCATACAGGGCGGCGATGTCGCTGTCGCTGGCTCTGGTGAAATGCGGATACGGCAATACCGGATAGAGATGGCGGCCTTCGCGGTCGATGCCGTCACGCATCGTTCGCCGGAAGGCGGCTTCCGACCAGGTGCCGATCCCGGTTTCGCGATCGGGTGTGATGTTGGTGGCGAAAATCGTGCCGAACGGGGTGGGCACGCCGCGCCCGCCGGCATAGGGACGAGCGCCTTCGGCGGTATGGCACACTGCGCAATCTCCCACCGCCGCCAGTTCCGCGCCGAGGGCGATTTGCTGCTGCGGGAAGGTGGTGCGGGGCTCGATCGGCGCAAGGGTGGGGTGCCACGCGACGGCGAACATGCCGGCGATCAGCAGCGCCGCCGCGGTGGCGGCGATACGAGCTTT
>DASXIW010000073.1:0-15519 GCA_036497785.1 Acetobacteraceae bacterium | reverse complement strand
GCGCCTGGGGGTGCTGCGCCCGAATGGCGGCGAAGGCCGGAAAGGACAGTACGAAATCGCCCAGCGCGCCGTGCCGGATGACCAGGATATCCTTCACCCCCCCTGCCCCCGCAGCAACACCTCGCGATACACCTCGATCGTCGCATCCTGCATGGCGCGCACCGTGTAATGCGCCTGAACCGCGGCCCGCGCCGCCGCTCCCAGCGCCTCCCGTTCCGCCTGCGGCATGCCCAGCACATGATCCAGCGCCGCGGCCAACGCCACGGGATCGCCCGGTGGCACGCGCCAGCCGGTCACGCCATGCGCCACGGTCTCCACCGCCCCGCCATGATCGGTCGCGATCACCGGCCGACCCATCGACTGCGCCTCGATCACCACCCGCCCGAACCCCTCAGGCGCGGTCGATGCGTTCACCACCACATCGGATAATTTCAGCACCGCCGGCACATCGTCGCTATGGCCCACCAGCCTGACACGGCTGCCCACGCCAAGCTTTTCCGCCAGCTTCACCAGTTCGGCCGCATATTTGTGCCGCCCCTGATCGCTGCCCACCAGCACCACGCAGGCCTCGCGGTTGGTCATCCTGGCCAGCGCCTCGATCAGCACCGCCTGCCCCTTCCACCGCGTCAATCGGCCCGGCAGCACGATCGTCGGATGCCCGTCCGGCAGCCGCCACGCCCGCGCCAGACGCACAATACGATCGGTGCCGACCGAATCGGGATCGAACACGGCGGGATCGACGCCGCGGTGAATCACCCGGATGCGCGACGCATCCACGCCATGGCGCGACTGGATAAGGCCCGCGACGAAATGGCTGATGGCAATGACGATCTCGCCCCTCGCCATCACCCCGTTATAGCGCCGCTTCAGCGGGAAATCCTCGCCGTACGGGGCATGATAGGTGGTCACGAAATGGGCGCCCGTACGTTTCGCCGCGAGCCACGCGGACCATGCCGGGGCGCGCGAACGAGCATGTACGATATCCACGTGTTCGGCCCGGATCAAACTGGCCAAAGCCGTTCCATTTCGCCAGATTCGCCATGCATTCTTGGTGTGCAGCGGCACTTGCAAATTGCGACCGCCGGCCCGCTCCACCAATGGCGCCAGCCGCCCCCCCGCACTGGCCACCAGTGGGCGTCCGCCAGCTGTGGCGATGGCCGCGGTGATCTCAACCGTGCCACGCTCCACGCCGCCGCCATCCAGGGCCGGCAGCACCTGGAGCACCACCGGATACGGGCCGTCTGGATAAGGGCCATGTGGGGAATCGCTCATGCGCGGCGCTATATCATGTGGGGAACAGATTGAAAGGACGCAGCATGGAACGAACCGGCAGGCTCGATCGGGGCGACGGCGTGGAACTCGCCTGGGCAGCATTGCCCGGCAACGGGCCAACGCTGGTCTTCCTTCCCGGCTTCAGCAGCGACATGACGGGGTCCAAGGCTATCGACCTTCTCGCATTCTGCGAGGAGCATGGCCATGCCATGGTGCGGCTGGATTATTCCGGTCATGGCGCCAGCGGCGGCGCCTTCACGGATGGCACGATCGGGCGCTGGACGGAGGACGCGCTGGCGGTCATCGACGCCATGACGGAGGGGCCGCTTCTGCTGGTGGGCTCGTCCATGGGCGGTTGGATCGGGCTGCTGATCGCGCTGGCACGGCCGGAGCGCGTGATCGGGCTGGTGGGCATCGCCGCGGCGCCTGATTTCACTGAGCGGCTGATGTGGCAGGCCATGCCCACGGCGGAGCAGGAGACGCTGCGTCGCGACGGCAGGCTCGCGGTGCCGAGCCAGTACGGCGAGCCATTGGTGATCACCCTCGCCCTGATCGAGGACGGGCGCCGGCACATGCTGCTGGACGCGCCGATCCCACTCACCATCCCCGTCCGCCTGCTGCAAGGCCAGCGCGACGACGACGTGCCCTGGGAGACGGCGTTGACTCTGGCCCGGCAGATCGCGGGCGACGACGTCCAGGTGACGCTGGTCAAGGACGGCGATCACCGCCTTGCCCGCCCTGCCGACCTCGCGCTGCTACGCCGGGCGGTTGGCGCCCTCCTCCGCGAGAATGGCGCGTAGCCCTTCGCGATAGGACGGGTACAGCCAGTCCAGGCCCAGCAGCGACTTGGTCTTGGCGCTGGAAACCTTGCGGTTCTCCGACCAGAAGCTTCGGGCCATCTCGCTCATGCCCGGCAAAGCGGCATCATAGGAAATCAGCGGCGGCACCGCGATGCCCGACAGGGCGGCGGCTTCGGCGATGACATCCGCACTCGCGGCCGGCTCGTCATCGGTCAGATTCAGCACGCGTAGGCCGGGCGCATGGTCCTGGCGGATGGCGGCCAGCAGCGCGCGGGCGATGTCGTCGCGATGAATGCGGCCGAATTGATGGCCGGGCTTGCCGATGCGCCGCGCCCGGCCGGCCCGCAAGTCGTCGAACGCCGACCGGCCCGGCCCGTAGATGCCGGCCACACGGAAGATGTCCACCGCCCGGCGCCCGGCCAGCGCCGCCCAGGCCTGCTCGGCGGCGAGCCGTCGCCGCGTCCGGTCCGAACCCGGCGCCGGCGGGGTGTCCTCATCCACCCAGCCGCCATCGTGGTCGCCATAGACCCCGGTGCTGGACAGATAGCCGATCCAGCGCAGCCGTGCGGCCCCGGCCACGGCATCGCCATACAGCGCCCAGGCGGGGTCGCCCTCCGGGCCGGGGGGGGCGGTGACGACGATATGGCTCGCCTGCTCCAGCACATCCGCCGCCGCGTCGAAGGCAATCACCCGCACCCCCTCCGGCGCCGCAGTGGTTGCTGGCGCACGGCTGGTGGCGGTAACGGATAAACCTGTCGCCACGGCCGCCCGCGCAATGGCGGTGCCGGTATAGCCGAGGCCGAAAATCAGCACGTGATGCCGGGCGGGATGCGATCCGATCATTCCTCTGTTTGCCGTGTCCGGGGCCACAAGACTAGAGTATCGGCACAATGAACCGACAGTTTGCGATGGTTGGGGCGTCCTGCTTGCTGCTGCTGGCAATTGGCGGTGGAGTCGCCTGGCGCGGCCTGTCCACGTCGCAAGCCGAAGTCGAATCCGCCGCCGACGACGGCGATGGCGAAAGGCTGCCGGTTCCGCCCGTCCCGCCCCGCATCGCCGAAGGCCCGGATTACGAGCGTTGTCTGAACATGCTGGTGCCCGACCCCGCCGGCGCGGCCAGCTTCGCCGAGACCTGGCAGGCCAAGGGCGGCGGCGACGGGGCCACGCACTGCCTGGCCCTGTCCAAGATCGCGCTGGGCAACCCGGCCGACGGCGCGGCCATGCTGGAAACCCTGGCCGCCAGCAGCCACGCCCCCAATCTCGCCCGTGCCACGCTGTATGGCCAGGCCACCCAGGCCTGGCTGATGACCGGCGATGAGCAACACGCCTTCGACGCCGCCACCCAGGCCCTGGCCCTGTCGCCCGACGACGCCGACCTGCTGATCGACCGCGCGACCGCCGCGAGCAACCTCGATCGCTACCAGGATGCGATCGGCGACCTGACCCATGCGCTGGATACGGACCCAAGACGTGCCGACGCCCTGACCCTGCGCGGCGCCGCCTGGCGGCATATCGGCGAGCTGGACCACGCCCAGGACGATATCGACCGCGCCCTGACCCTGGACCCCGACAATGCCGACGCGCTGCTGGAACGCGGCATCATCCGCCAGCGCCATAACGACCGCGCCGGCGCGCGCACCGACTGGGAACGGGCGGTGAAACTGGCGCCCGATACGCCGACCGCGGATCTGGCACAGCAGAATCTTGCGCTGCTGGAGGCAGGGCCGGATCAGAGGTGAGGCCGGGTAAGCCACTTTGCCGAATCCGCATAGCCCGGCCGGTTCGCCTGCCATAGCAACGTCGCGCGACACCGCGTGACTCAGATGGGGGCTCTGGTTCCGGACGGGCCGTTTGGCCAAACCGGCGCACTCTCATGGCAGGGCGGCTGGCGCCAGGGAGAATGCGGGAATGCGCCAGAATATCGGTACTATGTCAAAACATGACACGCGATTGCGGCGGCAATCGCGATCGCGCCGCGCGATCGGATTTGCGCTCGTCGCGCTGCTGGCCGTGCCCGGGTGCTCAAGCTCGGTCAAACTGGGGCCGGATGCCGTGGCCGGCCTTACGCCGGACGCAACCGTGGACATGAATGAGGTGCAGGTTGCCTATATCGGCAGTGGTGGAGGCGGCACCGGCACGCTGTACTACCAAGGTCAGCCCTACCAGTTCTCCATAGGCGGCCTTGGGGTGGGCGGGATCGGCGCATCGACGATCAGCGCCAATGGCGAGGTTTACAAGCTGAAAAACCTTGCATCGTTTGCCGGAACCTATGGCCAGGCCCGCTACGGCTTCGCGATCGGCACGGCGAGCGGCGGCGATCTGTGGATGCAGAACGAATCCGGGGTGATCATGCATCTGAAGGCCAAGCGCGAAGGGCTGATGCTGAGCCTGGGCGGCGATGCCATGATGATAGCGATGCAGTAGCCGTCTGGCGGCCCGTGCAGCGCGGACGGATTATTCCATGAGGCACGGCGGATCGGGCACTCGACCGGCGCCGGGCCAGCCGGCGGTGTTGACCACGCCGAACGATCCCAACAGGAGTTTCACGACATGAGCGACCTCGTTTTCATAGCGTTTCCTACCGAACAGAAGGCCGAGGAGGTCCGCGAGAAAATTCTGGCGATGCAGAAGGAATATCTCATCGAACTCGGCGACGCGGTGATCGCCGTGAAGGACGCCAAAGGCCGGGTGAAGCTGAATCAGCTATTCCACACAACGGCTTCCGGCGCCGTCTCCGGTGCGTTTTGGGGCACCCTGATCGGCCTGGTCTTCATGGTGCCGCTGGTGGGAACGGCCCTTGGCGCCGCGTCCGGCGCACTCAGCGGCAAACTCACCGACGTGGGTATCAACGACCAGTTCATGAAGGATGCGGCGCAGGCGCTCCAACCGGGCTCCGCCGGGCTGTTCCTGCTGATCCGCAAGATGACGGCGGACAAGGTGCTGGAAGACCTGCGCGGCGTCGGCGGAACCGTGATGCGAACCTCGTTCGATCACACCAAGGAAGCCGCCCTGCGCGAGGCCTTGGCCGACCACACCGCGGCCGTCGAGGCGGCAACGCCCACCGCGTGAGGGCACCGAAAAGCAAAGGCAAGGGAAGGCCAAGGGCTCTGCCCTTGGAACCCGCTAAAGGCGGAGCCTTTAGAATCCGATACGTTCTCGGCTGGATTGGCTTCCTTCGGTTGAAGACCGAGACCTCGACGCGGTAGGCGGCGAAGCCCTGTATGGTTGCGACTGCATCTATTTTCGGGCAGTCGCAGTTGCGCTTGCCTGCGGCGCTAGTGGTGAAAGTCAGACGGATAATGCCCGGCGCATAGTGAATTGCCCTGGCGGGAAGCGGGTTTCAGCCGCCGCGGAAGACCGCCTCGATGTTGTTGCCGTCCGGATCGAGCACGAAGGCGGCGTAATAGCTTGGCGGGTAACCTAGGGATGTGTCGCGAAGGCCAGGCGGACCGTTATCAGTCCCACCCGCTTTCAGGGCAGTCTCGTAGAAGGCGTCAACCTCAGCGCGGTTCCTGGCTGCGAAGGCCGTATGTTGTCTCACGCCATGCGGGTGAAAGCGGTCAATCCAGAAAACCGGGTAATCGAAACCATAGCCGACGCCGTCGGCTCCGTCGTTTTCGGGCAATTGCATCACACGGCGCATACCAAGCGCACCCAAGGCGGCGTCGTAGAACGCGGCGGAACGATCGACGTCTGCGACCCCAATGCCGGTGTGGTCGATCATGGCAGTGCCCTCAATCCTCCAGCGGGTTGCGGGGAGACGAACGTCCAACCGAAGGCAGTCGCCCCAGCCGAGAAAGTCCAGGATTGTCAAGGCTCCGCCTTGACCGGGTCCAGGGCAGAGCCCTGGCCTTATCTTAATCTTCCTTCGCTAATGCGCCCCCTCAAGATAAGCCGCCCGTATTTCCGGCCGCGCGAGCAGGTCGGCCCCCGATCCGGCCATGGTGATGGCGCCGTTCACCAGCACGTAGCCGCGATGGGCGAGGCGGAGGGCCTGGAAGGCGTTTTGTTCGACCAGCAGGACGGTGAGGCCGGTGGTTCGGTTGAGGTCGCGGATGGCGCCGAAGATGAGGCGGACGACGAGCGGGGCGAGGCCGAGGCTGGGTTCGTCCAGCAGCAGCAGGCGCGGGCGGCTCATCAGCGCGCGGCCGATGGAGAGCATTTGCTGTTCGCCGCCGGAGAGGGTGCCGCCGCGTTGGGCGATGCGTTCCTTCAGCCGGGGGAACAGGGCGAAGACCTGTTCGATGGTTTCCTCCGCCTGGGCGCGGGGGCGGCCTTGGGCGCCCATGAGCAGGTTTTCGTGCACCGACATGCGCGGGAAGATGCGCCGGCCTTCGGGGGATTGGGCGACGCCGAGGCGCATGATTGCGTGGGTGGGCAGTTGGGTGATGTCCTGGCCGTCGTAGATGATGCGGCCGTTGCGGGCGCGCGGTGTGCCGCAGATGGTCATCATGAGGGTGGATTTGCCGGCGCCGTTGGCGCCGATCAGGGTGACGATCTCGCCCGGGTTCACGGCGAGATCCACGCCTTTGAGCGCTTGGATGGCGCCGTAGAAGGCGGTGACGCCGGAGAGATGCAGCAGCGGGGGGTTGGGCTGCGCGGTCATTGCGCGGCCTCGACCGGGATTTCGTCCTCGTCGCCTTCGCCGAGATAGGCGGCGATGACGCGGGGGTCGTTGCGGACTTGGTCGGGCGTGCCGTCGCTGATTTTCTTGCCGTGGTCTAGCACCACGATGTGGTCGGAGATGCGCATCACCACGCCCATGTCGTGCTCGATCAGCAGGATGGAGCAGCCATCGGCGCGGATTTTTCGCAACAGGATGGAAAGCTCGTCGCTTTCGCGCGGGTTCAGGCCGGCGGCGGGTTCGTCCAGGCACAGCAGCACGGGGCTGGTGCACATGGCGCGGGCGATTTCCAACCGCCGCTGCGCGCCGTAGGGCAGCGCGCCGGCCGGGTCGTCGGCGCGGGCGAGCAGGTCGGTGGCGTTGAGCCAGAAGCGGGCGGTATCGACGGCAGCGCGTTCGCGACCGCGATAATGGCCGAGGCCGAACACCGCGAGCAGGCCGCTGCGGACATTGGGCATGAGGGCGTTGTGTTGGGCGACCAGGAGGTTTTCCAGCACCGTCATGCCGGCGAACAGGCGGACATTCTGGAAGGTGCGGGCGACCTTGGCGCGGCGGGCGATGCGGTGGCCGGGCATGTCTTCCAGCGCGAAGTCTCCGCCGGCATGGCTGAGCGCGAGGCGGCCTTCGCTGGGGCGGTAGAAGCCGGTGATGCAGTTGAACACCGTGGTCTTGCCGGCGCCGTTGGGGCCGATGACGGCGGTGATGTCGCCTCGCCGCGCCGTGAAGGACAGCTGGTTCACAGCCATCAGGCCGCCGAAGCGCATGGTGAGGTCTTCGACGGACAGGAGTGGCGCCGGTGTGGAGGAGGCCATGTCAGCCATGCCCTTCGGCGATGAGTTCGGGCGGGATTTCGTGGGCGGTGCCCAGCGAGACCGAGGGGGTGCGGCCGGAGACGAGGCCGCGCGGGCGCATGACCATCATGACCACCAGCGCGGCGCCGAAGATCAGCATGCGGTACTCGGCGAAATCGCGGAACATCTCGCCGCCGCCGATCATGACCAGGGCGGCCAGCGCCACGCCGAGCTGGCTGCCGAGCCCGCCCAGCACGACGATGGCCAGCACGGTGGCGCTTTCGATGAAGGTGAAGCTCTCCGGGCTGATGAAGGCATCCCGCGTGGCAAAGAAGGCGCCGGCGAAGCCGCCGAACATGGCGCCCATGGCAAACGCGGTGAGCTTGGTGATGGTGACGTTGATGCCGAGCGAGCGGCAGGCCACCTCGTCCTCACGCAACGCCTCCCACGCGCGGCCGAGGGGCAGGCGGCGCAGGCGCAGCGTGACCCAGTTGGTGAGCAGCGCGAGGCCGAGGATGACGTAGTACAGGTAGATGGCACGCTGGGTCAGGCTCGGCTCGATGCCGAAGAAATCGGCGAAGCTGCCCTGCCCGCCGCCGGCCGTGAAGGTCAGGCCGAAGAGGGTGGGACGCGGTATGCCGGACATGCCGTTGGGGCCGCCGGTGAGGCTCGTCCAGTTCAGGATCACCACGCGGATGATCTCGCCGAAGGCCAGGGTGACGATAGCGAGGTAGTCGCCGCGCAGGCGCAACACGGGAAAGCCGAGCATTATGCCCCAGCAGGCCGCGAACAGGCCGGCCAGCGGCAGGGCGGACCAGAAGCCCAGGCCGAAATTTTGCGCCAGCAGGGCGTAGGAATAGGCGCCGACCGCGTAGAAGGCGACGTAGCCGAGATCCAGCAGGCCGGCGAGGCCGACCACGATGTTCAGCCCCCAGCCGAGCATGACGTAGGTGAGCACGAGCACACCGAGATCGAGCCAGTAGCGGCCGGCATATAAGGGCAGCGTGACAGCGGCGACCAGCAGCACCGGGGCGACGTAGCGGCCGGTGTGGGCGAGGGTGGCGGCAAGCCGGCGCGGCGAGGGCGTGCCGGCGGGGCGCCAGATGCGCCAGCCGACCATGGCCAGCCGGCCCACGAACACGATGGCCACTGCGATGGCGACCAGCCGGGGGCGCGGGGTGAGGTATAGCGCGCTGTCCCCGGCATCGGTCTTCAGCCCGATCATGGCGCCGAACAGGCCGAGCGCCACCAGGGCGGAGAGGAACGCATCGCGCAGGGCGACGGCGACCGGCGATCTTGCGGGGGTGGGGCGTGCGGCGGATATGGGGGCGGCGCGGGCGGCGCCGGGAACCGCGCTCATACCTTCTCCACATCGGCGCGGCCGAGCAGGCCGCTGGGCATGAAGATCAGCACCAGGATCAGGATGGAGAAGGCCGCGACGTCTTTGTATTCGACGCTGAAATAGGCGGACCAGAAGGTTTCGATCAGCCCGATGGCCAGGCCGCCCAGCACCGCGCCGGGCAGCGAGCCGATGCCGCCGAGCACGGCGGCGGTGAACGCCTTCACCCCGGCGACGAAGCCGATATAGAAATCGATCACCCCGTAATAGAGCAGGAACATCAGCCCGGCGACGGCGGCCAGCGCCGCGCCGATGACGAAGGTGAGGCTGATTGTGCGGTTGGTGTCGATGCCCAGCAGGCCGGCCATCTTGAGATCCTGCTCGCAGGCGCGCATGGAGCGACCGAGCGGGGTGCGGGTGACCAGCCAGGTGAAGGCGGCCAGCATGACCAGGGTGGTGATGACGATGGCAATCTGCATCCAGGAGAGCTGGACCACGAAGCCCTGCACATCCAGCAAGGTAAAGCCGCCGGGGAGCATCTGCGCCATGGGCTTCACCCGCGCGCCCTGGCTGACCTGGACGAAATTCTGCAGCAGGATGGACATGCCGATGGCACTGATCAGCGGGGCCAACCGGAACGAGCCACGCAGCGGGCGATAGGCCACCCGCTCCACCGTCCAGCCGTAAAGGGCGGCGATTGCGGCGGCAAAGATGAGGGTGAGTACCAGGATGAGCGGCACTGAGCTGAAGCCCAGCGCGGTGAGGCCGAGTATGGCGATCAGCGAGAGGAACGAGCCGACCATGAAGATGTCGCCATGGGCGAAGTTGATCATGCCGATGATGCCGTAGACCATGGTGTAGCCCACGGCGATGAGTCCGTAGATCATACCGAGCGTGATGCCGTTGATCAGCTGCTGCAGCGCATAAGCCACATATCCCCCCTTTTTTGACGTCGCCCCGCTTGTACCGAAGCATGCGCGGGGCTGCCCTGCAAGCATTGTGCCGAGCATGGACCGAGACCGGGCCTTCACAGGGCGGTTCATGCTTGCTATAGGGGCCGCCCCATTGGCGGACCGTGGTATACTGCGGGCCTGTCACGGCGGGCGCATAGCTCAGTTGGTAGAGCAGCTGACTCTTAATCAGCGGGCCGTAGGTTCGAGTCCTACTGCGCCCACCAAAGCAAATTAAGTGCCTATAGGTGGTTGTCGGACGAGAGAGATGTCTGCCGGCTCCGCCGGCACATTATCGGTCTTCACGTGCGATGGCGCCGCGCGCCGGCGAGGGGGCGTGCGCCGGGTCGTCCCTCCTCGGACGCTCTGCGGCAGCGTACCCACCACCCGGTTACCACTACCACATTTGGTCAAAATGGTACAGAACAAACCGCGGCCTGGTTTGTTTTGATGGTCAAACAGCGAACGAATAGTGGATCCCGACCGGACCAAAGACGATCCGGTCACAGACCGAATTGCGCGGTCGTGAATCTGGTGCAGGGGGTAGCGGGAGGCTCCGCCTGTAGGCGGCCGTCCTGCCTTTCACACGGTCCGATGCCGACCGGTGATAATCACCGCGCCCGGCCGATCATCGCCAGCAACTCGCGGCGCGTGGAGGGATCGTCGCGGAAGGCGCCTAGCATGCGGCTGGTGACCATGGACACGCCGGGCTTATGCACGCCGCGGGTGGACATGCATTGGTGTTCGGCCTCGACCAGCACGGCGACGCCGCGGGGCTGCAGCACCTCGTTGATGGTGTTGGCGATTTGGGCGGTCAGCTTTTCCTGGATCTGGAGGCGTTTGGCGTAGGCTTCCACCACGCGGGCGAGCTTGCTGATGCCGACGACGCGCGTGCCGGGCAGATACGCCACGTGGGCGACGCCGACGATGGGCACCATGTGGTGTTCGCAATAGCTTTCCACGCGGATGTCGCGCAGCAGCACAATTTCGTCGTAGCCCTCGGTCTCCTCGAAGGTACGTTCCAGCAGGGCGACGGGATCGGTGGCATAGCCAGCGAAGAATTCGTCGTAGGAGCGGACCACCCGGTCCGGCGTGCCTTGCAGCCCTTCGCGGTCCGGGTTGTCACCGGCCCAACGGATGAGGGTGCGGACGGCCTGCTCGGCTTCCTCACGGCTAGGGCGAGTCGTGTCAGTCTCGGCGGCAATCTCGCGACCGGCAGGCGTTATGATGTTCACGGCGGGGTGATTCCTCGAGCCAGGGGCGACGCAAGCGCCAACGCGGGATCAATATGGGCCAATGCCGCAAACCCACAAGTCGCCGCTCCAGGAGGCGTGGCCTGCATGGCCGCCGCGGGGTGGCGGGCGGCGGCCATGTGGCTGGAGCTTAATGCACCAGGGTCGGGAGCATCTCATGCTGGATGATGGCGGCGAGTGCCAGTTCCCGGTCGCCCGTCACGGCCATGGGCGTGCCATCCGCGGCATGGATGGCGAAAGCGGGGTTGCCGTTCACGGTGACGGGCTTGATGTAGGCGACCTGGGAGACACCCAGCTTGGCGAAATCTTCGTTCGAGATTTGGTGGATGTTGAAGGTCATTGTCATTCTCCTTCCGGGGTTTCCGGATTGCCGTCCACGATCTGGGCGGCGGGCGGCTCGGCGCCATTCGCGCCGGGCCGGGTTATGCGGATCTGCTTGACCCGCGCTTCCGGCTGCGGGCGGGCCAGATCGACATGCAGCAGGCCGTTATCCAGCCAGGCGCCACGGACCTCGATGCCTTCCGCCATGACGAAGGCGCGCTGAAACTGGCTGGCGGCGATGCCGCGGTGCAGGAACACGCGGCCCTGGCTGTCATCGGTCTGGCGGCCACGAATCACCAGCTGGTTGTCTTCCTGCGTGATCTGCAGGTCGTCCATGGTAAAGCCGGCGACGGCCAGGGTGATGCGCAGGCCGGTGGGCGCGGTCTGTTCGATGTTATAGGGCGGGTATCCGTCCGACGAACTCTTTGCGGCGCGTTCGAGCATCTGTTCGAGATGGTCGAAGCCGAGGAACATCGGGGACGTAAAGATTCGCGTCGTCATTAGGCCTCCTCCTGCGAGCGAAGCGGTATCGGGCCCCATGATCGGCGACCCGATGTGCCTAATTTGGCAGCAATATCTCCCGTTGCAAGAGGGGTGGCTTGCGTCTGGGGCAGCACTGGTCCCAGGGGCCGCCTTGCTTGCGGGTGGGCGCGCCGCTACATCGCAGTCATGTCGACCGCGCAAGACCCGGCCCACCCGGCCCCAGAGACACTGCCGATCCTGATCGCCCCCAATGCGGCGCTGAAAACGCGTACGGTGACGGTGAAGCCGGGCGATGCGGAGCATGTGCGGGCGCTGCTGCCGCGCATGTTCGCCACCATGTATGCGGCCCCCGGCATCGGGCTGGCCGCGCCGCAGGTCGGGGTGAATCTGCGCCTGGCCGTGGTGGATCTGATGCCGGACGACAAGCCCGCGCCGATGGTGCTGGTGAACCCCGAGATCGTCTCCGCGAGCGAGGAACTGGCCACGCGCGAGGAGGGCTGCCTGTCCCTGCCCGGCCAGTACGCCGACGTGACTCGGCCGGCGCGGGTGAAGGTGCGCTATTACGACGAGGCTGGCGTGAAGCGGGAGGTCGAGGCGGACGGGCTGCTGGCGGCGTGCCTGCAACATGAGATCGACCATCTCGACGGCGTGCTTTTCGTCGATCATGTCTCGACGCTGAAGCGCAACATGATCATGCGCCGCCTGGCCAAGGAAATGCGCCAGAAGGCGAAATAGCCGTGCGTCTGGCCTTCATGGGCAGCCCGGATTTCGCGGTGCCGGCGCTGCGCGCGCTGCATGACGCCGGGCACGAGATCGCCGCGGTGTATTGCCAGCCGCCCCGCCCGGCCGGGCGGGGGCAGTCGGTGCGGGCCTGTCCGGTGCAGATGGCGGCCGAGGCGCTCGGGCTTGCGGTGCGATACCCGATCCGCTTGAAGCGCGATGTGGCGGCGCAAGAGGCGTTCGCGGCGCTCAATCTGGATGCGGCGGTGGTGGCGGCCTATGGGCTGATCCTGCCGGAGGCGATGCTGGCCGCGCCCAGGCGCGGCTGCCTGAACATCCATGCCAGCCTGCTGCCGCGCTGGCGCGGGGCGGCGCCGATCCAGGCTGCCATCCTGGCGGGTGACGCCGCGACCGGCATCACCATCATGCAGATGGATGCCGGGCTGGACACGGGCGCGATGCTGTTGTCCGACGCCATACCGATCACCGCGACCACCACCGCCGCCGAATTGCACGACGCGCTGGCGGCGATGGGGGCGAGGCTGGTGCTGCGGGCGCTGGCGGAAAATCCCCTGCCCCGGGCGCAGCCGGCCGAGGGCGCGAGCTATGCGCCCAAGCTGACCCGCGAGGATGGGCGGATCGACTGGACCCATCCCGCCGAGGCGCTGGACCGGCGCGTTCGCGCGCTCAATCCCTGGCCCGGGACGTTCACCGCGCTGGACGGCGAGGTGTTGAAACTGCGCGCGGCCGAGCCCGTGGCCGGCCAGGGCGAGCCCGGCATGGTGCTGGACGAGACGCTGCGCGTGGCCACGGGCGCCGGCGCGCTGCGCATCACCCGATTGCAGGCGCCGGGTCGGGCGGCAATGGCGGCGGGGGATTTCCTGCGCGGCCGCCGGATCGCGCCCGGCACGCGCCTCGGCTGATGCCGCGCTACGCGCTGAAGCTGGAATATGACGGCACCGGCTTCGTCGGCTGGCAGCGGCAGGATAACGGCCTCTCGATCCAGCAGGTGCTGGAGGGTGCGGCCTCCCGGCTGGCAGGTGGGGCGCCGGTGGAAAGCATCGTCGCCGGACGCACCGATGCCGGGGTGCATGCCCAGGGGCAGGTGGCGAATATCGATCTGCCCACGGATTTCGCGCCAATCACGGTGCGCGAGGCGCTGAACTTCCACATGAAGCCGCATCGCGTGGTGGTGCTGCAAGCCGCCGCCGTGGCGCCGGATTGGAACGCCCGCTTTGCCGCCACCGGCCGCTCCTACCGCTTCCGCATCCTCAATCGCCGCGCCCGCCCCGCGCTGCTGGCCGGGCAGGTCTGGCACGTGCAGAAGCCGCTCGACGCCGCCGCGATGCACATGGCCGCGCAATCACTATTGGGCCGGCACGATTTTACCTCGTTCCGCGCCGCCGCCTGTCAGGCCAAGACACCCTGGCGGACGGTGGATCGGCTGGACGTGACGCGGGATGGCGACATGCTGGAGATCGTGGCCGAGGCACGCAGCTTCCTGCATCACATGGTGCGCAACTTCGTGGGCACGTTGAAACTGGTCGGCGAAGGAAGCTGGCCCGCATCGCACGTGGCCGACGTGCTGGCGGCGCGCGACCGCAGCATCGCCGGACCGACGGCGCCATCAGTGGGGTTGTGCATGACGGGGGTGCAGTATCCGGTGGATCCGTTTTTGGTGGGAGGATAAGGCAAGGCCAGGGGCGCTGCTCCTGGACCCCGGTCAAGGCGGAGCCTTGACAATCCGAAACTGTCTCGGTCTCAACGCGTTGATTGGCGAAGCCAAAATTCCATCGCGGCCGTGTGAAACCG
The DNA here is from genome assembly GCA_036497785.1 of Acetobacteraceae bacterium. Taxonomy (GTDB): domain Bacteria; phylum Pseudomonadota; class Alphaproteobacteria; order Acetobacterales; family Acetobacteraceae; genus DASXIW01. The sequence continues at coordinate 1,154 of DASXIW010000073.1, read as the reverse complement.
CCGGCGCATGTCGATTGCAATTGCCTGCGGCGCAAGCAAGGCAGTCGATCCAGCCAAGAGAGTAATGGATTTCAAAGGCTCCGCCCATGTGCCGGCCTCACTCTGTGCTCGTAACTGCTTTTCCAGCCATATCAACGCACTACTCTGCTAGCTTTTCGCGCTAGTAACCGCATATAATCGCCCGTGAGTCGCCGATCCTTGGGAACAGGTCCTGGGAACACAACGGCGCTGTGAGACCGGAATATTCCGGCCAAATGGGGCGATCATGGGGCTGTCACTGGATTTCATCAAAACCTGCCGGGTGCCGGGCAAGTGGCGGGACGAGGAAAATCTCTACCTCGTCATCCCGCCGCGCAACCCGGCCGGCGGGACGTGGCAGCTCCTCTATTCGCTTGGCGGCAAGGCCCGCGCCATGGGCCTCGGCAGCCGGGTGGGCAAGAATGCGCCGGGCCGCGACGCGGTGCGGGAGGCGGCGCGCGATGCCCGCAAGCTGCTGCGGCAGGGCCTCGACCCGCTGGCCGAGCGCGCCGCCGGCACCCGGGCCGAGGTCGCGCAAGGCACCAGCTTCACCAGCGCGGCCGAGCGCTACATCGCCGCCCATGAGGCCGGCTGGCGCAACCGCAAGCACAGCCAGCAGTGGCGCAACACGCTGGCCGCCTATGTCCATCCGGTGCTCGGCAAGCTGCCGGTGGGCGCGATCAGCACCGACGACGTCATGCGCGTGCTGGAACCGTTGTGGACCCGGCTGCCGGCAACCGCGTCGCGGGTGCGCAGCCGGATCGAGGCGGTGCTCGACTACGCCAAGGCGCGCGGCTGGCGCGACGGCGAGAATGTCGCGCGCTGGCGCGGCCATCTGGCGCTGCTGCTGCCGGCCCGTGGCAAGGTGCGGGCGGTGCAGCACCATCCGGCACTCGACTGGCGCCTCGCACCCGCCTTCATGGCCAAGCTGCGGGCCGAGCCCGGCATCGCCGCCCGCGCGCTGGAGTTCCTGATCCTGACCGCCGCCCGCAGCGGCGAGGGGCGCGGCGCCGCCTGGGCCGAGATCGACGCCTCCGAGGCGGCCTGGATGGTCCCGGCCGGGCGCATGAAGCGGCGCCGGACGCACCGGGTGCCGCTCTCGGCCGCCGCGCTCGCGGTGCTGGCCCGGGTGCAGG
>DASXIW010000072.1:0-18461 GCA_036497785.1 Acetobacteraceae bacterium | reverse complement strand
CATCGCGGCACTGGAAGCGCGCCATGGCGCCAGGCTGTTCGATCGCGTGGGCCGGGGCATCCAGCTCTCCGAGGCGGGCCGGTTGTTCCTGGTGGAGGCGCGGGCCGTCCTTGGCCGTGTGGACGCCGCCGAACTCGTGCTGTCGGAACTGGGCGGCCTCAAGCGCGGCACGCTCGCGGTCCAGGCCAGCCAGACCATTTCCAGCTATTGGCTCCCGCGCCATCTGGTGGCGTTCCGCCAGGCGCATCCCGGCATCGACATCCGCCTGCGCGTCGGCAACACCGCCCAGGTGGCGGCCGCGGTGCATGAGGGCGATGCGGAACTCGGCTTCGTCGAGGGGGCAGTGGAAAACCCGGTATTGACCAGCCGGCCCGTGGCGCGCGACCAGATGGTTGTCGTGGTCGGGCCGGATCACCCATGGACGCGGCGGGCGCGAATCGCACCCGCCAATCTGGTTGAGACGGAATGGGTGCTGCGCGAGCCCGGCTCCGGCACCAGATCGGCCTTCGAGGCGGCGCTGGAGGGCTTCGGCATTGCGCCGAACAGCCTGGCCGTGACGCTGGAGCTTCCTTCGAACGAGGCGGTGCGCGCCGCCGTCGAAGCCGGCATGGGGGCCACCGCGCTCTCCGCCTCGGTGGCCACGCCAAGCCTGGAGGCCGGATTGCTGCATCGGATCGATCTGCTGCTGCCGGACCGCGATTTCCACGTGCTGCGCCATGCCGAACGCTATCGCAGCAGGGCGGCGGATGCCCTGCTGGACATCATCGCCGCATCCCGCCGCGCTACCCGATAATCAGGCGATGCCGAGCAGGCGGATCAGGCCCAGGCTGATCCCGCCCAGCACCAGCAGCGACAGCGTCACCGCCGCCGTCACCCGCAAGCCGGCCTTCGCGACCAGTTTCAGGTCGGTGCCCAGACCCAGTGCCGCCATCGACACGATGGTCAGCACATTGGCCACGGCGGCGATGGGCGCGAGCTGCGCATGCGGTATCAGATCGGCCGAACGCAGCGTGGCCAGCGCCAGGAAGCCCAGGATGAACCACGGCACCATCCGGTGCAGCGCCAGCTTCGCCGTGGCCGGCCGGTCGCCCGCCGTCACATGCGGCGGCAATTCGTCCGCCTCGTCGCGCAGCCGGCGGGTCAGCAGCGACAGGCCCAGCACCACCGGCCCCAGCATCAGCACCCGCACCAGCTTGACCAGCGTGCCGATATGCACGGCCACCGCACCGGCCGGCGCGGTCGCGGCCAGCACCTGGGGCACGGCATACACTGTCAGCCCGGCCAGCACCCCGAATTGCAGCCCGGTCAAGGACAGCATCGTGGCCAGCAGCGGCAGCCCCAGCACCACCAGCACGCCCAGCACGGCGGTGAAGCCGATGGAGGCGGCGATGTCCTCACCATCCGCACCGATCACCGGCGCCACGGCGGCGATGGCGGAATTGCCGCAGATCGAATTGCCGCAGGCGACCAGTACCGCCATGCGATGCGGCAGGCCAAGCATGCGCCCCATCCCATAACTCGCCGCGATCGCGGCCACGACCACGCCGGCAATGCCCGCAAGCAATCCCGGCCCGGCCGCCGCCACGGTCTGCGCGCTGACCGACGCGCCCAACAGCACCACGGCGATCTCCAGCAGCGTCTTGGCGCTGAAGCTGATGCCGGTGAACCAGGTCTTCCCTGGTGTCCATGCCGTGCGCAGCGCGGTGCCCACCAGAATGGCGAGCACCAGCGCCTCCAGCCACGCCCGGCCAAGCGCCCACGCCTCGACCCGTTCCAGCGCGAATGCGGCGAGCGTAACGCCTACGCACAAAATGAGCCCGGGCAGCAGTCCGCGCGCCTGGCGGAGGAAACCACGATGGCTGCCGACACGCGCGGCCATCATGGTCTCGTTGTTTGTCTGATTGAGCAATTCGATGGTTTCGTGATTCCACCTCAGGCCGTATTGCTCAAGATGTGTGCCGAATTCCCAGTCCGGAACGGCTTCGATTGTCGTGCGCATTGCCATGATCGCTCCGATGTTTCCTGCCCCTAAACTGAGGCCGCCGGGCCGGGCGATCCAACAGCAAGGCGCGATGCGATCGATCTGCCAACGCGATGGATTGGTGCCCACGATGCCGCCATTCCTTCCAATGCCGATTGACACCGGGGTTGAGGCATTGCACTGGATTCGGAGGTAGGTGTGAGCATGAGTGAATCAGAAAGCTGGATTCGCGTCGCCTCGGTGGCCGACGTGGCAAAGGGTACCGCGGTACCCGTGGAGACGATGGGGCTGTCGCTGGCGGTGTACCATCTGGACGATGGCACGATCTGCGTGACGGATAATATCTGCACGCACGCCTTCGCGATGCTGACCGATGGCTGGCTGGAGGGCGACATCATCGAATGCCCGCTGCATGCCGGCCAGTTCAACGTGCGGAACGGGCAGGGGCAGGGCGCGCCCATCGATACCGATCTGCGAGTCTTCGAGGTCCGTGTCGATGGCGGCGAGATCCTGATCTCGCTGCCCGATTGATCGGGCCAGGCGCGGCCGCGCACTTTTTGCGCACGCCGAAGCGTCCAACATCAACGCATTGAAAATCAAATAATTATAGAACGGAGACGGTCCATGCGTGATCTCGAACTGACGATGCTGGAGCGTCGTGTGGATCGGCTGATGGCGCCTTGGGACCGTGCTGACGGCCCTGGCATGGTCGTCGGCGTCGTGCGCGGCGGAACGCTCGCCGTGCATCGGCAGGTCGGCATGGCCAGCCTCGAACTCGGCGTCCCGCTCGGCCCGGACAGCGCCTTCCGCATCGCCTCGGTCAGCAAGCAGTTCACCTGCGCCATCATCCTGATGCTCGCCGCCGAAGGCCGGCTGGATGTGCGGGACGCGGTGCGGAAATACATCCCCGAACTGCCGGATTACGGCCACCCACTCACGCTCGCCCATCTGATGCACAACACCAGCGGCCTGCGGGATATGCTGGAAGTGATGCGCCTGGGCGGGGCCGATCTCACCTATGCCTGCACCCCAGCGGATTTGCTGGGCGCGATCTGCCGCCAGCGCAGCCTGAATTTCGTGCCCGGCACGCGCTATCTGTACAGCAACAGCAGCTTCTTCCTGCTCGGCGTCGTCGCCGAGCGCATCACCGGCGAGACGCTGCCGACCCTGCTCGAACGGATGATCTTCGCCCCGCTGGGCATGACGCGCACCGCGATGGTGCCCAACACCGCTGATATCGTGCCCAATCTCGCCACCGGCTACCAGCCGCGCGGGAATAGTGATGCGAATGGCGCCAATGGCGGCGACGGATGGCTGCGGGCGGTGCATGGCTTCCCGCTGGGCGGGGAGGGCGGCCTCGTCTCCTGCGTCGAAGATCTCGCTTTATGGGTCCGCAACATGGCCACCGGGCGCGTCGGCGGCACGAAGCTGGTGGAGGCGCTTGAGACCCAGGCGCCCTTCGCCAATGGCGTGCAGAACGCCTATGCGCGCGGCCTGCAGATCCGCCACCGGCGCGGCATGCGCACCATCGAGCATGGCGGGTCCTGGCCCGGCTACCGCACGCATTTCCTGCGTGTGCCGGCGCTCGATGTCGCGGTGATCTGCATTTCCAATGACGCGTCGGCTGACCCGGCCACGCTCGCGCATCTCGTGCTGCAAGCCGCCGTCGACGATCGCCCGGGCGTGCTGCCCATGCCCGCTTTGCCGGCGGCCGAAGCGCTTGGCGGGCTGCCGGGCCGTTATCTGGACCGGACCACCGGCGCCACGGTGGATCTGAGCCTGAGCGAGGCCGGCGAGCCGATGGCCACCCTCTACGGCAATGGCACCCAGCTGCGCCTGGGGCCGGACGGAAGGCTGGAGGCGACCCATGCCGCCCCGGATTTCTTCGCCGCCCTCCCGAACGACAAGGAGCGGCTGGATATCGAGCTGGATGCGGGCACCGCGTCGGTCTATCACCGCGTCGCCCAGGGCGCCGCGCTGCCGCCCGACCTGCCCGGCATCTATGCCAATGACGACATCGCCGCCAACTGGACGATTGCCGAGGAGGCCGGGTCGATGGTGGTCCGCGTGGCCGGACCCCATGTGAAGGCAGGGCCTTGGGGCATGGAGCCGGTGGAAGGCGATGTCATTCGCATCTTCCCGCCGGCACGTGTGTACCGAAGCTGGCTGGATGTGCGCGTCCAGCGCAATGGCGAAGGGCGCATCACCGGGCTTGGCGTGAATGGCGGCCGCGCGCGGCAGTTGGTGTTCACCCGGGTGAGCTAGAACTTGGCCATGCTCAGCATGGCCAAGTTCGGAATTATCGCACTAGAGCCTGATGGCTTCCGGTAGGCGAAGCCATCAGGCTCTAGCTCTTTGTTTTGACGAGCAATTTTATGGCCCGGCGATTCCGCCTCAAGCCAAATTGCGCTAGATTGAGCGGCGAGAGACGGAGCGGCGAGCGATACGCCATGTCGATGCCAGCAGCGCCAGCGGAGCGAGCATGAGCAATATCGAGGACGGCTCCGGCACGGGGGCGCTTTCGAGCGATGCCATCCAGTTGCCCGGCACATAATTGGTGAAACCGGTGCCGCCATAAACCGGACTCGCACCGGCCAGGTTGCTACCCAAGTCTGCCGCAGCAGCATTGCCGACGACAAACGCCAGAGCATCCGTACCCGGATAGTCGGTGGCGTACAGGTTCAGGTAGGAACCGTCCAAGCTGATGGCCGCCGGTGCACTGCGGACACCATACATCGCGTCCGCGCTGGATATGCTGGTCGGCGGCGCTGCCGAGACGCCATTGACGAAGAGCGTGACGAACGACGAAAGGTCGAACACATTGCCATCGCTGAGCAAGTTGCCATCTACCGCGCCGGAGACGACGTTGCCGGTGTCCGCAAAGCGGTAGCTGAAATCCATGACGCTCGCCTGGGCGGAAGAGGCGAACAGCGCTGGCGTCAGCGCGAAAAGCGCTGCGAAAGAGGCCCGTCTCATTCGTTCTCTCCAAATCAACCGAAGGTGGCTTCCGCGAAGGAAAGCAAACAATAGGCCGGGCCAAAAACCGTTGGAGGCGCCAGGGTAATGGAACGGTTGCGTGTTTTGACTGTAAAGAAAGCCGACACACTTCCCACGAAAGGGCTCCCTCCAATGGTCCTGCCCATCCCCACGCTGGACCATGTGGTCGTCAATGTGCGCGACCGGATGGATGAGGCTTTCGCCCTATATGGCCGGCTGGGTTTCACCCTCACGCCGCGCGGCTATCACACGCTCGGCTCAATCAACCATCTCGCCATGTTCGGCACCGACTACCTCGAACTGATCGGCGCGCCGGCCTGCCTCACCGAGCGGACCGACATACTGGGCTGGCCCGAGGGGCTGAACGGTCTGGTCTGGGGGACGGAGGACGCGGCGGCGCTGCATGCCACGCTCGCCGCCGCCGGCATTCCCGCCCAGCCGCCCGGCCGCTTCTCCCGCCCGGTCGCCTTGCCGGATGGCGTCAGTCGGGACGCCGCCTTCGGCACGGTCCGCCTGCCCAACGACACCACATCGGCCGGGTGGCTGTATTTCTGCCAGCATTTCACCCGCGACCTGGTTTGGCGTGATGAATGGCGGCGCCACGCCAATGGCGCGATCGGCGTGGAAGCGGCGCTGATCGGCGCGGCGCGGCCGGAACGGCTGGGCAATCTGTTCCGGCGCATGTTCGGGGCGGAGGCGGTGCTGCCGATCGAAGGCGGGCTGCGTCTGGCCGTGGGCCTCGCGCGCTTTGACATATTGCGCCCGGATTTCCTCGCCCGCCGCCTCGGCCCGGCCGCGCCCGACGCGGCGGGGCGGGAGGAATACATGGCCGCCCTGGCCCTGCGCAGCACAAAGCTGGACGCCGCTTCGATCCGGGTGGACGGCGTCATAAACGACGCCGCCCGCCTGCTGGTGCCGGCCGCTCAGACGATGGGCGTGGCCTTGGAATTCACGCCCGCCTGATCCATCCCGGCGCCGCCGTGCGCCTGGATGAAGCGCTTGATCGCCGGCGCCACGTCGCGGCGGAAGCGGCTGCCGTTGAACAGGCCGTAATGGCCCACGCCCGCCTGCTCGATATGCGCGTGCATCGCTTCCGGCAGGTTCGGCGTGAGCTTATGCGCGGCACGGGTCTGCCCCAGCCCGGAGATGTCGTCGCGCTCGCCCTCGATGGTCAGCAGCGCCGTCCGCTCGATGGCCGCCGGGTCCACCAGATGGCCGCGATGGGTGAACAGGCCGCGCGGCAGCAGATATTCCTGGAACACGCTCTGGATGGTTTGCAGGTAATAGGTCGCCGGCAGGTCCATCACCGAGCGATATTCTTCGTAGAAGCGCCGCTTGGCCGCCAGCGGCTCCTCGTCGCCCTGCACCAGATGCAGGAACATTTGCCAATGCGCCTCCATGTGGCGGTCGATATTCATCGCCATGAAGCCCGCGAGCTGCACGAAGCCGGGATAGACGCGGCGCATGAAGCCGGGATGGCCGAACGGCACGGGATGCACCACGTTGGCGGCGAACCAGTCCAGCGAATGGCTGGTCGCGAATTCGTTCACCGCCGTCGGGCCCTCGCGCGTGTCGATCGGGCCGCCGATCAGCGTCATGCTCGCGGGTGCGGCATGCGGCTCGGCTTCGTTCATCAGCGCCACGGCGGCCAGCACCGGCACGGCCGGCTGACAGACCGCCAGCACATGGGTCTGTGGGCCGAGCAGCCGCAGGTAGTGCATGACGTAGTCGATATAGTCGTCCAGGCTGAAATCCGGCGCCCTGGCCGGCACCTCGCGCGCATCGTGCCAATCGGTGATGTACACGTCGTGATCCGGCAGGAACGCCTCCACCGTGCCGCGCAGCAGGGTGGCAAAATGGCCGGACAAGGGGGCCACGATCAACAGCTTGGGATCGTTCGGGCGCCGCGCGGCGCGGCGGAAGCGCACCAGGTCGCACCATGGGCGGGCATCGATGATGTGCTCGCCCACCGCCACCTCGGCGCCGTCGATCTGCGTCTGCGCGAGACCGAAGGCGGGTTTGCCGAAGCTGCGCGTGCTGTGTTCGAAGCTGTTCAGCGCGGCGGAGGTGATCCGCCCCGCCGGGGTGATGCCCAACAGGTTCATCGGATGGTCCAGCAAGGCCATCGCACCGGTCGCGAACATGCGCATCGGCGCCAACCCGGCTCGCTGCCATTCGTACAGGTGATACAGCATCCGACTCCTTCCGGGGGCCAAACGGCCCCGCTTCAACCCCCCTTTTGAACCAAAAGACTTTCATATTACAATAGGGTGTAAGCCGACGCTGACACGTGGCATCGCGCACATGGCTGCAATGCGACTCCCAGCGTACGAAGCTGGCCCCCGATGGGAGTAACCACCTCGAATGAGCCATCCCCGCCGCGCGGCACGCCTTGCGCTGATGGCCTGCCTGATCCTGACGCCGCTTTCCGTGCTTCTGGTGGACCGCCCGGTTTCCACCTGGGCGCACGCCACCCTGCATGGGCAGCGTATCTTCATCGATCTGACCTTCATCGCGGCATTCATCGCCGTGGCCTGCGCCGTGGTTCTGCTGCTGGCCGGCCTGGCCTGGCTCGCCGGGCGGGAGCTTCGGCGGCCCGAGCGTGTGGCGGTCGCGGCGGCGCTGGCGGTGCTGGCGGCCTCTTCCATCAAGGACCAGCTGAAATACGCCTTCGGCCGCACCTGGCCGGAGACCTGGACCAACCACAACCCGTCCTGGATCGACAACGGCGTGTTCGGGTTCTTCCCGTATCACGGCGGCACCGGCTGGGCCTCGTTCCCATCCGGCCACACCACCGTCGCCACCGCCGCCATGGCGGTGCTGTGGTGCGCCTATCCCAGGCTGCGGCCACTATGCGTTCTCGTTGTCGCACTGGTGGCGATCGGTCTGGCGGGGGCGGATTACCACTTTGTCGGCGACATGATCGCCGGCTGCTTCCTGGGCGGCCTGTGCGGCTGGTGGATCGCCCGGCTCAGTAATGTGTCACCGCCAGCACCACCTCCACCACGATCAGCAGAATAATGGCCATTTCCATCAGCTCGGAGCGGCTGCTGCTCGCCTCGTCGTACAGCGCCGCGTAAGTGTCGCGGATGATGGCCAGCTTGCGGTTCACCGCGGCGCTGACCAGCTTCACCCGGAACAGATCCAGTGCCGCGGCGTAGATGCGCGCCAGATACACGTCCTCGGTCACCTGCAAGGCGTTGTCCACCTTCTCCGTCAGCTCGGTAACTTCGGCGACCAGCGTGTACAGCCGCCGCGCCAGCCCGGCATAGCGCCGCGCGGCCAGCACATTCAGCCCGCCGCGCGCGGTCTCCACCAGGTCGTACATGCGCGGCAGCTCGTCATCCAGCAATTCGTTGTAGTACCGCATTTCCAGCAGCTGCGCGTTCGCTACCTCCAATACGTCCACCACATCGGAATCCCCGCGCGGCTCGTAGATGAAGGCGCGGTCCCAGGTCAGCACCACCAGATCGTCCTCGTAATACGAGAACCGGCTGCGCAGCAGTTCCGCCCGCGCGGCGTCCGACAGGCAGCGCTGCTCGCCGGACAGCAGCGGCACCAGATCGAGCCGCGCCAGCAACTCGCTCGCCAGCGGGCGCGCATCGAATGCGGTCACCACCCCCATAAGATAGTCTTCAGCCAGGGTGGACGGGGAAGGGCGGATTAGCGCCTCGGCCAGCACAAGCCGCAGCCCGGCCAGATTCTCCTCCCAGATCGTGGCGGGGCTGCCCATGCCCACTGCCTCATCCACGGCATTCAGCCGGCTCGCGAAACCCGCCCAGCCCAGCCCGGAGGCCGGAACGCGCAGCGCCAGCGTGAGCGCGCCGAATTCGTACAGCCGCGCCGTGACCACCACCGTCAGGGGTATGTCGTCCAGCACCAGCGTCACCGGCCCCAGTTCGATGGTCAGTGGCGGCACGCCGAATTCCATGGCCTTGGGCGCGGTGGCCGATAGCCGCGTGCGCGCCGCCCGTCCCGCAGCGTGGCGGGCCCATAATGCCTCGGCCCGGCCGAGATCGATGGCATAGGCGATGTCGAACAGCCGCAGCGCCAGGATATGGCCGGCGGTGACGCGCAATTCGGCTTGCGCCGCGGATGTCATGCGCGCCCTCCCAGCCAGCGCAGCACACCTTGTCCGGCCGCCCTGCCGGTGCTGAACGCGGCCTGGAGCAGATAGCCGCCGGTCGGCGCCTCCCAGTCCAGCATTTCCCCGGCGGCGAACACACCGGGCCGCGATGCCAGCATGAAATGCTCATCCAGCTCATCGAGGCACAGCCCGCCCGCCGTGGAGATGGCGCGGGCGAGCCCGGTGGGGGCGAGCAGGCGCAACGGCACGGATTTGATCAGCGCGGCGAGATTGGCGGCATCCGCGCCGTCATGCAGCGCCTCCTGCACCAATCCCACGGAAACCGGCGGCAAGCCCGCCAGCTTGTGCAGCCAGGTCGAAAGCGACTGGCTGCCACGCGGACCTTCCAGCCGCCGCGCGAGTTCGGCCAGCGTCAGATCCGGGCGCAGATCGACATGCAATATGGCAGGCCCCTGGGCCTCGATGGAGTCGCGCAATGACGCCGACAGCGCATAGACCGCACCCCCCTCGATGCCGGAAGCCGTGATCATCGCCTCGCCCCGGATCGTTGTGGACCCGTGGCCCAGGGCGATGCGCTTCAGCGGCTGGCCCTCGAAGCGGCTGCGGAACATCTCGGACCACGCAACGGTGAAGCCGCAATTGGCCGGGCGCAGCGTCGCGATGCGCTGCTCGCGCAGCGCCTCGGTCCAGCCGCCATCGGCGCCCAGCCGGGGCCAGGATGCGCCGCCCAGCGCCAGCACGGTCGCATCCGCCGCGATGCCATCGGGGCTGTCCGCCACGCGCAGCGCGCCGCCTGCCTCCCAGCCCAGCCAGTGGCGGCGCGTTTCGATCCGCACGCCCAGCCCGGACAGCCGGGCGAGCCAGGCACGCAGCAGCGGCGAGGCCTTGAGCGATTTGGGAAAGACGCGCTGGCTGGACCCGGTAAACACAGGCTGACCCAGCCCTTCGCACCATCCCATGAGGGCTGCCGGCGGAAATGCCTGGATCGCCGCCGCCAGAATTTCGCGCGCCGGGCCGTATCGTTCCAGCAGCCGGCCGACATCTTCGGCATGGGTCAAGTTCAACCCGCCGCGACCGGCCATCAGCAGCTTGCGGCCAACACTCGGCATGCGCTCCAGCACCGTTACCGGCAAACCGGCTTGCGCGATGGTCTCGGCCGCCATCAGCCCGGCGGGACCCGCGCCGACAACACAGACATGCAGATGGCGGCCGGCGCCGGATGAAACAACTATGGACACAGCGTCCTTATGCGCTGTTGCGGGCGATGATGCAGCACCTTGCCGTTCAATAATTATACGGAAAGGTTGGATGAATCATGGACGTTGCATTGTATATAACGGAATTCGCACTTGCTTCGATCGAGACACCGGAGGCTGACATGAGTGGCGTGAGACTGTGCATCGGACTGGCGGCAGTGCTTTCGCTGGGTGCTTGCGCGGTGCCGCCGCCGAGCGGTCCGAGCATCGCGGCAATGCCCGGCAGCGGCAAAAGCTACGAGGCGTTCCAAGCCGACGACGCAGCCTGCCGCTACGCGGCCAACCAGCAATCCGGCGGCGCCCAGGCGGCGCAGGCGGGCACCAATGCGGCGGTGGGCAGTGCGGTCGTCGGCACCGCGCTCGGGGCGGCCGCCGGCGCGCTGATCGGCGCCGGCGCCGGTGCCGCCGGGACGGGGGCCGCGGTCGGCGCGGGCGCCGGGCTGCTGACGGGCAGCGCGGTGGGCGCCAATGGCGCGCAATATTCCGCCGCCGACCTGCAACGCAATTACGACACGGTTTACAGCCAGTGCATGTTCGCCCACGGCAACACCGTCCAGCGCCCCGTGGTCGTCGCACCCTATCCCGGATATTATTACGGTCCGCGCGCGTATTATCCGTACGGCTATTGATCGCGCGGGCAAGGGAAGCCTCGCTTCCCTTGCACCTTGCCGGGGCGATATGAAACCGGGTCAGTTCCAGCCCGGATAAGCCCGTGACCCCAGATTCCGCCGTCCCAGATTTCGCCCGTCCTCGCAACGAGGGGCGCGTGGAGCGTTTCGACCTCGTCATCATCGGCGGTGGCATCAACGGCGCCGGCATCGCGCGCGACGCGGCCGGGCGCGGCTGGTCGGTGTATCTGTGCGAACAGGCCGATCTCGGGGGCGCCACCTCCGCCGCCTCAACCAAGCTGATCCATGGCGGGCTGCGCTACCTGGAACATTACGCGTTCCGGCTGGTGCGCGAGGCGCTGAGGGAGCGCGAGGTGCTGTGGGGCATCGCGCCGCATATCATCTGGCCGCTGCGTTTCGTGCTGCCGCACCACAAGGGGCTGCGCCCGCGCTGGAAGCTGCGCCTCGGCCTGTTCCTGTACGACCATATCGGCGGCCGCCGCCGCCTGCCGCCAACCAAGACTGTGCGGCTCGACTATTCGCCTTGGGGCGCCGCGTTGCAGCCGCGATATCGGCACGCCTTCGAATATTCGGATTGCTGGGTGGAGGATTCCCGGCTCGTGGTCCTGAACGCCCGCGACGCGGCGGATCGCGGCGCGGTCATCGCACCGCGCACAAGCTGCATCTCCGCCGATCGGGTGGATGGCGAATGGGATGTGATCGTGCGCGACGAGGCGAGCGGGGCTGCGCGCAATTTGCGATGCAAAGTGCTGGTCAATGCGGCCGGCCCCTGGGTGGGGCAGGTGCTGGGCGGCGTGGTGCGGTCCAACACCCAGGCGCATCTGCGCCTGGTCAAGGGCAGCCACATCGTGGTGCCCCGGCTTTACGAGCATGATCGCTGCTACATGTTCCAGAACGCCGATGGCCGCATTTTCTTCGCCATTCCGTACGAGCGCGATTTCACCCTGATCGGCACCACGGACCAGGATTACGCCGGCGATCCCGGCGCCGTGCGCATCTCGCCCGAGGAGATCGCCTATCTGTGCGCCGGCGCCAGCGAATATTTCCGTGCGCCGATCAGGCCAGCGATGGTGGTGTGGAGCTATTCCGGTGTGCGCCCGCTCTATGACGATCGTGCCGGTAGCGCCCAGGCGGCGACGCGCGACTACGTCCTCACACTGGACGCGCCGGAAGGACGGGCGGCCCTGCTGAGTGTGCTCGGCGGCAAGATCACAACCTTTCGCAGACTGGCCGAGGCGGCCATGGCCCGGCTGGCCCCGCATCTTCCCCAAGCCACCGGCCTGGCGGCGGGCTGGACGGCCACGGCAGGCCTGCCCGGCGGCGATTTCCCGCATGACGGGTTTGCGGCGCTGCTGGCCGAGACGATGCGGCGCTGGCCCTTCCTGGCGCCTGCCACGGCGTGGCGGCTGGTGCGGGCCTATGGCACGCGTGCCGCCATGCTGCTTGGGGATGCCAGCAATGCGCGCGATCTCGGCCGGGTGATTGGCGCCGATCTGACCGAGGCGGAAATCCGCTATCTCGCCACCCATGAATGGGCAACGCGCGCGGAGGATATCGTCTGGCGGCGCAGCAAGCTCGGCCTGCGTCTGACGCCAGCCGAGATCGCCGCCATCGATACGGTTCTGCAAGAAGCCGCCATCGGCGCGCGGGATGCCTGAACGCGGCTTGCCGGCGTCCCGGGCGGTGTCTAGGCTTCCTTGCACGACTTGGAGGAAGACCCCGCATGACCCGGTTCCACGACGCCATCTCGCCCGCTTTGCCTGAGGACGGCACGGCCGGCGCCCTCGCCGGACGGATCTGGCGCCCCGATCTGCGCGGCCCCTCGGTGGTCGCGATTCGCGCCGAGGGCGTGATCGACATCTCCCGCAGCTTCCCGACCATGCGCGATCTGGCCGAGGTGGCCGATCCCGCGGCTTCCCTGCGCGGCGCAGTTGGCGAGAATCTCGGCACGCTCGCCGGCATACTGGCCAACACCCCCGCCGATACGCGCAACGCCGAAAGGCCGTTCCTGCTTTCGCCGATCGATCTTCAGGCGGTGAAGGCGGCGGGTGTCACCTTTGCCGTGTCCATGCTGGAACGCGTCATCGAGGAGCGGGCGCGCGGCGATCTGGCCGCTGCCGCGAAGCTGCGCAAGGAAGTGCAGGCGCTGATCGGCGACGATCTTGCCAAGCTGCAACCGGGCTCGCCCGCCGCGGCCGAGCTGAAGAAGATGCTGATCGCCCAGGGTGCCTGGAGCCAGTATCTGGAAGTGGGCATCGGCCCGGATGCCGAGATCTTCACCAAGTCCCAGCCAATGTCCACGGTCGGCACCGGCATGGATGCGGGCGTGCATCCCTCCAGCAGCTGGAACAACCCGGAACCCGAGCTGGTGCTGCTGGTGAATTCCTCCGGCGCCATCGTCGGCGCCACGCTGGGCAACGACGTCAATCTGCGCGACATCGAAGGCCGCTCCGCCTTGCTGCTGAGCAAGGCGAAGGACAATAACGCCTCGGCCGCCATCGGCCCGTTCATCCGCTTCTTCGATGCCGGCTTCACACTGGACGATGTGCGCGCCACGGTGGTCTCGCTCACCGTGGAAGGCACCGATAATTTCCGGCTGGAAGGCAGCTCGTCCATGTCGCAAATCAGCCGCGACCCCGCCGATCTCGCCGGGCAATTGCTCAACGCGCATCACGCTTTTCCCGATGGCGCGGTGCTGTATCTCGGCACCATGTTCGCGCCGATCGAGGATAGGGACGCGCCGGGCAAGGGCTTCACCCACAAGACGGACGACATCGTCACCATCGCCTCGCCCAAGCTGGGCCGGCTGGTCAATCGCATCCGCCCCAGCGACAAGTGTGCGCGCTGGGAATTCGGCGCGGGCGCGCTGATGCGCAACCTCGCCCAGCGGGGGCTGATTTAGCGTGTCGGGCACATCCAACAGCATGGCCGACGATTTCCTGACGCTGCACGAATTCATCAAGGCCGCGCGGCGCAATCTGCATCAGGGCGTGTGGGACTATCTGGTCGGCGGCACGGAGACGGAGACGACTCTCCGCCGCAACCGCCAGGCGCTGGACAGCGTGGCCTTCCGGCCGCGCGTGCTGGTGGATGTGTCCACGCTGGATGCCTCGCACGACTTCATGGGCAAGCGCATCCGCCTGCCGGTGGCGCTGGCCCCGGTCGGCTCGCTGGAATCCTTCGAGGCCGGCGGCGGCGCCACGGTGATGCGCGCCGCCGGGGAATTCGGCGTGCCCGCCTATATTAGCTCGGTGACGCAGCCGGGGCTGGAGGCGAGTGCGGCGGCCGGGATGGGGCCGAAAATCTTCCAGCTTTACGTGCGCGGCGACGAGGCCTTCATCAACGACCACGTGCGGCGCGCCGTCGATGCCGGCTACGACGCTTTCTGTATCACCGTCGATTCCGCCCTGTACAGCAGGCGGGAGCGGGACATCGCCAAGCGTTGGCGCAAGGGCTGGCGCGCCAATGATCCGGCCATGCGCTTCCAGGCCGCGCTGAACTGGGGCCATATCGAACGCTTCAAATCCCAGCACAAGATTCCGCTGATCCTGAAGGGCATCGCCACGGCCGAGGACGCCGAGCGCGCCTGCTCGCTGGGGGTGGACGTGATCCATGTCTCCAACCATGGCGGCCGCCAGCTCGATCACTGCCCCGGCGCGCTGGATGTGCTGCCCGAGGTGGTGCAGGCCGTGGCCGGGCGCGCGAAAGTTTACGTGGATGGCGGTTTCAGCCGTGGCTCGGACATCGTCAAGGGCATCGCGCTGGGCGCGGATCTGGTGGTGATCGGCCGGCTCTTCGTGTACGGCCTCGCCGCTGCCGGGGGTGCGGGCGTGGTACGGGTGCTGGAATTGCTGGAGAGCGAGGTGCGCGAATGCCTCGGCCTGCTGGGCATCACCGGCTTCGCCCAGCTCGACCGCAGCCATGTGCAGGCCGCCCGTCCCGTAGCCCCCGCCCACGTCCACAGCGCTTTCCCGCTGCTGACCCTGGAGGAGGGTTACTGACCCCCATCAGATGCGCCCGCTAGGCGGCATACTGGTCCTGCTCGCGCTGGCCTGGGCGATGAGCGAGGACCGCCGCCGCGTGCCATGGCGCACCGTGATCGGCGGCATGGCGCTGGAATTCGCGCTGGCATTGCTGCTGATCCGCTTTCCGCCGGCCACCCATGCGGTGCTGCTGCTGAACGGCGTGGGCGACGCGTTGCAACGCGCATCCGATGCGGGCACCGGCTTCGTGTTCGGCTATCTGGTCGGCGCGCCCTTGCCGTTTGCCGAGACCCATCCCGGCGCCAGCTTCATCCTGGCCTTCCAGGCGCTGCCGCTGGTGCTGATCATCAGCGCCATTGGCTCGCTGCTGTTTCATCTGGGCGTGATGCAGCGCGTGCTGCGCGGCTTCGCCTGGATGCTGCGCCGCTTCCTGGGCATTGGCGGTGCGCTGGCGCTGGGGGCGGCGGTGCATGTGTTCGTGGGCATGATCGAGGCGCCGCTGCTGGTGCGCCCGTGGCTCGCGCGCATGCAGCGCGGCGAATTGTTCGCGCTGATGACCTGCGGCATGGCAGGCATCGCCGGCACGGTGATGGTGATCTATGCCGCCGTGCTCAGCCCGGTGGTGCCGAACGCGCTGGGCAACATCCTGATCGCCTCGCTGGTCAGCACGCCCGCCGCATTGGCCATCGCGGCGCTGATGGTGCCGTTCCGCCCGCGCGACGAGGAAGCCGACATCGTGCTGCCCCATCCCACCGCCAACGCGCTGGACGCGGTGGTGCGCGGCACGATGGACGGCATTCCCGTCCTGGCCGGCATCGTCGCCGTGCTGCTGGTGACGGTGGCACTGGTCTCGCTGGCCAACAGCATCCTGGCCTTGGTGCCGCTGCAACAGCCGCCCAGCCTGCAACGCATCTTCGCCGTGCCGTTCCGCCCGGTGATGTGGCTTATCGGCATTCCCTGGGCGCAAACCAACATCGCCGCCGGGCTGATGGCGACCAAGACCGTGCTCAATGAATTCGTGGCCTATCTCAATCTTGCCGCCCTGCCGCCGGATGCGCTCTCGCTCCGCTCGCGCCTGATCGTGACATACGCGCTGTGCGGCTTCGCCAATTTCGGCAGCCTGGGCATTGTCATTGGCGGGCTGGGGGCGATGGTGCCGGACCGCCGGGGGGAGATCATCGAACTGGGTTTCCGCACCCTGATCTCCGGCACGCTCGCGACCTGCACCAGCGGCGCGGTGGCGGGGTTGCTGGGGTAGGGCTGCGCCATTAATTGCGCCATTAAGGGGGTGTTTTGCGCCATTCGCGCGCTGCGTGCGCGATTGGCGCGGTGGCGGAAAATGCCAGGACCGGCGGGTGTGCGGGGCTGGGGAGGCCGGATGTCCGCGCCATGATCCTGGGTCAGCCAATGCGCCGCTTCCATACCGGAATTTTCCTATTTTAGGTTGTTATTCCTAAAGCAAAACCGCAAAACTCGCAACGCAAACAGCGCCGGGCCATGGCTTGGGTTTTCGCAAAGTCGAGCGGGCACGCCAATTGGTCCAAAACCATCCAGAACATTAGTATTTCGTATCTATATGCAATGCTGTGCGGTATGCTAGCGGATATTTGAACGCCCGTTAATTTTCAAAGTCGTATTCGAACCTGTATTATAGAGTTTTGTTGTAGGAAGCTCACTGTGGCCGCCGCACTTCAGTATGCCGAATTGCCTGCGATGCTCGCTTCGCACCATTCTGCCCCGCAGCCCGCCAAAAGACTCGTTGCATTTGACGGGCTGCGGGGGGTTTGCGCCTTGATGGTGCTGTTTCACCATTTGCTTCTGACGCAGCCGGTATTTGTCGATTTCGAATGGCACCGGCCCCAGGCGGCTGCCTTTGGCTGGGGCGAATGGCTGCTGCTCCGCACACCGTTGCATCTGCTATGGGCGGGGCAGGCGCGGGCGTTGCTGTTCTTTGTCCTCAGCGGCTATGTGCTGAGCCTGCCCTGGCTGGACGGGCGGGCGGCGCCCTATGGCCGGTATCTGCTTGGGCGCCTGTGCCGGATATACCCGCCCTATGCCATCGCCATGGCCATGGCGGCGGCGGGCAGCTTCTTGCTAGGTGGCCATAAAATTCCTGCCGCCAGCGTCTATTTCAATGAATTAGGCTGGGCGTTCCAACCGGCCTGGGCGGCTTTCCCCAGTATCGCCGCTGTGCTGAACAACCACGCCAGCGAATATATGAACGAGGCTGTCTGGTCCCTGGTGTGGGAAGTGCGAGTCGCGTTCATCTTTCCGTTGCTCATTCTGCCTGCCGTTCGCTGGCGAAACACGGGGATAGCGGCGACACTGATGGCATTGTTTGTCAGCACGTATATTGCCCGGCATTTATTCAGCCAGAGACTCGAACTTCTTCTGAATGCGCCGGAGAACATTTTCTATTTCGCGCAATATTTTCTGTTCGGCATCGCCATTTCCCTGAACCGCGCCCGAATTTCCCAATGGGGGAGAAGATGGAAAGGCTGGCTCGGCGTGGGCGCCGTCACGATGGGATGCCTGATCTGCTGGCTGCCCTGGCCGGTTCAGCACGACCGCCTGGTGGGCGTCGGCGCGGCCATCATTCTTGCGGGCATCCTTGGCAGCGACCGGGTGCAGGGTTGGCTGACGAATAAACCCCTGCTCTGGCTGGGGCGGCAATCCTACAGCCTGTATCTCATACATGTGCCGTTGCTGATGGTCGTCGTCATCGCCTTCGGCGGCGCTGTCCCGCTCGTGGCGTTCTGCGCGGTGGTTCC
Source organism: Acetobacteraceae bacterium (assembly GCA_036497785.1). Classification (GTDB taxonomy): domain Bacteria; phylum Pseudomonadota; class Alphaproteobacteria; order Acetobacterales; family Acetobacteraceae; genus DASXIW01. The sequence continues at coordinate 757 of DASXIW010000072.1, read as the reverse complement.
GGCTATCATTCTCTGTGCCGAGCTGTTTCGCCGATGGGTCGAGATGCCCTCGGTCGCACTCGCGCAGCGCCTGACAGGCTATGCGCGGCCCGTCCACCGGGCGCATCAGGCAACCGGTGGGCGGCATGCTCAAATCGAAAGTGGAGGCGGGGATGCTTTAAGCCGGATCTAGTTGCCGCACGCTTTCAGTTCCGCATCGCCAATCGAAAATGCGTACCGCCCGCCGGCGCTGACGGTGACGTTCTTCACGACACAGCTACGTCCCGCCTTATTGACGAGGCGCACGTCGTATTGGCCTGGCTTCAGGTCCGGCATTTTCAGCCGCTCGTCCGCGGCCACGGAGCCGTCCGGATCGTTGGCGGTTTCGTTCGGTCCCCAGTGGTTCGTGCCGGGGGCCGCGAGATACACACCGGTGAACTCTTGCGAAGATGTGTTCCAAAACTGCAGCGGTGCGGCGGCTCGCGCGGCAGTCGCAACCAGCATCGCCGCCATCAGGGCTCGTTTGATCACGCCTTCCCCCCTTACCCAGCCCTAGAGCATGATGACTTCTGATAGGCGAAGCCATCATGCTCTAGGTATTTGTTTTGGCGAGCAATTTTATGGCCCGGTGATTCCACCTAGACCCTATGTTCGCGCTGTGACCTGAAGGCGGCTCGCCTCACGACATGCAATCATCCGAGGGTTAAGCCGTCGGGAAGACGGCTCAGAGCCTCATGCATGGGAGACGAGCCGGATGAAACCTATCACGCGCTACGTT
>DASXIW010000071.1:0-26899 GCA_036497785.1 Acetobacteraceae bacterium | reverse complement strand
ACAAGCTGTTCTCCGCCAAGCATCTGCCCGACTACCTCGGGGCCTTCTGCTGGACGACCAATCGGCGGAGCAACATGAAGGGCATGATCGGTGAACTCTGCCGCGCTGTCGTAGCCGCTACCCGGCTGACCCGCCGGGCTGCCTATGCATAGCGGGTCGATTGGCCGATGAGCGGGAACTTTGATGGCAATACGAGCAGGACGTCCCGGCGGATCAGGACACCGCCGAAATCGCAAGATCAGCACCGACGACTTCCCCGGTGCAGGGGAAGCCGCATCCTGGTCAAGCCGCGGCAGCCACCGAAGCCGCGCGCGGCTTGCGCGAGGTAACCAACTTCTTTGCAGCCGGCGTTGCCTTTTTGGCGATCGGCTTGGCGCGCATCTTCTTGCCCGCAGGCGCAACACGCGCGCGCGCCGCGAGCTTCGCCGCCTTCGCCTTGTCACGTGCCAGCTTCAGGACATCGCGGATCGCAATCTGCGCGGCCTTGGCAACTTCACTTTGGCGAATTTCAGGCAATTCGTGCAGTGCGCTGAAAAACGCATCCGTAACGCTCTTGGTGCCGCGCGGTGCGCGGCTGCGCGCCGTATCGCTGTTGGCCATAGATCCAATCTCACTTTCATGTACAAAGCGACGCCGGAGGATTATCAAACGTCTCTGGGCCACGAGCAGGTTTATGTTCATATGCCGATTCTGCATATAAGAATCAGCATTTACAGCGATTGACTTAAAAGTGAAATGGAATTTTTAGGATTCGTCGCAGTTTAGCAGCAGATTCTGCATGTCCGTGCCGCGATCATATCGGTCGCAGGCCCTATCAGCATGATTTTTGAACGGCCAAGACGGCCAAAAATCAATTGGCTGATCTGGAATCAACTATTGCGACGTAAGAAACTCTCTTGGCCCGGATTGGCAATTTCGCGTCCCGTCATCGGACGGGCAGCTTAACGTTGAAAGGCAGGACCATTCGGCCGCGCCGCCACGCTTTCGGCAAGGCCGAAGCCCAGCAGCAGGAAAAACAACCCGCCGATTTCCACGGCGAAAGCGCTGCTCGTGCTCGCGATTGGCCATTGCTGGACGAGCGCTGCGACAAAAAGACCGACTCGCAATGCGTCGGGGCGTCGCCACAAGCCTCGTCCCAAGGTGATCAGCCAGACCAGAACGAGTGCGGTGAACAGCGCCAACCCGGGCAGGCCGGCATCGGTCATCGCCTGCAGGTAATGGTTATGTGGGTGCAGGTTGCAGCCATTCAGGCCGCCGCCGTTATCCGCTGGGTCGGCCGGCCAAGTCCAGCCGTGGAAATATCGCGGATCGGCGCAGCCCGTGCGAAACCCGTTGAAGCCACGGCCAAGCCAAGGGTGTTGTTCTTCCATCGCCACCGCACGCGCCGCCAGCAGGCCGTATGGGCTTTGCGGGAAATGCTCCATTTGGGATGAGAACTTCGTCACCAGACGATAGAAGGTGGGCGGCACCACCACGGCCGATGCGGCGATCAGAACCGCGCCCGTCAGGATCGCGGCAATCACGGCCTTGCGCATGGTCGGCAGCAGCAGGGCAGACACCACGAGTCCCAACAGCGTCAGCAGCACCGGCATACGCTGGCCGATCAGCACCACCGAGATCAGCCCGGCCGCCGTCAGCACCGCGGCGGCAATGCTGGCGCGCATCGTCCGGCGGGCCAGCAGGGCGGCGACCGGCGGGAGCAGGGCGGGAAACAGCAGCCGCGAGAGCGGGGCCCCCGCCCGGGGCTTGTAGAATGGCCCGGTCAGCTCGCCATCCACCCAGCGCCTATCCCCATAAAGATTATAGCCGGTCACCGCCTGCAGCACGGCTTGAACCGCGATATAGGCCGCACAGGCCGCGATGATGCGCCACAGCCACACCCTGGTGTGAGGGTCGCGCAGCACGTGGTGCTGCAACGCTGCTGCAAGCACGAGGTAGCGGACCACCACCAGCGCCTGCACCAGGCTCGGCATCCCACCCCAGCCAATCTCCGGCAGGGAACAGAATACCACCCAGACCCACCAGACCATGGCCAGCGGAAACCAGCCGGTTCGCGCCCAGGCCCAATCGCGCAGCACGGCGCTGCGCACCAGGAATCCCATCGCGATGACCGCGATGGCGACCTCCGCCAGCGCGAAGGCGTGCAACATGCACGGCACCATTGCCAGCACGGCCACCTTGGACGCGCGGTCGAACCGGCGCAGCACGAGGTCGGCGCGTGGCGAGATCGGCCGGTTCAGGACGGCGGACATGACCTGCGGAATATCAACGCGCTCCGTGCAGCAGGCCGGTCGGCGCATAGGCGCGCCCGCGCAGCGACGGGCGGAATAGATAGACGGCGCACAGCACCCCGGGTAACGCCGCGTGCAGCCAGACCAGGGGAATCAGCGCGGTCTCCCGCACAGCCAGACTGTCCACCGCAAGCCCTGCGGCTTCCAATCCCACGACCACCATGATCGCCACAAGCGGCCTGACGATGCCGCCATGCCGGCGGAACGTGCCGGACAGAACCGAGACGAGGGCGATCATCACGAAGGAGGCCGTCGCAAGTGGGCTGGACAGCCGCTTATGCGCCTCCACCAGCATGCGCGGGAAATCGCGTGGATTGGCGATCGCCGGCGTCGGATGCAACAATCCGGACAGGCTCATTTCGCCAACTTCCTGCAAACGTTGGGCCTCGGCATGTGTCGCCTCGTCCATATCGAACAGATATTCGTTGAAGGTGGCGATATTCAGTTGCCCGGTGTGCTGGTCGATTTCCTCCCGGCTGCCATTCATCAGCAGCACGCGCGGCGCCCCGGGCCCATCCAGCAAGCGGCCCCGTTCGGCCAAGATGGTGGCGCGATGCGCGGGTTGCCGGTCGTCATCGACCAGTATCCCCAGCAACGTCCCGTCTTGCTCGCGCGAACGGATATAGACCAGCAGGTCGTCGGTAACCGGGGTAAAGACGCCCTCCTGAAGCAGGAAGGCAGCCATGCGGTTACGGATCTCGAACTGGAATTCGCGGAACGCGGTCTGGCTCACCGGCACAAGCCATAACGTCAGCGCATAGCCGGCGCCCACCGCGATCGCCGTCACGAGCAGCCCGGCGCGGGCGATGGCCAGCGGCGACAATCCGGCTGCCCGCATCACTGTCAGTTCCCGGTCGCCCGCCAGGCGCTGATAGGTGAACAGCACCGCGACAAAGCAGGTGATCGGCAGGATCACCGATACGAAACCCGGAATCAGCAGGCCGGTCAGCCGCAGAAACACCCCGATGGACAGGCCGCGATTAACCACCAGTTCCACAAACCGCAGCGACTGCATCAGCCAGGTCAGCGCCACGACACCGCCCGTCACCACCAGGGTGGCCACAAAAACCTGGCGGAATGTGTAGCGGTCGATCTGCGTAATGCGCGTCGCGTACATTGGGTTCAACCGGATCCGAAGCGCTGCGCCCTTGCGGCGGGGCCGGAGCCGCCGGAGGTGCCGAACAGCCGGGATGTGAGGGTTTCAGCGAAGTCATGGTATTTCACGTCCACCGCGCCGATGTCAAAAAGCCCGATGGTGTGCTCCATATCCGCCCGCCCCAGCATCAGCACGCGGCGCGACCAACCTGTGCCGGTCACCATCCGGCAAAGGCCTGCCGCCTGCAGCGTAGCGGCATGCGCGGTCAGCCGGCGCCGCGTCTCCTGGGACATGTCTCCCTCGGTCGTCGCATAGGCCAAAGCCACCTCGATCGCCGCGCGCGCCCGCGATTCTGAAAGTGGGGCGCCCCGCAGTGCTGCGACCAACTGGGCCATGCGATCCCAGTCGAGCCCCGCCACTGGTCGTGTGGTATCGTGCGCCAGCACACCCAGGCGCCGGCAGCGTTCGTACTGGTCCATCAGCCGATCCGTGACGATGGTGCGGGTGAAATCCGCCTCGTAGGCCGCGTGGCCGGCGGCGGCCAAGCTGCTACGCAGCGCCGCATCGCTGATGGCACGCTGCAGGCAGGCCGCCAGCGCAGCCTCGTCCTCGATTGGGCAAAGCAGTCCGGTCACGCCGTCCGTGACATATTGCGACGCTCCGGCCGCCTGCGTGGCCACCAGCGGCCGGCCCATGGCCCAGGCTTCGACAATCACCGTGCCGAACGGCTCGTACCGGCTGGGCAGCACGCAGATATCGCATGCGGCAAGGAGGGCTTTGCGGTCATTCCTCCAACCCAGAAAGCGCACCCGGTCCGCCAACCCAAGCTTCGCCGCCAACGCCTCATAGGCGGCGTGCTCCGGCCCATCGCCAGCCAGCCACAGATGGGCGCCGGGCACATGCACCAGCGCTTGCAGAACCGTGTCGATACCTTTCACCGGATGCATGCGTGACAGCACCAGCAGTAGCGGCGCATCCGCAGGGGTGCCGAAATCAGCCCGCGACACCGGCGCGCTGTCCGGCATGGTGCCGAACGTGTTCAATGTCACCACGCGGTGCGGACGGGCGCCGTTGCGGGCGACGTAGCGCGAAATATCCGGCGTCACGCAGAAATGGAAATCCGCACGCCGGAAATATTTCAGGTCGTAATAGTCGCCGAACCATCCAATGACCGGGCAAGACATGTACGCCGGAATGAACCCTGCGGCGCGCGACATCCAGGCATGCACCAGATCCGCTGGCATCGCCGCCGCGTCTGCGCGGATCGCCCGGCCCCGGCCCAGCAGCCGATCCATGTGCGAAAACCCGAAAGGCCTTACAGGGATGCCGGCCTCTGCGTAGCGGCGCAACACGGATTCATAAGGGCGCACCACTGCGTGCTGCACAACGCCACGCGCCTCAAGCGACAGGATGGCATCCTGCGCGAATGTCTCCGCGCCGCCCATTTTCGCCCCGGCGATCACGTGAAGGATTTTCATGGCTGCAAACGCAGTAACCGCTCCCCTATCGCCTGTCGAGCATCATCGACGTCCCGAGCGGGATGTCCGCGCATGATATGCGTCATTCTCCGCCGCGTGAATATTTACCACCACGCGCCAGTCGCGGCGATGCATCGTTTTGGCGTGGGCAGCGGGGGTTTCCTCAGCAATCTTCCATTGGGCCGGCCATCGCTGGGCCATGAAAGGGTTCCCTTGGACGATCCGATGCGGCTTCGTGCGAGCCGGCCTGCGAAGTCTGGCCGACCTGCCGCGGATCGGCTACCCATCATCTGTTCATCCATCGGCAAGGCAGGAACTAGATGAAACCTGGCGTCAAGCTGCTACTCGCCTTCCTTGTCGTGGGCGCGCTCGGGGCAGGGGGGGTGCAGGGGTGGTGGAACCGCAGGGCCTCCTGCGGCGATGACGATGTCTTGAACGGCGTCCACGCCATCCTGCGCGACCGCTTCCATGTCGACCATATCTTGTTCAACGGCGTGCGCACCCTGTCCGGGAACATGCTCACGGGCCATTACGCATGCCACGCCCAAATCGCGGAAATCCGCGGCAATGTCGGCGCCTCGGATCTGGGGTGGCGTGGCGTTAGCTTTTCTACCATCAGCCATCGTATACCTGAGCCACCGGCTGTGACGGTCGAGCTGGAAAGCGGCGTTCCGTTGGCGGCCCATAACCCTAAATCGCTGTGGGACCGCGTCTTTCCGTTCTGGAGCAGCCAGCCCGACAGGACGTCGTAACCGCTTAAGACAAGCTGCCGGCTTCGTTCAGATAGGCGATCTCCGCCGGCGTGCTCGCCCGCCCCAGTGCCGCGTTGCGCTGCGGGAACCGGCCGAAACGCCGGATCACGTCGCCATGGCGCTCGGCATAGTCGCGCATGGTGGCGCTGAAATCGCCGGTCAGCGTCGCGAACAGCCGTACCGACAGATCCTGGTCCGCCATATGCTCCGAATGCTCGAAGGGCAGGTACAAGAACCCGCGTTGCAGCGACGTCAACATGGCGTCCGCGCCGCGCTCGATCGTGGTCCTGGCGATACGCCGCGCATGCGGATCGCCCGCGAAGGCGAGGTAGGAGCCGCGATGGATGTGCCGGGAAAACTGGTCCAGCACGATCACGAGAGCAAGCGCCCCGTCGGGTGACTCCGCCCAGCCATCCAGCGCCCCGTCCAGCGCCGCGCGATGAATGAAGCCGAAACGCTGCCGGATGACGTCGTCGAACGCCGGATCCGCCGTGAACCAGCGGGCCTCGCGATACAGGTCGGTATCGCCCTGGAACCAGAATGCCAGCACATCCTCTGCCATCACAATGCGCGATCCAGCACGCGCACGGAATGCACGGCCTCCCGGCCGGTCAGGTCGCGTATCTGGTGTCGGCAACTCGTGCCATCCGCCACGATGACGTCCTGCGCGCCAGCCGCGCGCACCGCCGGCAGCAACCCCGCCTCGGCCATGGTCTTGGACACCTCCAACGTCTCGGACTGATACCCGAAGGCACCCGCCATGCCGCAGCAGGACGAAGCGATCGGGTTGACCGTCAGCCCGGGGATCGCCTTCAGGCTAGCAATGCCCGCAGGGAAAGCGCCGAAGCTCTTCTGGTGGCAATGCCCATGCACATGCGCCGTGCCCGGCATTTCCTTAAGCGCCAAAGCCGGCTTTTCTCGCGCCAGAAATTCGCCCAGCAGCATCGCCCGCCTTGCCAGTGCTGCTGACTCCGCTCCCGGCAGCAGGGATGAAAACTCGTCCTTCAGCGTGAACAGGCAGGAGGGCTCAAGCCCGATCACCGGCCTGTCGCCGGGCAGCGCCGCCAGCATCCGCGCCGCCTCCGCGCGCGCCCGGTCAACCATGCCGGCGGCCAGGTAGGTGCGGCCGCAACATAGCGGCCGTCGGCCGGATTTCGGCATCACCACGCGAATGCCCGCGGCACGCAGCACGCGCAGCGCCGCGCGCAGATTCTCAGGCTCGAAATACCGGTTGAACGTGTCGGCCAGCAAATACACCTCACGACCCGCCGTGCCGGCCTCCGCCTCCGCATCACGGAAAATATCGCCCCGGAATTCCGGCAGACTCCGCTCGGCAGCCAGGCCGATCCGTTCACCCAGCCGCCGCAGCGCCGGCACCCGGTTGCGCAGATTGGCAAGCCCGGGCACGCGCGATGCCCATGGCGCGATGCGCGGCAGCTCTGCCACCAGCCGCTCGCGCAGCCGAATGCCGTGCCGCTCGGCCTGAGCCGCCAGTACCTCAATTTTCATCTTGGCCATGTCCACACCGGTCGGGCATTCCCGCCGGCAGGCTTTGCAGGATACGCAAAGCTTCATGCTCTCGGCCATAGCCGGACTCGCCATCGCGTCCGCGCCAAGCTGACCGGTCAGCGCCAGCCGCAGCGTGTTCGCGCGCCCGCGCGTCAGATGCGCCTCGTCCGACGTGGCGCGGAAGCTGGGGCACATCACGCCCGCGTCGAATTTCCGGCAGGTGCCGTTGTTGTTGCACATCTCCACGGCGCCCAACATGCCGCCCAGCGGCCCGGGCCAGGCCGACCAGTCGAGCTTGGGCGAGAACCCCTCCGCCGCCGCATAGTCGGGCGCATAACGCATCAGGCTCCGGTCATCCATCCGCGGCGGATGCACGATCTTGCCGGGATTGAGCAGCCCCGCCGGATCGAACGCATCCTTCACCGCCTCGAAGGCGCGCACGATGCGCGGCCCAAACATGGATTCATGGAATTCGCTGCGCACGATGCCGTCGCCGTGCTCGCCGGAATGGCTGCCCTTATAGGCCCGCACAAGGGAAAAGCATTCCTCCGCCACCGCGCGCATGGTGGCGACGTCCTTCGGATCCTTCATGTTCAGCACCGGCCGCACATGCAGGCAGCCCACCGAGGCATGCGCATACCAGGTGCCCTTGGTGCCATGCCTCTCGAAAACTTCGTTGAGCCGGTCGGTGTAGTCCGCCAGATCCTCCAGCGCCACCGCGCAATCCTCGATGAACGACACCGGCTTCCCGTCGCCTTTCATCGACATCATGATGTTCAGCCCGGCCTCACGCACCTCGGCGATATCGGCCTGAAAGGCGGGATCGGTCGCGCGCACCACCGCGCCGGGATAGCCAAGATCGGCCATCATCACGTCCAGCTCGGCAAGTTTGCCCAGCAACGGCGCGTCCTCATGGCCATGGAACTCCACGATCAGCACGCTGTCCGGCTCGCCGATCAGCATCCGGTCGATGGTGGCGCGATAGATCGGAATGGCGCGCCCCAGCTCGATCATGGTCCGATCGACCAACTCGACCGCCTCCGGGTCCAACGTCACCAGATGCTGCGACGCCGCCATCGCCTCGCGGAAGCTCGGAAACTGGCAAATCCCCAGCATTTTTCTGGGCTTGATCGGATGCAGTACCAGTTCCAGCGCCGCCGAGAACGCTAGCGTCCCCTCCGATCCCACCAGCAACCGCGCCAGATTCTCCCGCCCTTCCGCCCGCACCGCCGGCGTCAGAACGTCGATGTTGTAGCCCCCCACACGGCGAAGCTGCCGCGGAAACCGCGCCGCGATCTCATCGGCTTCGGCTGCTCCCAGGCTGCGCAGGCGCTGCACCAGTTCGGCGATCCGCGCGGGCATCTCTGCACCAAGATTATCTGGCAACACCCCGAAGCGATGCCGCGTCCCGTCGGCCAGCAACGCGTCGATCGCCGTCACATTGTCGGCCATCAACCCGTAGCGGATGGATTTCGATCCGCAGGAATTATTCCCCGCCATGCCCCCGATCGTGCAACGCGCATGCGTCGAAGGATCGACCGCGAAAAAAATCCCGCCTGCCTTCAACTGCGCGTTCAGCCGTCCCAGCACGATCCCCGGTTCCACCAAAGCACGCGTGCCATCCACTTCCAGCACCCGGTTCAGATATTTCGTGCAATCGATCACCAGCGCCCGGTTCACGGTCTGGCCGCATTGGCTGGTGCCCCCGCCACGCGGCAGCAAGGCCACGCCTTCCTCCCGGCAGATCGCCAGGGCCGCCATCACATCCTCGATGCGCCGGGGCACGATCACGCCCACCGGCGCCATTTGGTAGATCGAGGCATCGGTGGCATAGCGCCCCCGGTCCGCGGCCCCGAACAGCACCTCACCACTGATCTCCCGCCGCAGCCGTCGGGCCAGCCCGGAAGCACCGATATCGATCTGGACGTTCATGCTCGCTCCCCTGCCATATCCGCACCATAAGGAAGCGCAGACGGACCACTTTGCAGCATTGATATTGCAGCTTGTTCCCAGAAGGCCAACTCATTGGCACTGGTGCGCCGCTTCGGGCAATCTACGGGCCAGACAGGAGATCCATCATGGCCTATTACGAATCCCATCGCGCCCCCGGCCGGCATTTCCTCCAGATCCCCGGCCCCAGCAACGTGCCGGACCGCGTGCTGCGCGCGATCGACAACCCCGTCATGGACCATCGCGGCCCCGATTTCGGCCAGTTCGGCAAGGCGCTGCTGGCCAGCCTGCGCCAGATCTTCCAGACCGAGGGGCCGGTGCTGATCTACCCCGGCTCCGGCACCGGCGCCTGGGAAGCGGCCTTGGTGAACACCCTGTCGCCCGGCGACACCGTGCTGATGTGCCGCACCGGCTGGTTCGCGTCGCTGTGGAAAGACATGGCCGAGCGCCTCCAACTCGTGCCCGTCATCATCGAGACGGATTGGCGGCGCGGCGCGGATGTGCCCGCCATCGCCGAAGCCCTCAGCAAGGACACCGCCCATCGCATCAAGGCGGTCTGCGTCGTGCACAATGAAACCTCCACCGGCGCGGTCAGCCGGGTCGATCAGGTCCGCGCCGCCATCGACACCGCCGGCCATCCCGCTTTGCTGCTGGCGGACACGATTTCCTCACTCGGCTCCATCGACTACCGCCACGACGAATGGGGCGTGGACGTCACAGTGGGCGGCTCGCAAAAGGGCCTGATGCTGCCCCCCGGCCTCAGCTTCAACGCGATCAGCGCCAAAGCCATCAAGGCCGCCGAGACCGCCCAGCTGCCCCGCAGCTACTGGGATTGGCGCCCGATGCTGGCTGCCAACGCGAACGGCTATTTCCCCTACACCCCCGGCACCAACCTGCTCTACGGCCTGGACGCGGCGGTAAAAATGTTGAGCGCCGAAGGCCTGCCCAACGTCTTCGCCCGCCACGACCGCCTGGCCGAAGCCACCCGCCGCGCCGTTCGCGCCTGGGGGCTGGAGACGCAATGCGCAGACCCGTTGGCCTATTCCTCCTCCATCACCGGCGTCCGCGTGCCGGAAGGCCACAGCGCCGACCATCTGCGCGCCTTGATCCTGGAGAAATGCAACATGAGCCTGGGCAACGGCCTTGGTCAGTTGAACGACCGCGTCTTCCGCATCGGCCATCTCGGCGATTTCGGCCCGCTCGAACTCATCGGCACGCTGGGCGGCGTGGAGATGGGGTTGCGGCTGGCCGGTGTGCCGCACAGTACGGGCGGCGTTCAGGCTGCCATCGATTACCTTTCCGGCAACGCGTGACGAAGGACGTTCTTCAGGGGTATCCGCGATGATCGAAGCATGGACTTGGCCAACGCCGAACGGACACAAGGTCCATATCGCGCTGGAGGAGCTGGAACTGCCCTACAAGGTGGTTCCGGTGAATATCGGCAAGGGCGAGCAATTCTCGCCGGAATTCCTGGCCATCACGCCCAATCACCGCATCCCCGCCATCGTCGACCCCGACGGTCCGGGCGGAAAACCGATCACGCTGTTCGAATCCGCCGCCATTTTGATCTATTTGGCCGAGAAAACCGGCCGGCTGATCCCCAAGGACGCCGTCGCCCGCTACAAATGTCTGGAATGGACGATGTTCCAGATGGGCGGCGTCGGCCCGATGTTCGGCCAGTTCGGCCATTTCAACAACTACGCGCCGGAAAAACTGCCCTACGCCATCGAGCGCTATCAGAACGAGGTCAAACGCCTGCACCGCGTGCTGGACAAACGGCTGGCCGAGGTCGAATACCTCGCCGGCGATGAATATTCGATGGCGGACATCATCACCTATCCCTGGCTGCGCTCCCCCGAGCGCCGTAATATCGACTTCGCCGACTATCCCAACGTGAAGCGCTGGTTCGAAGTAATCAATGCGCGCCCGGCCGTGCAACGCGGTGTTGCGGTGCTGAGCGAAAGCCAGCGCCAGGGTCCCATGACCGATGCGGAGCGTGAAGTGATGTTCGGCAAGATCCAGTTCGCCGCGCGTTAACGTCCGTGCCTTAACACCTCGACCGGCGACCCCGTGGCAGCGGTGAGGGCGAACGTAATTCCCCGCACCACCGCCACGCCGATCCAGATCGCCGCGAACAGAATGATCCAGCGTATCCAAGGATCATGCGTTTGCGGCATGCGCATCACATGGCCACTGCCCAAAGCGGCCGCGGCACGGCGCGCTCCTCGGCTGGCATGATCGCCGCAAGCACCGTGCTCAGCCGCACCCGCGTGGCCTCCACCGCCCGTGTCAGCGGCAGCCGCAACTCGTCGGCGCATAGGGCAAGCTCGCCCATCGCCGCCTTCAGCGGAATGGGGTTGCTCTCGGCGAACAACGCGGCATGTAGCGGGTCCAGCATGTCTCGCAACCGCGCGAATCCCGGCAGATCGCCCGCCTCCCAACTGCGGTGCAGCGCCGCACACAGCGCCGGCGTCACATTGGCGGTAACAGAGACGCAGCCCACCCCGCCCATCGCGCGATAGGCGGCCGTCGTCGCATCGTCGCCGGTGAACTGCGCCAGCGCCTCGCCGCATAGCGCCCGCAACCGGGGCGGCCGCGACAGATCGGCGGTCGCATCCTTCACCGCGAAGATCAGCCCGCCCGCGAAGAGCTTGGCGATGGTCGCGTCGGCAATGCCCGCTCCGCAACGCCCCGGCACGTCGTACAGCATCACCGGCCGGTCGGTGGCGTGCGCCACCGCCCGCACGTGCGCGGCAATCCCCTCTTGCGTCGGCTTCACATAAGGCGGCGCGGCCAACAATAGGGCGTCCGCGCCCGCCTGCACGGCGCGGATCGCCAGCTCGGATGCGGCCTCGGTCGCCGAATCCGTGCACCCCGCGATCACCGGCACCCGCCCGCGGGCCGCCTCCACAACGCAAGCCACCACGCGCGCGGCCTCGGACAGGGTCAGCGCCGCCGCTTCCCCCGTGCTGCCGCAGGCCACCAAAGCCGCCGTGCCCCGCAGGATCTGGCGCTCCACCAAATGCCCCAGCGCATCCTCATCGACCCGGCTGCCACGGAACGGCGTCACCAAGGCAGTAACCGATCCGTGCAGGCCGTTCAGCATCCGCTCGACTGACATGACCGTTCACCCCCGTGCAAACGGACCAAAACCCGGACGTTCCGCGCTGATCAGCGCCCCGTCCGACCACGGCCGCACCGCGACGGCGGAAAACCCATGCCGCCGCAGCAGCGCCGCGGTCTCCTGCGCCAATGCGCCGGTCGCATCGCGCAGCACAATTCGCCCACCGGGCTGCAGCACACGCCGCGCCAGTTCCACCGCGCGCACAGCGCCATCTTGCCGCTCAAGCCGCGGCACCACGACAATTTCGACTGGTCCGGTGATCGGCCTGTCATGCAACTGCATTTCGGCGGCGGCAGTGCAGCCGCGCCGGATCAGTCCGCACAACATGCCCAGCGTGGCATCGCCGATCACCAAAACGTGCGCTTCCTCGACCGGCCCCACACTGTCCAGCAGCGCCATATCGGCGGCAGGGAGAGGGTCGGGCACAGCAACTCGAACCTGCTGCATGATGTTCACCGTCCCCGGCAGGACGGAACGGCCCCGCGGAGCGCGGCGGCCGGCCCTGGGGTGAGCATCAGCATCATAAGGGCAGGTGTGCCCAGCGGCACCAGCCTGGTCATCAAGAACAGAGACATCGACATGACCTTCCTCGCCGAAATGGCTCAGGAAGATTTGCCCTATCGACATAGGATTTCGATGGAATGCGACAGGATGCCCCATAGGAATCCGGTAGGAATTACCCCGCCGGCGTATAGCGCCAGACACTTGCGGGCGGAAAATTCAGCGGTGTCCAGGCCTCGCGCCGGGCGTTCAGTGCGTGCTTGCGCCAGGGCAGGGGGGATGTGGCGCAATAGCTGTAATGCAGGAAGCCGCGTCCCGGCGCCACCGCCTCGATCGCATTGATAAACCGGCGCTGCTCGGGAACCGGCAGCAGCACGAGCGGAATGCCGCAGACCACCGAGCCGATTCGCCCGTGCCATCGTGACGGAATAAGGTCGGGCAGCGCCCGCGCATCGCCCTCGATCACATTCACGCCCGGCAGCACGCGGCGCAGATGGGCCGCCATGTCCGGCACGATCTCCAGCACGAAAAGCCGCTCCGCGGGCACACCGCCCGCCAGTAGCGCGTGTGAAATCACCCCCGTACCCGCGCCCAGTTCGATAACCGCTTCGCCCTCGCCACGCCGGCATTGCGCCACCACACGCCGGCACAAGGCCGGCGAGGACGGCACGATCGAGCCCATTTGCAGCGGGTTGGCCAACCACCGCCGAAAGAACATGGCTGGATTCGACAGCGGTGTTTGCGACGGCTCCGCCTTGAACCCTGCGTGAGCGCTGGCCGGATCAGCTATGTTTGTCATGAAACTGTCACTTATACTTCGGTTGCGCCGATATGACTTACTTCGGTCCTGTCGATGCTTGCTATCTCAAATATCTGTGCCCCGCAAATTCTTGGTCACAAAGCCTATGGTTTTTGTCACGTAACGGACATTTATTCGTCACGGCCAAAAACCGGAGTGCCGCCGGCGACAATGCCGGGCGGTGTCTCCCCTGGTCATGGATCACGCCGCCAGCTCGCCGCGCACGAAAGTCTGGTCACCGCCGTGGATCGCGGCAATAACGTGCTGAATCAGCAATATTTTCCTTGGGTGCTTTCAGCGATGGCCGGCACAAGGTATCGTGCTTGTAACCAAATCGCCGCCATGTCGTGGCGCTCAACCCGCAGTCCACGAAGGCAGAACCCTCGCCGATGACAGCCCGCATCCTGATCGTCGACGACGTGCCGGCCAATACCCGTCTGCTGGAAGCCAAGCTCGGCGCGGAATACTACCAGGTGGCCACCGCCGATGATGGCTATGCCGCCATCGGCCTCGCCAAGACCTGGCAGCCCGACCTCGTCCTGCTCGACGTCATGATGCCCGAGCTGGACGGGTTCGAAACCTGCCGGCGGATCAAGGAAGATCCACAAACGCTGCATATTCCCGTCGTCATGGTCACCGCTCTCAGCGAGCCCGGCGAAAGGCTGCGCGGCCTGGAAGTCGGCGCCGACGATTTCCTCACCAAGCCGGTGGATTACGACACGCTGCTGGCGCGGGTGAAATCGCTCGTCCGGCTGAAGCGGCTGCTCGACGAATGGCGGGTGCGCGGCGAGACCGTACGCGCCCTTGGCCTGACCGGCGAGGCTTTCAGCCCCCCGTCGGTCGCCGGCGCCCGCGCTTTGGTGGTGGATGACTGGGAGCCGGGCCAGCGCGTGGTCCAGGACGCGCTCGCCCGCGAGGGCATTCTGACCGGCCGCGCCGGCACCGAGTCGGAGGCGCTGGCAATGACCGCCGCCGTCCCGTTCGACCTCGTGGTGCTCAGCGTGTCGCTCACCGGCGAGGACCCGCTGCGCCTGGCCTCGCTGCTGCGCGCGGCGGACACCACGCACGACATCCCCCTGCTGCTGATCGCCAATCCCGAACAAAAGGGCAGGGTGCTGCGCGGTTTCGACCTGGGCGCCAATGACTGGCTGGCGCGCCCGGTGGATGAAAACGAACTGCGCCCCCGCGCCCGCAACCAGATCCGCCGCAAATTCTACCAGGATCGCCTGCGCGCCGATCTCGGCCACGCGCTCGAAATGGCCCTCACCGACCCGCTCACCGGCTTCTACAACCAGCGCTACCTGATGCGGCACATGAACGCGCTGCTCTCCACCGGCCAGCCCAACGGCATCGCCGTGATGATGATCGACGTCGACCATTTCAAGTCGATCAACGACCGCTGGGGCCATCCGGTCGGCGACGAGGCCCTGCGCGCCATCGCCGAGACGCTGCGGCGCCGCATCCGCGTCTTCGACTCCATCGCCCGCTACGGCGGCGAGGAATTCGCCGTGGTGATGCCAGGAACCGATTCCTCCGAAGCCACACGTGCCGCCGAACGCCTGCGCAGCGCCATCGAGGAACTGGTCTTCCACCCCGAACCGGGTCTGCGCCACCCCCTGACCGTCAGCATCGGCATCGCCGGCAGCAACCGCGCCGATGTAACCCCCGAACAACTCCTCCACGCCGCTGACCAGGCGCTATACGAAGCCAAACACGCCGGCCGCAATCAGACCGCGCTCGCGCCGCCGGCTTGAAGGGAAGCAAGGCTGGGCTCTGCCCAGACCCGCCAAGGGGCAGAAGCCCCTTTGATCCCATTACCTGTTCGGGGGCGGCGGCTGGTTTTGGGGGATATGCCGCGATATCGATGCCGGCTTGGCGAAGCCAAAAAAACACCCGCAGAAGGTATCGGCTTGGGAAAGGGTGGCAGGTTCGATTGCCTGCGGCGCAAGGCAAGGTAGACAATTCAGCCAAAAAGTAACGGGATCAAAGGGGCTACTGCCCCTTTGCGGGTGCGGGCAGAGCCCGCCCTTCTTTCTTCCCACCTTCCTTCCGCACCGCCTGACGCCCAAACGCAAATGGCCGGCTCACCGAGCCGGCCATCGAACAGCGAAGCC
Source organism: Acetobacteraceae bacterium (assembly GCA_036497785.1). Classification (GTDB taxonomy): domain Bacteria; phylum Pseudomonadota; class Alphaproteobacteria; order Acetobacterales; family Acetobacteraceae; genus DASXIW01. The sequence continues at coordinate 11,285 of DASXIW010000071.1, read as the reverse complement.
TGAAAAGACCGGATTACTTAATCTTGGCTTCCTTGAACGTGACGTGCTTGCGCGCCACTGGGTCGTATTTCTGCAGCTCCAGCTTGCCGGTCTGGGCGCGGGCGTTTTTCTTGGTCACGTAGAAATACCCGGTATCGGCGGTGGAGACGAGCTTGATCTGGACGTTGTTGGACTTGGCCATGACGATATCCCTGGGGGACGGAGGGGCTGGGGATCTGTCCCCGAAAGGGGCTTAATTGCTCACAGCGGCCTTCGGCGTCAAGTCCTGCGATGTGACGGACGGCGCAGGGCTGGCCGGCGGCACCTTCAGCAGGGCGGCCCGATAGGCATCCGGCGTGTCGATCAGATAGCGCGCCGCCCCGAGATCCGCGGGCCGTCCCGACGCTGCCGGGCAGGCCGAGCGGATATCCAGCATTTGTGCGGGGGTTAGCGGCGGCCGCGCCGCGCGGTGGCGCACCAGGATCGATTGCATGGGCTGTACCCCCCGCACCAGCATGGTCAATTGCCGCCCCAGCACCTCCTGGCCCAGGCTGGTGCAGACCTGCGGCAGCACGCCCAGGCCCTGGATCGGCCAGCCCAAGGGCGCCAATACGCGGCTCCAGGTCACCAGCAATTCGCCGCCATCGGGCAGGGGGGCGATGGTCTGCACCAGGCCCTTGCCCAGCGTGGCGCTGCCCACCACCACGGCGCGGCGCTGATCGGCCAGCGAGGCGGCCAGAATCTCCGCGGCACTGGCCGAGTCGCCATCCACCAGAACCACCACGGGCAGTGCATTGGCCAGGTCGCGGCCATCGGCCAGGAACACATGCGCCGCCTGCGGATCGCGCCCCGCGGTCACGGCCACCACGCCGGCGCTTTGCAGCATGGCCGCCGACGCCACCGCCTGCTGCAACACCCCACCGCGATTGTCGCGCAGATCCAGCACCACACCGTGATAGGGCCGGGGATCGGCCAGCCCGCGGATCAGCTCCTGCGCCAGCCTCGCCCCGGTATCCCGGCTGAAGCCGGAGATCGTCAGCACCAGCATCTCGCCATCGCGCTGGGCGAAGACCGTCTCGGGCGGAATGCGCACCCGCTGCAGATCCACCGTCCGCAAATGCCCGTCCCGGCCGCGCAGCGTGATCGACACCATGGTGCCTTCGGGGCCTTCCAGCAGCGCTGTCACGCCCGCCAGATCGTCGCGCTGGGTCGACCGCCCGCCAACCGCCAAAATATGCTCGCCGGCTCGCACGCCGCCCTGCGCCGCCGGCCCCCCGGTCTGCACCGCGGCCACCACGAAACCGCCGCCCACATTCGCCAGGGTGAGTCCCACCCCGCCGGCGCCGGCGCGGCGGACTCGCTCGGCATCGGCTTCCCTCGGCGCGGCGTAGCGGGAATACGGGTCCATATGGTTGAACAACTCGTCGAAGAAGGCGCGGATCATCCCCTCCGTGCCCACGCGCCGCACCGCCGGGGAGGCATCCCAGGCGGCCCGCGCCGTCTGTCCCACCGCGATGCCCCAGCCCGCGATGTCCTCGGCCTCAGGTGCATCGCGCGACATCAGCACATGCGCGCCGGGCCCAGTCAGGGACAATGTGCCAGGCGCCTTGCCCCCATTCTGCAGCGTGGCATTCAGGCCGGGATCGAGCGTCGTCAGGCAACGCAGCCCCCAGATGGCCATTTGCGGAACCGGAATCGGCTCCAGCGTGCGCGGCTCCATGAAGCCGAACGCCACGGTGGCGACGTCGGCGACCATGCTCTGATCCAGCGGGGATGGGTCAGCGTCAAGCGTCGGGGTGGGAGGCTGGCCTGCCGTATGCCCCTGCGCCACGGGAGCGGCGAGGACGAGAAGGATCAGCAGCAGGAGGCTGGCGTTCCTCACCTCGGCTGCAATCGCCCCCGCTTGTTACCAGCCAGTTTGCTGCCAGCCTGCTTGCTGCCACCCGGTCGCTTCGGCGCCGGCCCTCGCCGGTCGGCAATGGCCGCGGGGCGCCCGGCACGCGCCGGCAACCCCTGCAACACATGGAACAGCAGCCCGCCCGTCACCGGCGTCGCCTCGGATAGTCGCACCTCCAGCTGTTGCGCCAGGCGGAAGCTCAGGCCGGTGCGACGGCCCGTCAGGGTTTGGGTAGCTTCGTCATGCATCCAGAAATCATCGGGCAGGGTGGACACGGGAGCAAGGCCGCTGGCGCCATTCCCGGCGATTGTGACAAAAATGCCGAAACGTGTGACCCCAGAGACACGGGCCTCGAACACCTGGCCCACTTTATCGGCCATGAACGCCGCCAGATACCGATCGATCGCGTCCCGTTCCGCCAGCGCCGCGCGGCGTTCCGTGGCGCTGATATGCTCGGATGTGTCCGGCAGCCGGGCGACTTCTTCCTCGGAGAGCCCGCCATCCCCCAGATGCAGCCCGCGGATCAGCGCGCGATGCACCGCCAGATCGGCATAGCGCCGGATCGGGCTGGTGAAATGGGCGTAGCGTGCCAGCGCCAGGCCGAAATGCCCGATATTGTCGACGCTGTAGCTGGCCTGCATCTGGCTGCGCAGCACCACGTCGTTGATGATCGGCGCGTCCTCGGTGCCGGCCACCTGCTTCAGCACCCGGTCGATGTCGCGCGGATGCAGCTGGTTGCCGGGCGGCAGCGAAATGTCGAAGCCGCGCAGGAACGTGCGCAGGTTTTCCAGCTTCTCCTCGGAGGGCGGTGCGTGCACCCGATACACGCAAGGCTGGTGCAGCCGTTCCAACTCCTCGGCGGCGCACACATTCGCCAGCACCATGAACTCCTCGATCAGCCTGTGGCTGTCCAACCGGGGCCTGGGTGCGACCGCCGTCACGCGGCCCTGATCGTCCAACACCACTTCGCGTTCCGGCAGATCGAGATCAAGCGTCCCGCGCGCGTTGCGCTGCGCCAAAAGCAACCGGAACGCCGCATATAATGGCGGGAACGGCAGCCCCAGATCGTCATCCGCATCATGCGCCGCTTGAACCTGCTCATAGGTCAGCCGCGCGGCGCTGCGCATCAATCCCCGGCCGAAACGGTGGGAGGTCTTTTTGCCCGTCGCGTCGATGATCATCTCCACGAACAGGCAGCCGCGCTCCTCGTCCGGACGCAGGCTGCACCATCCGTTGGACAGCGCCTCCGGCAGCATCGGCACCACCCGATCGGGGAAATAGCAGGAATTGCCACGCTCCCACGCCGCACGATCCAGCGGCGAGCCCGGCCGCACGTAATGCGCCACGTCGGCGATCGCCACCACCAGCCGGAACCCCGTGCCATCCGCCTCGGCGAATACCGCATCGTCGAAATCGCGCGCATCCTCGCCGTCGATCGTCACCAGCGGCATCTGGCGCAGATCGGTGCGTCCCCGCACACCTACCCCCCGCGCCCGCTCCGCCGCCGCGATGGCTTCGGGCGCGAACTCGGTCGGGATTTCATGGGTATGGATCACCACCAGGCTCACCGAGCGCGCATCGCCCATCCGCCCGAGCCGCTCGGTCACCCGCGCCTGCTTCAATCCGAACCCGGTGGAGGGCAGCGGGGCGGCCAGCACGATCTCCCCGTCCGCCGCGCCATCCGCCTCGCCAGGCGGCACCGCCCATTCGGCCTTGGACCGCCGGTCCGTTGGCGTGATCCGCCCGCCGCCGTGATTGGTGCGATACACACCTAGCACCCGGCCGGGCGCGTCGGTCAGCCGCTTCAGCGTGCGGCCCTCATATTTCCCGCCGCCAATCGGCCGCAGTCGCGCCAGCACGCGCTCACCCGGCGCCAGGGCAGGCCGTCCGCGCGGCTCCGGCGCCATCAGGATCAGCGGCGGCGGCCCGTCGCCCTGCCATCCCACTGGCCGCGCCATGGCCTCGCCGTCGGGATCGGTGCCGCTGATCTGCACCACCATCGCCTCGGGCAACCTTCCGGGTGCGGTGAACCGGCGATGCCCGGCCGGCGCCACCTCGCCGTTGCCGGCCAGCGTTCTCAGCAATTCGCGCAAATCGGCGCGATGCTCCGGCCCCAGCCCGAATTGCCGGCTGATCTCCCGCTTGCCGACGCGGCCCGGCGACTCACGGATGAAGCGGCGGATTTCCTCGCGGCTCGGCAAGACGCCTTTTGCCTGCTCGCGTTTTGCGTCGCTTTTTGCCTCGTCCGGCCGCCGCTTGCGGGGCACGTCAGTCCGCGGCCTGCTTGGCTGCGGCCTTCTTCGCCGCAGCCTTCTTCGCGGGAGTTTTTTTCTTCGCCGCCGGCTTTTTCTTCGCTGCCGGTTTCGCGGCTGGGGCCTTCGCCTCGGGCACCGCTTTTGCCTTGGCCGGCTTCTTGCCGTTCTTACCCTTCGCCCCAGGCTTGGGCTTCAGCAGCTTGCCCTTGTCGGCCAGCAGCGCCACCGCCTGTTCCAGGGTGATGTCGTCCATCATCATGTCGCGGGGCAGCGTGGCCACCATGTTGCCGTGCTGCGCATACGGCCCGAATCGCCCCTTGCGGACCAGCACCGGCTCCTTGTCGGCGGGATGGGGGCCCATGCTGCGCACGCTGGCCAGCTTCTTGGCCAGCACGTCCATCGCCCGGTTCAGCCCCACCGCCAGCACGTCGTCGTCCTTGTCGAGCGAGGCGAACACGCCGCCCATCTTCACGAACGGCCCGAACCGGCCGATTCCCGCTTCGATCGGCTCCTGCGTCTCGGGATGGATGCCAACGATCCGTGGCAGCGACAGCAGGCCGAGCGCCTGCTCCAGGCTGAGCGTGTCGCCTTCCACCCCGCGCGGCAGGGAGGTGCGGCGAGGTTTCGTCTTGCTGTCCTTTTCGGTCTCGCCCTGCTGCACATACAGCCCGTACGGCCCGCGCCGCACGGTGATGGTCTCGCCGGTTTCGGGATGCTGGCCCAGCTCGCGCATGCCCTCCTTCAGCGTCTCGCCATTGCCTTCGCCGCCATCGATCGCCAGCCGGCGGGTATATTGGCAGTTCGGATAGTTGGAGCAGCCGATGAAGCTGCCATGCCGCCCAAGCTTCAGCCCCAGCCTTCCGGACTGGCAGGCCGGGCAGGAGCGTGGATCGGTTCCGTCCTCGCGCGACGGAAAGAAATGCGGCCCCAGATCCGCGTCCAGCGCCGTCACCACGTCGCTGATCTTCAGATCCTTGGTCTGGTCGATGGCCCGCGAGAATTCCTCCCAGAAGGCCCGCATCACCGCCCGCCAATCCACCCGGCCGCCGGAAATATCGTCGAGCTGCTCCTCCAGCCCGGCGGTGAAGCCGGTGTCCACATAGCGCTCGAAGAAACTGGTCAGGAACGCCGTCACCAGCCGGCCGCGATCCTCGGGAATGAAGCGCCGGTTCTCCAGCTTCACGTAGTTGCGGTCGCGCAGCACGGACAGGATGGACGCATAGGTGGAAGGCCGGCCAATCCCCAGCTCCTCCATCTTCTTGACCAGGGACGCCTCGGAGAAACGGGGCGGCGGCTGGGTGAAATGCTGCTCGGCGACCACTTCGCCCCGCCGCAGCGGATCGCGCTCGGCCATGGGCGGCAGCATGCGGCTTTCGTCGTCACCCTTCTCGTCGCCGGCCGCATTTTCTTCCTGGGCCTCGCGGTACAGCTTCAGGAAGCCGTCAAAGGCGAGGATCGAGCCGGTGGCGCGCAGCCTTGGGCCTTTCGGCGTCGCCGGATCGGCCAGCTCCACCGTCACCTGGTCCAGCTCGGCCGATTGCATCTGGCTTGCCACCGCCCGCTTCCAGATCAGCTCGTACAGCTTCCGCTGTTCGGGATTCAGGTATTTTCCCACCCGCTCCGGAGTCAGCGAGACATCCGTCGGGCGGATCGCCTCATGCGCCTCCTGGGCGTTCTTGGCCTTGCTGCTGTATTCCCGCGCCGCGCCCGGCAGATAGGGGCTGCCGAACTCCGCCTGCACATGCGCGCGAATGGCCGCGATCGCCTCGCCGGCCATTTGCACGCCGTCGGTTCGCATATAGGTGATCAGGCCGACCGTATCGCCGTTGATATCGACGCCCTCGTAGAGCTGCTGGGCCAGGCGCATGATCTGCTGTGCGCCCAGGCCCAGCTTGCGCGAGGCGTCCTGCTGCAGGGTGGAGGTGGTGAACGGTGCCGGCGGATTGCGCTTGACCCGCCGCCGCTCGACCGAGGCGACCGAGAAATTTCCGGCCTCGACCTGCGCCTTGGCCCGGTTGGCCAATTCGGCCGTGTTCAGGTCGAACTGGTCCAGCCGCTTGCCGTCCAGATGGCTCAGCCGTGCGGTGAAGGGCGCGCCGCCGGGCGTGATGAAATGCCCATCCACCGTCCAGTATTCGCGCGGCCGGAACGCCTCGATCTCGGCCTCGCGCTCGCATATCAGCCGCAACGCGACGGACTGAACCCGGCCTGCGGACCGGCTGCCCGGCAGTTTGCGCCACAGCACGGGCGAGAGGGTGAAGCCCACGAGGTAGTCGAGCGCCCGGCGCGCCAGGTAAGCCTCGATCAGCGGCTGGTCCAGCTCGCGCGGATGCGCCACGGCGTGGCGTATGGCGTTGCGGGTGATCTCGTTGAAGGTGATCCGATGGACCTTCACGCCCTTGAGAGCGTGTTTTTCCTCCAGCATGCCGCGCACATGCCAGGAAATCGCCTCGCCCTCGCGATCCGGGTCGGTGGCCAGATACAGGGCCTTGGCGCCTTTGAGGGCCTTGGCAATCGCCGCCACCTGCCGGGTGCCGCGTTCATCGGCCGCCCAGTCCATGGCGAAATCCTGGTCCGGCCGCACGCTGCCATCCTTGGGCGGCAGGTCGCGCACATGGCCGAAGCTGGCCAGCACGGTATAGCCGCTGCCCAGGTATTTGTTGATTGTCTTGGCCTTGGCGGGCGATTCGACGACGACGACGTCCGACATGTGGTCCTATCTCGTGGGGCTATGTCCCCGGTTCGGCGAGCAACGCACAACGGCTTCCGGGCAACGCCTCAACGCGGCCCGCGATCTCCAGATCCAGCAAGACGGACATCACCGCAGCCGCTGACAACTGGCAGCGACGGATCAGATCGTCAACAGCTGTCGGTGCGGGACCAAGCAAATCAAGCAGTTCACGCCGCACCCGCGCCAGTTCGGAAGCCGGCAAATCCGGCGCCGGTTCCAATGACGGCGGCGGTTCGGCGAGTCCTGGGGTGCCCGGCACGAACAGGTCGGCACGGGCGATGCCATCACGCAAATGTTCCAGCACGTCGGCGGCGGTCTCGGTCAGGGTGGCGCCTGACGCAGCAGATCGCCGCGATTGCGCGGATCCAGCGGCGAGCCGGGTACCGCGAAGACATCCCTGTTATGCTCCAGCGCCAGCCGCGCGATGATCAGGCTGCCCGAGCGCAGGGCCGCCTCCACCACCACCACGCCCAGCGACAGGCCGGCGATGATCCGGTTGCGGCGCGGGAAATGGCGTGCCTGGGGCGCGGTTCCAAGGGGCGCCTCGGCCACCACAGCCCCACCGGCGGCAATCCTGGCCTGCAAGGCGGCGTTCTCGGCGGGGTAGGGCGTGTCGAACCCGCCGGCGATGCAGGCCACTGTGCGGCCGGTGCGCAGCGCGCCGATATGCGCCGCCGCATCCACGCGGCGCGCGAGGCCGGAAACCACCACCAGCCCGGAAGCGACCAGATCGGCCGCCAGGGCTTCGGCGAGGCGCTGGCCGTTCGCGGAAGCGTTGCGGCTCCCCACCAGCGCCACGGCCCGCGCGGAGAGCAGCGCCGCATCGCCATAGACGGCGATAACCGGTGGCGCGTCGTCCAGCAATGCCAGGACTTTTGGATAATCGGCGTCGTCCCCGAACAGCAGCCGGCCACCCAGCTTGCGCACCTGTTCCATCTCCCGCCGCGCCGCGTCGGCGGAGGCGAGTTCCAGCCCGGGCCGCCCGCCATTGCGGGCCATCCCGGGCAAGGCTTCCAGCGCCGCGCCGGCATTGCCGAAGCGGCCCAGCAGGCGGCGATAGGCAACCGGGCCGACGCCTTCCGTCCGCGCCAGACGCAGACGGTTGAGGCTCAAGACTTGGCGCCGATGCGCGGTTCGGTCCCGGCCAGCAGCCGGGAGATGTTGGCGCGATGCCGCACGGCGATCTGGATTGCGATCAGCAGCGTGATCAGCGCCCCGAACAGGTCGCCTGCGAGATAAGTGAGTACCGGGGCCGCGGCCAGTGCGGTCAGTGCCGCCACCGAGGAAATTCGCACCAGACGTGCCATCGCCAGCCAGATCACGCAGCAGGCCACGCCCACCGGCCACATGGCGGCGAGCAGCACGCCAAGCCCCGTGGCCACGCCCTTGCCGCCCTTGCCCTTCAGCCAGATGCTGTGGCAATGCCCCAGCACGGCGCCGAGCGCGGCCATCCAGCCGGCGTCCGATCCCAACCAGGTGCCCGCGATGATCACCGCTACGAAGCCCTTGCTGCCATCCAGCAGCAGGGTTGCCGCCGCCAATCCCTTGCGGCCGGTGCGCAGCACATTGGTCGCGCCGATATTGCCGGAGCCGATGGCGCGAATATCGCCCAGCCCTGCCGCCCGCGTGAGCAGCAGGCCGAACGGGGCCGAGCCGAGCACCAGGCCGATCACCAGCGCCCCGGCCCAGGCGATGACGTCCGACCAGGCGATCATGCGCCGAAAACCCGCCGGCCAGCCTTCCAGGTGCCGATCACCTTTCCCTCCAGCGCTCGCCCGTCAAACGGGGTGTTCTGTGCTTTGCCGGGCAGGGCGCCGGCTTCCACCTGCCAGGCGCGATCCAGCTGGAACAGGCATAGATCGGCTTCCGCGCCCTTGGCCAGCGTGCCTGCATCACTGCCCAGCAGGGCGGCCGGGCCGCTTGTCATCAGGCGGATCGCCTGGGCCAGCGGCAGGTTGTTGCCATGCACCTGGGCCAGCGTGACCGCCAGCAGCGTGACCAGACCGGTGCCCCCCGCCGAGGCCTGGGCGAAGGGCAGGCGTTTGTCGTCCGCGTCGCGCGGCTGATGGTCGCTGGCCACCGCGTCGATCGTGCCATCGGCCAGCGCCGCGCATACCGCAAGCCGGTCGGAATCCTTGCGCAGGGGCGGAGACAGCTTGGCATAGGTGCGGAAATCGCCGATCGCCGTCTCGTTCAGGTCGAAATACGGGGGCGCGGTGTCGCAGGTGACGGAGAGCCCGTCGGCCTTGGCGCGGCGGATCAGTTCCAGCGCCTCGCCCGTGGAGACATGGGCGAAATGCACCGAGCCCCCGGTCAGCCGCACCAGCGCGATGTCCCGCGCCACCAATATGGCCTCCGCGGCCTCGGGAATGCCGGGAAGCCCGAGCCTGGTGGCCAGCTCGCCCTGGGTGGCCGCACCGCCGGAGGCGAGCGACGGGTCCTCGGGGTGCTGCACGACGCGAGCGCCGAATCCGGCGGCGTAGGATAGGGCCAGCTTCATCATCCGGCTGGCCGCGATGGCCTGGGTTCCGTCGGTGAAGGCGACCGCCCCGGCCTCTCGCAGCAGCCCCAGTTCGGCCAGCTCCTCGCCGTGGCAGCCCTTGGTGACCGCGCCATAAGGCAGGATGGTCAGGCTGCCGGTTTCCTCGCCGCGCGCGCGCAACAGCCGCACCATTGACGGATCGTCGATCGCCGGCATGGTGTTGGGCAAGGCGGCCAGGGTGGTGATGCCGCCGGCCGCGGCGGCCATGGCGGCGGAGGCGATGGTCTCCCGGTATTCGGCGCCGGGCTCGCCCAGCTCGGCGCGCATGTCCACGAGGCCCGGGCAGAGCACCGCGCCCTCGCCATCCAATGCCTCGACGCCATCTGTCCGGCCTAGCGAGGCGCCCAGATCGGCGATTTTTCCGTCGCGCACGAGGAGCTCGCCCGGCTGATCCAGGCCCGAAGCCGGATCGAGCAGGCGAATGTTTTTAAACAAAAAATCAGTCATTGTGACGGTTCGTCCTCGACAGCGTGTCCAGCACCGCCATGCGCACGGCAACGCCCATTTCCACCTGTTCCTTGATGACGCTGCGCATGGGGTCGTCGGCCACCGCGCTGTCGATCTCCACGCCCCGGTTCATCGGGCCGGGATGCATCACCAGCGCATCGGGTTTGGCGAAAGCCAGCTTTTCCGCGTCCAGGCCCCAGAAACGGAAATATTCCCGCGCGCTGGGCACCAGTCCGCCCGACATGCGTTCGCGCTGGAGCCGCAGGGACATGACGATGTCCGCGCCCTTCAGCCCCTTGGTCATGTCGTGGAACACCTCCACGCCGAGCCGCGTCGCCTCGGTGGGGATCAGGGTAGGCGGGCCGATCACCCGCACCCGGCTGCCCATGGCGGTGAGCAGATGGATGTTGCTGCGCGCCACCCGGCTATGCAGCACATCGCCGCAGATCGCCACGACCAGCCCTTCCAGCCGGCCCTTCCGGCGCTGGATGGTCAGCGCGTCCAGCAGCGCCTGGGTGGGATGCTCATGCGTGCCGTCTCCGGCATTGATCACCGCCGCGTCCACCTTCTGCGCCAGCAAATTGGGTGCGCCGGATTGGGCGTGGCGCACCACCAGCAGGTCGCAGTTCATGGCGTTCAGCGTCGCCGCCGTGTCCAGCAGCGTTTCGCCCTTGTTTACGCTGCTGCTGGAGACGGACATGTTGATCACATCCGCGCCCAGCCGCTTGCCGGCCAGTTCGAAGCTGGTACGCGTGCGAGTCGAGTCCTCGAAAAACAGATTGATCAGCGTTCGCCCGCGCAGCAGGTCCCGCTGGGTTTTGCCCGAACGGGTCAGCAGCACGTAGCTTTCCGCGAGATCCAGCAAGGCCGCGATCTCGGGCGGGTGGAGTCCCTCGATCTGCAGCAGATGGCGGCTGGGGTAATGCAAAGATGGACATCCCGATTCTGATCCTGGGCGGGACCTTAGAGCAATATCGTGTGAGGTGAAATCACCGGGCGGGACAATCGTACATCAATGGCATACGAGATTCTGTCGCCACGGAGGTTGCGCCGCGGTGTCAAAGGGCTTGGGCAGACCGCCTGATCGGTCCTCCCGACCGCGCTGGGGCCGGTGGCCAGGTATATTGGTTATAGATCGGGATCGATCGATGGGAAGCCGGCCTGCGAGCGGGCTGGCGGGGCATGTAGGAAGGTGACGGATGCGAACGCGCCGATCCAGGACCCGATGGCAGCAAAGAAGACATAGGCCCAATTATTCGTATAGTTAATGGCCGCATAAGATGAGAGCAAATACCAAACCCGCTTATCAACCAATCGGCCCGCTACTGGTAGACGGTCCGGCGGGTGAGTCGAGAGGAGGTTGCGACTGCGCTGCATAGCGCACCGATCATGCCGTGCATGTTGCGTCGGTGATTTGTGGTCCAGCAGAAGGCG